>JAHBXR010000003.1 GCA_019636335.1 Pirellulales bacterium
AATCAAGCGTCGCTGGCTCAACGCCTGGGCACCGGTATAAACCTTGCTCGCAAGAAAAAATGGGTCGAATCATGATTCGCTGGCCTCGCACGACTGCAACCTTCTGGAGCCTTGTCGCCGGCGCCGTGACGACGGCAGCGTTGAGCGGCTGCGCCTCGCCACCGACGTTGCCCGGCGAGCGGCTCTCGATGGATCTGGACCATGCGCCACCGGCGCGTCGTGCGATCCCCTTCGTCAACAAGAAGAAAGAAGCCGAGCAGCAGTTCTTGCGTCAGATTGCCAAGGGGAGAACGCTGGAAAGCAGCGGCAAGCTGGTCGAGGCTCGCGATTTGTACCAGGCCATGATCGTCGAGTTTCCCGACCGCTACGAGACGTATCACCGGTTGGGAATCGTGGCCGACAAGCAACGCCGGCATCGGGAGGCGCAGGCCCTGTACTCGCAGGCGATCGAGCGCGCCCCGACCGAGGCGCAGTTGTTCAACGACCTGGGCTATTGCTTCTTCCTGCAGGGGCAACTCGACAAGGCCGAAAGCGCCTTGTTCAAAGCGGTGAATCTCGCACCGTCCGAGGCGCGCTATCGCAACAACCTGGGACTCGTCTACGGACATCAGGGACGCATGGACCAGGCGCTGGTGGAATTCCGCAAGGCGGGGAGCGAAGCGGACGCGCAATACAACGTCGCCTTTATTTACGCCTCGCGCGACGACAACAACGCGGCGAAGACGTGTTTTCAGAAGGCGCTGGCCGCCGACCCGACTCACGAAAACTCGCGCCGCGCCCTGCAATCGTTTACGCGGTTCGAGGCCGATCCCTCGGCCGCCGAGGTCGCTGCCGAGTATGCCCCCAATGGGGCCCGTTACGTCCCTTATGTGGAACCGGGGCAGGCGCCACCGGGGACGGCCGCGGCGCCGCAGGTCTTGCCCGCCAGCGCCATTGGCCCGGCGCGGGCCTCGGCAGGCGGAAATACCGGGCCATCGACGATGGAATTCCCGGGCTCGACGACGCACGGCAACGCCGCTTCGGCCGCGGTGGGGGGGAGCAGCGGAGTGACCACCGCCAGCCATTGGTCCTGGAAGGGCACCAGTCAGTTCGCCCAGTAGCAAGCCGAGTTCTCGCACGCTGCTGCCTACATGGCGGGCGCTTACGGCGGGCCATCGCGCGGCGGGCGTTTCTTTCGCCGGGCCGGCGCCGACAGTAGACTGTAGCGGTCTGTTGTCGGGCGGCGCTGCGCCTTGTCGGCGCGGTGCAACACGCGCCCCCTCTATTGAATTGCAACCATCACGGCAGGCGGCCTTGCGTCTTGATACGCGAAGCAGCGGTCCGTTTGAGCGTCGAGAGGAACGAGTCTATGAAGTGCATCGTCTGTCGGGCCTCGTGGGTCTTGGGCGTGTTGATGGCGACGTGCGCCGCTACGTCGTGGGCCGAAGGCATCCAGTTCAAACGGACGCAGATCGAGGGGAAATTTCGCAGCGAAGGCTCGGCCATCGGCGATCTGAATAACGACGGCAAGCCCGACATCACGGCCGGCAGCGTCTACTTCACCGCGCCCGACTGGAAGATGCACGTGTTTGCCGAAGAGGCTCACGAGTTCGATCCCGCCAACTACAGCGATACGTTCTGCAACTTCATCGACGACATCAACGGCGATGGCTGGAACGACATCATCGTGGTCGATTTTCCAGGCAAGCAGACGTGGTGGTTCGAAAACCCCCAATCGACCGAGGGGAAGTGGAAACGTCACGAGGCGGTGCCGGTTACGAACAATGAAAGCCCGAACATGCTCGACATCGACGGAGATGGCCGGCGCGAGCTGATCTTCTCGGATGGCGAGAATCGCATGGCTTATGCGAAGCCGACGGCCGATCCGGCGGCGCCCTGGAAGATCACGCCGATCTCGAAGCCGAACGCACCGGGCACGCAAAAGTTCTCGCATGGACTAGGCGTGGGAGATGTAAACGGCGATGGCCGGCCCGACATTCTTTGTAACGAAGGCTGGTGGGAGGCCCCGGAAAAGCTCGGCCAGGGCGAATGGGAATTCCATGCGGCGCCGTTTGGCGAGCCGTGCGCGAACATGTACGTCTATGACTTCGACGGTGACGGCGACAACGACGTCCTTAGTTCGAGCGCGCACGCGTTTGGCATCTGGTGGCACGAGCAGACGTCCGAGGGTTGGAAGACGCACGAGATCGATCGCAGCTTCTCGCAGACCCACTCGCTGTGGCTGGCCGATATCAACGGCGACGGCCTGCCCGACTTTGTGACAGGCAAGCGTTGGTGGGCACACGGCGCCAGTGGCGATCCGGGTTCCGATCAACCCGCCGTGATGTACTGGTTCGAACTGACGCGAGAGAAGGGCAAGCCGAAGTGGATCGCGCACCAGTTCGACCACGATAGCGGCGTGGGCACGCAATTCGACGTGGCCGACATCAACGGCGACGGCCTGCTCGACGTGGCGACATCGAACAAGAAGGGAACGAACGTGTTCCTGCAGGTCCGCGACTAGCCTTAGACCGGCGATTCGTTCGCAGAACTTTTTAACGCAAAGACGCGAAGCCGCAGAGACGCAAAGAAAAAGATATGGCGGTGGCACAGGCTGTTAGCCTGTGTTGCTCGATGCAAGCAGCGCCTCGGTGTTAATCACCTAGAGCTTGCGTCTTAGCGTCTCTGCGCCTTTGCGTTAAAGCCGTTGTCAAGCATGGGGTGCCTGACTTACGTCAGACTTCGCTGGCGTCGCTCTTCGGCTCGGGCAGATCTTCTGCCGGCTTCGCTGCCGGCTGTTCCTTTTTTGGCGCTGCTTTGTCCGCGCTCGGCTTCTTCAACTCTTCGACCGAGCGGCGAACTCCTTCGAGTTGTTCGTGGAGTTGCTCGAGACGCTGTTCCAGGCGGCTACGAAGGGCACCGTTTGGATCGAGATCGCGGACGCGGCCGAGCAGTTCACGTTCGACGCGTTCGATCTCCTGCGCCGCGCCTGGCGCTACTTGCGCCAGGGGATTGAGCAGCGGCTCGACGTGGCGGCGCACGTCGTCGGGAAGCTCGGCAAGGCGATCTTGCGTCACTTGCCAGCTCTTCTCTCCCTGTTCGACGATGATCTGGGCCAGCTCTTTGCCTCGTTTCTTGATCGTGATGGTCATATCCTCGGGCAATTCGGCGGCGCCCTGGAAGATGACGTCCGGCCGGGCGACCCAGAACGAGAGGGGCCCTTGTCCGGGGGCGGTGGCGCCCCGCAACTGCTCGATCCAGTTGGTCAGCGCTCGGCTGTCGGGCCCGAAGATGCGACCCGGCCCTGCCGGCAGAGCGCGGGCGTTCACCTCGCGCGCGGCAGGTGTGACCTCGATCGTCAACTTTTCGCCGGCACGCAATACGGCCAGCGTCAGCGTTTTACTCGGAGCGGGCACGGCCTCCTCCGATTTCCGTAGCGGTTCGCCGGCCTTGGACATCGTGATTCCCTGCGACGCGTTAATCGCCTCGATGAGATCGGCCACCGAGGAGAGTTGCTTGTCGCCGGCGCTCAGTAGCACGTCGTGCTGCTTGATGTCCGCCTTGGCAGCGGGGCTGTCCGGGGCGACTTCGGCCACGACGAGTCCGCTATTTTCCGGCAGGCCGAGTTGTGTGCGCAACGTCGAGTCCGCCGGAAAGCATTCGAGTCCAACCCAGTAGGGGCTCGGCGGCGGCACCGGCGCCGTGGGAAGGTTCAAACTCTGGGGGGTGAGGCCGGGAATAGCCGGCAACAGCACGTCGCCCGGCGGAGTCGGCTGCTGGGCCTGCACCCAGGCGCCCGACAGCAACACGACCGAGACCATAGCGAACCACGCGAGGCGGTCCTTCCAGCGGGCGATCTTCATGGCAAACACACTCCCTTCGGGCATGGCTCGCACGGACTGCCTACCGGGCCAACGTGTGGCGGCAGCACGGTCGATTCCGGTGTTTCATCGTGGCCTGGCCGATCTTGGCCTACTGATACTGATTTCCGATGTAGTGCAACTCAATGCGCTCGGCGGGCACGTACCCTTGCGAGCCATCTTCCAGTTCGATGGGGAGCATCTCGAGGTGCTCTTCGACACGATGTCCCATCCGTTCCAACGCGCGTCGTACCTGGGGGGGAATCAACGATCGCCGTGGCATCCCGGCGGGGCGGCCGTCTTTGTCCGAGCCGACCAGGCGGATCGGTGCGCCACTGGGAGAAGCGTTTTTCAGATCGGACGGGGCCGGAGATATCTGGACGGGGCGTGCGTGTTCGAGTGGTGGCGCCGCTGCTTGGGCCACCGGATCTCCCGACGCGGACTCGGCCTCCGACTCGGCCAACGGGACCCCGCCGGTGCTGGGATCGTGCAGGATCGTGCCGCGGAGCGCAAGCCCCAAGCCGAACGCGATCAAGAAACTGGCCGCCAGCGCGAAGACGGGCGAGACTCTCTTTTGGCGTTGAACCGGAGCAACGGTCGGTTGTGCGGTAGCGTCGTTGATGGTGATTCCCGCGAGGACCGGCGTATCGCTCGGCCGGGTCGTGGGAAGGGATAATTCTCGAGCGAGCGCTTGCGACTCGAGGAACGCCAGAGCGCAGCGCCGCCAACCCTCGGGGACCTGTTCGAGTCGTTGCAGCAACTGTTGCTGCGCGGCAAGCTCGAGCTCGCCATCGACGAGACGTTCGAGGTCTTGCAACTCGGCGGCGTTCAGTTCTTGTTGCGGCGCGCTCATCGTGTCGTCTCGATCACCTCTCGCACGGTCAGTTCCTGGCGGAGTTTGGCACGGGCACGGTGCAGTCGACTTTCGACCGCTGCGTGCGTCAGCCCGAGATGGTCGGCAATCTGTTGGTAGCTCCAGTCCTCGCTGTATTTGAGCAGCAGCATCTCGGCCTCGCGTCGCGGCAGTCGCGCCAGCGCCTCGCGGACCAGGCGGCTACGTTCGCGTGCCAGCAGCCAGTCGAGCGGATCGGCCTCGCGCGCGTCTTCTTCCGACACGCCGCGCCGCATCGCCACTCGATCGACCAGCCGCCGTTGCCGGCCGAGCTTGCGCCGGTGGAGCAGGGCCTGCGTCACCGCCAGCCGGTAGAGCCACGGCGCCACTTTGGTTGGGTCGCGCAGCGGAGCGCGATTTCGCACCACCGCCAGGGCGACTTCCTGCAGCACTTCGTCCACGGCATCGGGCTGACCCAATCGCGCGTAGACCACCGTCCGCAGCCAGCGCTCGTTCTGCGCCAGCACCGCGCTGGGGTCGATCGGCGGTTGATCGGGGGGGCCATCCTCGGCGGCCCGCGGATTCGTGGGCGTCATGTCCGCCAAGATAGTTGCCGCCGAGGGGGG
This sequence comes from Pirellulales bacterium, assembly GCA_019636335.1. NCBI lineage: Bacteria > Pseudomonadati > Planctomycetota > Planctomycetia > Pirellulales > Pirellulales bacterium. The sequence goes on from JAHBXR010000003.1 coordinate 5,298, forward strand.
CTGTCTTGCGGCGTGTATATAGAATGTTGGATAATGTTTCTGCCACTCAACTTAGGCCATCTACGTGGGATGAGGGACTAGTGCCTTGTCAGAGCTAAAAGTTCAGGTTGCCCTTGCCAAATTGGTCCTCAAATCGTGCGCGTGGAATCTGGGAACCCGAAAACAGGGTATGATGCTGGATTTGGGGGGTAGCACCGACGAGTTTCCGCAGCAGGCGTGAAACTTATCTCGCGCAAGTCGGAAGCTCGTCGGTGTCGCGCAGCGACAAGAGGATCGTTTCGACCGGACCGACGTGGTGGCGAGGCTGCGCTGCTGAAAGGTGCCTGCCCGATCGACCCTCTGGTTGCTGCGCAACACCGACGACGGTGCGACTCGGGCGTGTTGTCGTGCGCGACGTCGCGCCGCACCATCGTCGGTGCTACCCGGCTGTTGCAAATGGTCCAATCGCCTGATTCTAAAGCCACTTACGCCGGCCAACAAAAATGGCACCGGTCGATCGCTGTCGATCAACCGGTGCCAGTTTTATTCCGCCTGACGCAAGTAGCGGCACTACTCCGTCAGGTACTCGATCTTCGTGTAGTTCTCGGCGGGGTGCTTTTTCGGGTCGTACCGCTGGAGCAGCCCGGCGGTTTGCATGTCGCCGCGCATCGAGACCGAGTTGACGTAGCCGTTGCCGCTGATGCTGCCGTGCGAGAAGGGGTGGAACGAGAAGATGCCGTCCGAGCCCCGGATGCGACCATACCAATCGCGGCCGGCATTGAAGCGGTTGACGCTCTGGTTCACCGTCTCGTGGCAGCGGACGCAGGAGACGCGATCGACGTCGACGAAGCCGGCATCGTAGCTGGCGGGCACGATATGGAACTTGGCATCGGTCGTGGGAGCCGCCGTGCGCTGCCCGTTCGTGCCGAAACGCCACGTCGCCCCCAGCGCCGAGCGGAACGGCGTGGTGGTGAGCAACTCGGTCACCAGCATGTCGTCGTCCAGGGCCGGCAGGGTGTCGAGCCCCATGCGTTGTTCGAAGGCACGCTGGCCCGGCTGTTGATCCACGAGGCGCATCGAGGGGAGCTCGCGGGGCTCCGCCAGGTAGGAGACGAACCGTGCCAGTTTCTCCTGCTCGTACCAGCCCGGTCGCAGTTCTTTGATGCGTTCGGCGAGATCCTCTGTGGCCGGGAAGGGGCGGAAGACGTCGACGCCCCAATCGTTCACCTCGCGGCGGCGAATACGCAATTCGAAGGCGTAGTCTTTGCCATCGGGGCCACGCAGACACAGGACTTCGCCCAGCACGGCGCCTTTTGGGAACGTCCACGCATAGCCCATGCGGCCATCGCCTGTCAGGGCACGGCGGTACCAGACGACTGGCAATTGCTTGCCGTCCGCGCCGCGGGGGAGCGAGAGAAAGCGAAACGACGTGAGGTCACTCGTGCGATGAGTGCCGGCGGGCGAGCCCCAGGGGAACTCGCGATTGCCGTTGCCGAACGGTTCGCTGTTGTTGGCCGAGATGTTGTAATTCGGGCTGTGGACGCCAGGGAACATGCCATCCCAAAACTGATAGGCGCGCGGCATTTCTTCTTCGGTGTAGAGCAGCAGGTGGTCGTCGGCCAGTAGCTCGCTCATGGCCCGATCGTCGATCTGCGGCAAGAGTGCCCGCAGGCGGGCCTCTTTTTGCGCCGACATGAACGAAAATTTCGGCTCGGCCGGTCGCACCGCGGCACTGATGGCCAACAGGTCGGCCGTGGGATCCGAGGCCATGTGAGGTGCGGCCAAGGTCACCGCGACTAGCACGATCAAATTCATATTGTTCGCCTCCGTGAGTTGACTTGAGGCCACTCGTCGGATGAAGAGCCAGGCCTCGCGAAACGATCTGTCCGTAGTGACGGCACGGAGCTTGCCAGGCGCCGAGCGCTTCAGGTTGGGCGTGCTGCGTGGAACCAAGAACGCCGTGAGTACCAGGTGCTGGCCGGGGCGTTCTACGGGCGAGGGAGTGTGGGTTGGCAGGGCGTGGTTGGTGTCGTGCCCCGCGGTGGGAATCCGTTCCGAAGGCGTTCCATCGGGGCTGAACCTAGCTAGCACCCTGTGCGAATTCAACCACCCCGTAAGGCGTTTGTCGGCACGATGCCATACTCATGGGGTAGACGACTCTCGTACGCGGCCGATATATCAAGACTTGCGTCAATATGCCGTGAAATAGGCTAGAAAAAAACTTTAGGGGTAGTAGCCGCGCAACGGCAAAATAGGTTGTTGAGGTAGCGCGGGGCAGGCGTCTTGCGCGGAGGCTAGGGAAATGCCCCTGCGTGAGCGCGCACGCGGTTGCCGTGCTGGAGGAGTTCTGCGTAGCGTTTGGCCGAAAGTCCTTGCCAGTTGTCGAGCAACGCAAGGTTTTCTTCCAATTCGTCGCGCGTGTCGGGGGCCATCAGGGCGACGTCGACCGCCGGGTGCGCGAGGACAAAGCGGTAGCATTCCGCCGCCGTCGGCAACGCGAAATCGTGCGGGTCTTGTGGCGTCGATTCGAGCAAAGCGCCCCAGCGCAATCCGGTGAACGCCACGACAGAAGCTCTCTGCTCGTCGCACGTCGGAAAGACATCTCGCTCCGCGCCGCGATGGGCAGCGTTGTAACGCAGCATGAGGAGATCAAGTCGGCCACTGGCTGCAAACGAGGTGGCGAGCGATCGTTGATGGCTCGTCAAGCCGATCGCGCGCACGACTCCTTGCTCGCGCAGCGTCTCGAGCGCCTGGGCAGCGCCGCCGGCGGAGAGGATCTCGTGCCATTCTTCGACATGTTCGACGTAATAGTACGTGACCGCGTCGAGATAGTCAGCGCCGCATTCCGAGAGCAGCCGCTCGATCTCGCGACGGGCATCGTCCGCGGTACGGGCTTCAAGCTGCACGGCCAGTTTGATCGCGTGGCGCTCGTCGCGCGACATTTGCCGCACGGCAGCGCTCATGCCGTCGGCGTAGCCGCACCAGTTGAGATACTGTACTCCACGGGCCACGGCCGCCAGCACGTCCTCGTCGGCCAGATGCGTATTGCCGCGCGTGGCGAGTCCCAGTCGGCAGACCTCGCCCAGTCGGTTGATCGTTGCCGTGCGCGGCAGATTCGCTTCGAGCTGCGGCACGAACATCGGCGAGCTCACACCTCGAAGAGATGAACGCGGCGTCCCGTGTCGGCCGAGCGACGGACGGCCTCGGTAAAGCACATGTATTTCACGCCGTCGGCAAAGTTCGTCATCGTGACGGGGCGCTCCCCTCGGATGGCGGCAATGAAGTCTTCCTCGACCTGCCAGCGCCCCGCTTGCTCGGCGGGAATGGGGACCACGGCCAGTTGTTTGTCTTCGGCAGTGCCGAGATGGATCGTGTCGCGTTCGAGATCGTAATGCACGGAGCCGGCGGCGCCGTATGCTTCGAGCCGCATGCCCCCTGCGTGCCGCGCGGCGCCGCTCACGTGGTAGACGCACGTCGCGCCACTGGCCATGCGGGCCACCACGGCCACGCTATCGGGGGTCTCGACGTCGTCCAAGCGACCGGTGTCTTGATTCAAGCGGCGCGGGACAAAGATCGACGTCTCGGCCATGACGCTTTCGGTGCGGCCGAACCAGCGCTGCACCGTTTCGTTCAGAATACCCAGCGTCAGCACGTTCACGCCCGAGAGATCGGCACGCTGACGCCAGTGCAGGGGGAGGCTGGCGTCGAGCAGTTGGGGGGAGAGCGCGCGAACGTAGATCTCGCGGAGCTCGCCGAGCTTGGCGGCGATCAAGTCGCCCATCACGCGATCGCCTGCCAGGCCGAAGGGACTGGGCACGAGCATCGCGACACGGCCGGTCTGCTGAGCAGTAGCGAGCATGCGCCGCGCCTGCGCGGCGTTCATGGCCATGCGGGCCTCGCACAGCACATGCTTGCCCGCCTCGAGCGCGCGGCAGGTGGCCTCGGCGTGCAGGTAGGGCCACGTGCCGATCAGGACGGCATCGACCCCGGGATCGGCGACGACGTCGGTCCAATGCGCGTGGACGCGCGGAATGTCGTATTCGCCGGCAATCGCCTGGCCCGATGCCAGCGAGCGATTGGCCACGCAAACCAGACGGACGCCGGAGATCGCCTGCAGGCCGGGAATATGACGCAGGCGAGTATTGGCGCCCGCGCCGATCAGGCCGATGCGGATTTCGGACATCGACGGGTGCCCTTTATCGATGGCGCCATCCCCCGCGATCCACTGCTGGGCAAGCCAGCGGTGTCGCACACCGTTGTGCCGGCCAGCGGCGCCACACCTTTCGCGGCGTCTTACTCGACTAGGCGGCCGGCGAGCGGCGCTTGTGCAGGTCGCGCACGACGTTCCAGGCAAGTCCCATCTTTTCCATCAGGCAGATGGTGAGATAGGTGATGTCGAACTCCCACCAGCGATGGCCATGGTCGGCGGCGCGCTGATAGGCGTGGTGATTGTTGTGCCAGCCCTCGCCGAAGGAGAGGAGACCAACCCACCAGAGATTGCGGCTGTCGTCGCTCGTCTCATAGTTGCGATAACCCCACATGTGCGTGGCGGAGTTGACGAACCAGGTCGTGTGCAGCACGTAGACGAGCCGCACGAACATGCCATAGACGACGAACGACCAGCCGGTGTAGGCATCCCAGCCGAGATAGCCGACGAGGAACAACGCCCCGCCGAGCAGGAAGTACCACAACAGGAACGTCCGATCGAGGATCCGCATGAAGGGATCTTTGAGCAGATCGGGGGCGTAGCGTTGGTAGAGGGAGTCGTAATACTTGCCGTTGAAGCGTGGCATGAGCCAGAGCATGTGGCTCCACCAGGCGCCATCGTGGGGCGAATGAGGATCGCCATCCTGATCGCTGTAGGCGTGATGCTTGCGATGGTTGGCCACCCACGTGAGGGGCGAGCCCTGACCGGCGAGGCCTCCCAGCCAGGCGATCATCCAGCGGACGGGACGGAACGTCGTGAAGCTACTGTGGGTCAGCAGGCGGTGGTAGCCCAGGCAGATGCCGATGCCGCCGGTGAGCCAGGCCAACACGACCGCCAGGAGCACGCTCTTCCAGGTGAAGAAAAACGGGGCGCCCAGGGCGCCGATATGGAGCACGGCGATCCAGGTCATCACCGGCCAGTCGATGCCCTGCCGCCAGCGTTCGCGGAGATTCTCAGCAAGGGCGATCGGGCCGATGTTGGACTTTTCAGCCGCGACGGGTTCGGCAACCGAAGGGGTGGCGGCGGGAGTGACCGGCGTCACGGCCTCGGCCAGACTGGCAAGTTGGTCAGGCGACATCAGTTCTGTTCTCCGTACCTGGAATCGCCCTGGCGAGCGACTTGGATCGTTTCTGATTGCGAGGGGAGCACGCGGGGAGGCGATCGGCCTGGCTGGCGAGTGGATTCGCAGAGCTTGCGATGCCCCTCGATCGAAGAGTTGCTGGGCTTGGCGGGTGAAGCAGCCGAATTTGCAGTCGTCGCCCCGAGCGCTGGCGGCCTCGCATTCGCCACCATAAGTCTAACGGAGTCTACCGCTACGACAAGCTGCCGAGAAGCCGACTTCAGACGATCCAAACGGGGTGGGGAGAATCGTTTGCGTCTCGAAGCATTGGTGGCCTGGCCCCCTGATGGCGCGCTTGCTTGCAGCGAGTCGGGCAGGGCGTTAGCTTTGAGGCACGAAGCATTCCAGCCCCAGCTTGCGGGGTGTGCGGCACGGAAGCCTTGGCAGATAAGACTATGCGGATCGAACCGCTACGAGATTTGCGTCGCGTCTATTGTGCGGGCCCCTTGTTCAACGAGGCCGAACGACGCGAGATGTTACAGATTGCCGGGGTGCTATCTTCGGCCGGCTTCGAGCCCTTCGTGCCCCACTCCGACGGCATGGAGTTTGCGCTGGTCCACCCCTACCTGGTCGAGGAAGGGTACGAACCGGCCGCCGCGGGACGCCTGTTGCACGAGGCGGTCTTCGCCCTGGACACCTTCCAAGTAGTGCTCGGTTGCGGATCGTTGGTGCTGAACCTGAACGGTCGCGTCCCCGACGAAGGGGCCGTCGCCGAGGCCACCATGGCGTGGATGCTCGGCAAGCCGCTGGTGATCTTCAAGGAAGACGCACGCTCGGCGATCGCGGGGCGCGACAATCCGTTGATCGTCGGGCAGACACGCTTCGAAACGATCGAAGCGATGTCGGCCCTGCCGGCGGCGCTCGAGTTGAAGATCGCCGAGTTCGAGATCGACGCGGCGCGTACGTTCGACTGCCCCACGCACCTGGCCGAGGTCGTCGAGCGCGGCGGGCGACTGTGGCAGCAATTGCAATCGCTCGGCAGCGAGCGGCCCGACCCGGCCGTCGCCGAGATCGTGCTCGACCTGTTTGGCCGCCCGCGCGCTTGCGGTGCGTGACAAGAGTATGTCCACGATTCGTGACATTCCGGAGATTGCCGGGCTCGATCATCGCCGTTCGATCGTGCGCATTCCGCCCGAGACCGACGTGCCCCTGACGCCGCGCGTGAGGCAGTTGATCGACACGCGCGAGTTCCGTCGGCTGGCTCACATCAGTCAGTTGGGGCTGGTTTCGCTCGTCTACCCGGCGGCGATCCATACCCGCTTCGAGCATTCGCTGGGGGTCTATCGTCTCGCGCTCTTGTATCTCAAGCAGCTTTCGTACGACGAGCGTTTCACGTCGACCGTGCGTCCGGAAGATGCCGAGGTGTTCATCACCGCCGCGCTGTTGCACGACCTGGGGCACTGGCCCTTTTGCCATCCGATCGAAGACATGCGATTGCCCGGTGTGCCGCAGCACGAGTTGTTCGCCAACAGCTTTCTGCTCGAAGGGGAGGTGGCCGACACGCTGCGCGACGATTGGGGAGTCAATCCGCGCGATGTCGTGGCGCTGTTGTCGGCACGGCCGCGCGACGCCCGCTCGCGCATCCTGGCGAGCATGCTGTCGGGGCCGATCGACATCGACAAGATGGACTACCTCGGGCGCGACAGCCTGCACGCGGGCGTCCCCTACGGTCGGCATTTCGATCAGGGGCGCTTGATCGGCAGCCTGTGCCTGAACGAGGCCGGCGATGGTCTCGCGGTAACCGACAAGGGACGTACCGCGGCCGAGTTGCTGGTCTTTGCACGCTACGTCATGTTCAGCGAGGTCTACTGGCACCACGGGGTTCGCTCGGCGACCGCCATGCTGCAACGGGCCTTTTATCTGCTGATGAATCAGCTCGATCTCGATGCGCTGTTTCGCTTGACCGACGAGCCGATGATTGCCGAGCTGCGCCGCGTGGCCACCGGAGGACCGGCGGCCGACCTGTTGAACGGCCTATTCGGGCCGGCGCGGCGTCTTTATAAACGGGTCGGGCAATACAGCTACTTCGAAGATCAGGAGCTTTACGCGCGGCTGGCGCGGCGTCCCTATCCCTGGCTGGCGGCGTGTGCCGCGGAGTTCGCGACGCTGGCCAGCACGCACCTGGGGCGCGTCGTGGCGCCACACGAGATCTTGTTCGATGCGCCCCCCGTCGAGCGCGAAGTGGAGTTCAACGTCGAGGTCTGCTTCGGCAAGCAGCAGGCGTATCGCCGTTTGGAAGACGTGTCCCCCGTCGTGCGGACGCTGGCGCGCGAGCAGTTCGACGACTACGTGAAACGCGTGCGGATCTTCGCGCACCCGCGGATCGCCGAGGCACTGCGCGAATCGCCCGAGTTGCCCACGCTGGTGCATCAGGCGGTCGACCGGACCGAGTAACCGGGAGCCGGTCGTGGAACAAAGTTCTGCCGCAACCCTGTGCGACGACGGGCCGACCGTGGGGGGATCGTTCTTCGTTGAGCTCGGGCAGGTGGCGGCGGTGCTGGCCATGTTCGCGCTGCTGGTGGCGTGGCCGCTGCCCGAGGCGAATGAGGCGCACTATCTCGGCAAGACCAAGCACCAGTGGCAGCCCGACTGGGTGCCGAACGATTTCTTCTACGACGCGGCCGATGGCCATCCCACGTTCACTTGGGCGCTGGGCTGGCTTTCGTACCTGCCGCGCGATGCGTACGCCTGGACGGTGCGCTGGATCGTCTGGGCGCTCGAGGCCTTCGCCTGGTGCCGGTTGTGGAATGCGATCTCCGCGCGGCGCTGGCTGGCGCCGCTGGCGGCCGGGCTGTTCGTGCTGTTGGCCGAGCAATGCGAAATGGCGGGCGAATGGGCCGTCGGGGGGGCCGAAGCGAAGGGGGTTGCTTACGCGGGGGTGTTTCTCGGCATGGCGGCGCTAGCCCGGACACGGTGGAACGCCGCGTGGATTTGGTTCGGCGCCGCGTCGTCGTTTCACGTGCTCGTGGGGGGCTGGTCGGTTCTGGCGGCGGGGGTTGCCTGGCTCGCGATGGGGCGCGAGCGTCCTTCGATTGGATCGATGCTGGGGGGCCTGTCGATCGGTTTGATCTTGTCGCTGCCGGGGCTCTCTGCCGCACTTTTGCTGACGGCGAAGAGCGACCCCGATACGGTGCGCACGGCGAACATGATTTACGTCTATCGCCGGCTGGCGCATCATCTCGATCCCACGAGTTTTCAACCGGCAGAGGTGGTTCGAGCGATGTCGCTCATGGCGGCGTGGATCGGGCTGGCCTGGTTCACGCCACGGGCGTGGCTGCCGCGCGAGTTGCGCTGGTTTACGCATGGCACGATCGTCATTTCGGCCGTGGGATGGATCGTGAGCACGTGTACGTTGGGGGATCGCGCCCTGCACGCCGCGCTGATGAAGTTCTATTGGTTTCGTCTGGCGGATGTGTTGGTGCCTGCCGCGGTGGCTTTGCTCGTGGTGAATGGGTTGAGCCTGAGCGATGCCGATGTGGCGCGGATCGCACGACAGCGGTGGAAGCGGGGGGTATTGGTGGCGCTGGCGATCTTCGTGAGCGCGTATACGGCCGAACGATTCTGGACGATCGCCACGGTGCGGGCGCCGCGGAGTTTTCGCGGTTTCGCGGCCGAGCCTGCGGCGACCCGCGGCGAGCAGTTTGCCGATTGGCGCGCCGCGTGCGCATGGATTGCCGAGAAGACCCCTCCCGAGGCCCGCTTTCTCACCCCGCGGATGGAAAGTTCCTTCAAGTGGTATTCCGCCCGGAGCGAGGTGGCCACGTGGAAGGATGTCCCCCAGGATGCGGCCAGTTTGCTCGAGTGGCGGCTGAGATTACGCGAGATTTACCGCGATCCCGGCCGGGTTCCTCAACGCTGGGTGGGGTCGCTCAATGAGCTATCGCCGGAGCGTTTGCATGAATTGGGGGACACGTACGACGCGGCGTACCTGTTGGTCGAGGCCCAACCTCGTCTTGCCCTGGATCTGGTGTATCAGAATAATTCGTACGCTGTCTATCGGCTCGATCGCTGACCCCCCTGCGAAAAGCTCCATGCCCTCCGACGCGCAGTTGGCGTACGAAAAGCTCTGGCGCGAGACGGATCCCTGGTCGGGCATCCCGGCTCGATACAACTTGGGGGTGTCTTTGACACAAGGCAACGTGGCCCAAGGGCGCGGGGATAAGCGTTGCCTGGCCTGGGAGAATTCGGCCGGCGAGGCCCGCAGCTATACGTATGCCGAAATGGATGCGGCGAGCAGCCGGTTGGCCTCGTCGCTGGCGAAGCTGGGCGTGGGGCGTGGCGATCGCGTCTTGTTGCGCTTGCCGAATCTGCCCGAGTTTTACATCGCCTCGCTCGCGGTGGCGAAGCTGGGAGGCGTGTTCATTCCCTCCAGCACGCAGTTTCGCGAGAGCGAGATCGAATACCGCTTGCGCGATTCGGCCGCCGTGGCCGTCGTGACGACGACCGGTCTGGCGGGCGAAGTGGAGCGCGTCTGGTCTCGCGCGCCCGACTTGAAGCATGTGCTGGCGCTACCCTATGCCGGCGCGAAGCTGGCCGGACGGCAACTCGATCTGGCCGAGCTCATCGCGTCGGGGGACGAGGCGTTTTCGCCGGCAGACACGGCCAGCGATGATGTGGCTTTTATCGCCTACACGTCGGGCACGACGGGGGATCCGAAGGGGGTGGTGCATTACCACCGCTACCCGATTTCGTACGATCCGCTGATTCGCCACTGGCACGACTATCGCGACGACGACGTCTGCACCTGCCCGGCCGAGGTCGGCTGGCTGCTGCCGGTGGCCTCGACGTTTCTGTACTCGATGCGCTCGGGCATCGAGACGGTGCTCTACCATCCGCTCGACGGTCGCTTTCATCCGGCGGCCTGGTTTCGCTTGATCGCGCGGTACGGCATCACGAACTTCGTGGGCACGCCGACGATGTTTCGCATGCTGACTGCCGACCCGGCCGTTCACGAGGCGGACGTTGCGAGCCTGCGTCATGGCACGAGCGCAGGCGAGCCCTTGCCCCCCGACACGTTCGAGGGGGTGCGCCGCACCCTGGGGTTCACGCCACTCGACGGCATCGGCATGAGCGAGTGCATGGTGTACTGCTTTCAGCGCGTGGGCGAGGAAGTGATGGCGGGGAGTTGCGGACGCCCGGCGCCGGGCTGCGTGATCAAGCTCATGGACGACGAGCTGCGCGAAGTGCCGCGCGGCGAGCCCGGCATTCTGTGCGTGCGCCGCGATACGCACCCAGGCATGATGAAAGAGTATTGGAACAAGCCGGACCGCACGGCCGAGGTGTTTCGCGGCGAATGGTATTACTCGGGGGACGTGCTGCGTCAGGACGAAGCGGGATTGTTCTGGTTTCAGGGACGCGGCGACGATGTCATCAAGGCCAGCGGTTATCGCGTGTCGCCGTTCGAGGTGGAAAGCTGCCTGGCCGAGCATCCGGCGGTGCTGGAGTCGGCCGTGGTGGCCAGCCCCGACGAGCTGCGCGGCATGATTATCAAGGCCTTTGTCGTGCTCCGCGTCGATCGAGTGGCGAGCGATCCCTTGGCGTGCGAATTGCAAGAATGGGTCAAATCGCACGCCGCGCCGTACAAGTATCCGCGCAAGGTCGAGTTCGTCGCGGAATTGCCCAAGACACCGAGCGGGAAGATCAAACGGGGCCTGTTGCGCGAGCGTGAGTTTTCCGCTCAACCGAAGACCTGATAACGCGCGGAAATGGGGCTTACGCGGAGCGATGGAGGCGCGGAGAAATCTGACGGTTGCGGATGATGAATGCTTCTTTCGATGTTGAGTTTCCGTCGCGGTTGGGGGCGCGATTGCAGCACCCTTTGCCGGGGCGGCCGGCGCAGTCGCGCTTTGAGCCGGCGATGAGCTACGGCCGGCATTTTGCCCCGCCCCCCCCGGGGGCCCGCCGCGCGGCGGTGATGGCGCTGCTGTATCCCGTGGACGGCGTCTGGCACATGCCCTTCACGGTGCGTCCCACGACCATGACCGATCATGCCGGTCAGGTGAGCCTGCCGGGTGGCTTGATCGAGCCTGGCGAATCGACGAGCGAGGCCGCCTTGCGCGAACTGGCCGAGGAACTCGGCGTCGACGATCCGCGCATGGAACTGTTGGGCGAGCTTTCGCCCCTCTATCTGTTCGTGAGCAACTTTCAGGTCACGCCCTGGGTGGGGGTGCTGCACGAGCGCCCCACGCTCGTCCCCAACGAGCATGAAGTGGCCGAGGTGCTCGAAGTCCCCCTCCCCTACATGACCGATCCGACCAACATCGGCCGGCATGCGCGCGATCATCGCGGTATCGAATTCTCGGCGCCGCATCTCTTGTTTGGCGGGCACTGCATCTGGGGCGCGACCGGCATGATCCTGGGAGAGTTCATCGCCCTGGCCGACGAATTGAGCGCCGCGGCCGCGGCGTGAGCGCTTCGTGTGCTGGAAGCGCCGCGCTAGCGCAGATCGCCGATGGCATCGTCGAGCTGTCGACGCAGCAGCGCCAGCGGACGGCTGGGAAGCTGCCAGCGCGGATGGGGCAGCGCCGCGAGGAAACGCGAGCCTTCGTCCGACACGCGGTGTACGGCGCGACGCAACGCCGCGTCGTCGTCGAAGAGTAAGTCGGCCACCGAGGGGACATTGTCGAGCATCAACTCGCCGGCGGCCACTGGCCCCACGTCGATGCGCAGGCTGCCGGGCACATGCTCGAAGGTGGGTTCCTTGCCGGCGGCTAGTTCCACCAGCTCGGCGGCGAGCTCTTTGCTGCTCGAGAGCACGAAGATCCGGCTGGCGGTGCCGATCGCGGGGGAGACGTTGTAATCGGCCAGTCCCCGGTACTTTTCTCCCTCGAGGGGCACAAAGGTGGCTCCGGCGAAAAAGCCATCTCCGCGACGGCGGCTTTCCATGCGCAGGCGAGGGCGCCCGGTCAGCTTGGCCGTTTCGTTGGCCTGCGCCATGGCGGCCCAGAAGGCGCTCAGAAAGAGTTGCTTCGCCCGTCGCGTGTCTTGCGGCACGAACACGAGGGCCACGGCAGGGAACTTGCCCATCGGCACGGCGTCGCCCGCATCGCGGAACGACTGTCGCGCCACGATGAGCTGCACCTCGGGCTCGATCTCGTCGAGCAAGGGAATCGCCGTGGAGAGCCCGGCGAAGACGTTGGCGATTTCGGGCCGAGTGGGCTCGAGTCGGGCGATAAAGGCCGGATCGGACAGTCGTCGCATGACGACCGCGGCGGCTTGGGGACGGAGCCGGCCGCTTGCCGAGAGGATCACCGACCGGGGCAGCAGTGGCTGGAGCGTGGGCCCCTCTTCGCCCAGGGCGGCTATCAATTCGCGCACATCTTCGTGCCAAGAAAGCTGCTCGAACGAAGTTTTGATCGCCGGGCGATCCTTCGGAGCGGCCAGTGTGACTGGGGGGGCCAAGTTCAAGGCAATGACGACGAGCAAAATCGACGCGGGCCACCAGTAGCAGCAGGAAATTCGTGGCATGAGCAATGCGGCCTCGTGTGGAGTGAAACTTTCACTATTCTGTTCCAGTACGACAGGTGTGGCAACGCCAGTGTCCGTGTCTTTCGCTACCAGGAGGCACCTGTCGGTGCGCGGGGAGCCCGGCCTGCGGCGTGCCGTGGGACTGGCTTTCAAGGCAGCTAGGTGTTAGGCTCGTGCCACCTTTGGATGGGGCCGCGGGCGGCCGTACAGGCCGCGCGAGACATACGTGGTTCCCTGGAAAGCAAGCTATCGGGCGGCTCGCGTAGCCGCCGTTCGCAGCACTACTCCGTGGAGATTCGCACTGTGCGCACCTGGCACCGATCGTCCGTCGTCTTGACTCTCTTAACCCTGGCATGCGTGGCGTGGCACCAGCCCGCGCAGGCGCAAGAAGTGGCGACCGCTCCGGTGGCGACGGAGATCGACAGCATTGCGACGGGTCCGCTCGAGCCGATCCTCGTTTTCACGACGCAGAGTCTCGAGAAGTTCGTCGAGGACGTGAAGTACATCGGCACCCAGGGTGACGACGACGAGTTCATCGATTCGTTCGAGATTCTGTTGGGCGAGATCCTGGCCCAGCGCGATAAGCTGCTGGGCCCGCTCGCGGGTCCCGGCGTCCCGGCCGCGGCCGAAGAGCCCGCGGTTGAAGAGCCCGCGGTTGAAGAGCCCGCCGCGGAAGCCGCCGCGACCGAGAACGCCGAACAGGCTCCGGCCGAGGAAAAGCCAGCGGGCGCCGCGGCCCAGGGGAACGCCAAGCCGAAGAAGAAGGTCAATCGCTTCTCGTTGCGCGACATGCCGGGCGTCGATCAGACGCGCCCCTGGGGCTTCGTCGTGCTGACCGACGGCGTGGCCATTTCGCCCGTCGCGTTCGTGCCGATCGTCGAGAACGGACTGGGCGATCTGATGGAATCGTTCAAGATCGTCTTCCAGGAATGGAAGCTGCAGGACGACGGTTCGTACATCGTGGGCAAGGGGACGCTGACCGGCGTGGTGCGAGAGGTGAACGGCTGGGCCTTTATTGCGCAGACGGCCGATCATCTGGTGAACCCGCCCGATCCGCTGGCGCTGGTGGGGGACTTGCCCTCGCGCTACGACATGGCGGCCCAGTGGAACGTGCAGAACGTGCCCGAGGTGCTGCGTTCGCTGTTGATCGATCACTCCGGCGCCCTGCTGGGCGAGTTTTTGAAGCCGCGGCCGGGTGAATCGGATGCCCAATATGCCTTGCGTCACGAGATGGCCCACGGGGGCGTGCAGTTCTTTCGGCGTGCCTTGGCCGAGGTCGAACGGGTGACGTGGGGCGTCAAAATCGATCAGGAAACAAGCCGCCTGGTGAGCGAAACGCTCGTCGAGCCATTGGCCGACAGCCCGCTCAAGTCGCAATTCGAGGGTTTGAGCAGCGTCGAGACACGCTTTGGCGGCATCGTCGGCGTGAAGGACCCAGTGTTGGCCGTCAATCTGACGGGTCCGCTCGACGAAGGCATGATGTCGCACATGCGGGCCGAATTGGCCGCGTACGAAGGTGCCTTGAACGAGTTGGTAAACAGCTCGGCCATCGTCAGTTCAGACGAAGAACGCACCGCCTATAAGGATCTTGCCACGCAACTCCTCGAGCAGGGCAAAGCGACGGTCGAGGGGGGTAAGCTCGACCTTGCGCTCACGATTACGAAGTCGGGCCGCACCATGACGCTGGTGGCAGGCGCCGCCGTGGCCGATTCGTCGGCGTTGGAGAAGGTCTTCGAGCAGATGATCGAGATGGCCAAGAATGATCCGAACGTCCTCGAAGCCAAGCTTGGGGTCGACGAGCACGAGACGACGAAGATTCACAAGCTTGTCGTCAAACCGACCGATGAGTTGAAGCCATTCGACAAGCTCTTCGGTGGACTGGCGATTCACGTCGCCTTCAACGACGGCGCGGCCTGGATGGCGATCGGCCCCGAGGCGTTGCCGAATCTCAAGGCGGCCATATCGGGGGCGCCCGTCTCGGTCAAGCCGCTGCAAGTGACGGCCCACCTGCAACCGTTGACGCGCATGATGGGCGAAACGGTGCAAGACTCGACGCAGAAGCTCGCCTTCTCGATGTTGGGCATGAACCTGTCGCACAAGGGAGCGGATTCCGATTTGATGACCATCACCGCCGCGCCCACGGACGAGGGAAATTTGCGTCTCGACTCCACCATCGGTCGCGGGGCGTTCAAGACCTTGACGCTCCTCACGCCGCTGATCGGCCAGATGATTCGGGGTGGCGGTCCGGGCACGGGCGGCGCCCCCTTCTAGACGCGTCTCGTGGCACCCGATGTGCCGTGGCCGAAGCGAAGTGCTGTACCTTGCAGGGGAACGAACATGAGCCAGTCGACTGCCGCACCGATCGTCGTGGGTGAAGTGAAAGCAGGCGTGAAGTGGGTGCGATTCAACCGCCCCGAGGTGCGTAACGCGGTCACGCTCGAATCGGCCGATCTGGCACGGGCGGAGATCGACAGCGCGGCCTCGGAGGGGGCCCGCGTGATCGTGCTCACGGGCAGTGGCGGTTCGTTCTCGTCGGGGGCCGACCTCAAGGCCGTGGCCGGCGCCTTCACGGGAGAGATGCCCAGCGTCAAGAAGCTGCTAGCCGATCACTACCATCCGCTCATCAAGAGTATGGTCGAATCTCCGCTGCCCGTGATCGCGGCGGTGGATGGCGCCGCGGCGGGGATCGGCTGCGATTTTGCCCTGGCCGCCGACATGCGTCTGGCGAGCGATCGTGCGTTCTTTTCGCACATCTTCGTCAACATCAGCCTGATTCCCGACGGAGGCGGCACGTTCCACCTGCCGCGGCTGGTGGGGTTGGGACGCGCGCTCGAGATGGCCATGCTGGGCGAACGGGTCACGGCCGAGGAAGCACACGCATGGGGGCTCGTGAATCACGTCTACCCCACGGCGAACTTCGAGGAGCAGGTGCAGGAGTTCGCCGCGTCGCTGGCCAAGAAGGCTCCGCTCTCGCTCGAGCGTTCGAAACGTGCCATGCGGGCTTCGCTGGGCGATCATACGATCGGCCAGGCCCTGGCGCGCGAGGCCGACTTGCAGGAAGAGCTTTTCGCCAGCGAAGACTTCAAGGAAGGGGTGATGGCCTTCCTCAGCAAGCGCCCCGCGGAGTTCCGCGGCAAATAGCCACGGCGTCTGTTTAGAACTCGATCGTGGCCGCGTCGAAGATGGGTCCTTCGACGCAGGTGCGCCGATAATCCCAGTTGCCACTTTCGTCGCGCACGCGGGCGACACAACTGAAGCAGATTCCCAGGCCGCACGCCATCGGCGTCTCGAGCGACAACTCGCAGCGGAAGCCGCGTTCGGCGGTGAGATGCGCCACCGCTTCCATCATCTTCTCCGGGCCGCAGCAGAGGACGCGACAGTCGGCCGGCTGCTCGCGCGAGAGGACGTCGGCAAGCACTTCGGTCACCAGACCGTGATGTCCGGCCGAGCCGTCGTCGGTGCTGAGCCGCACGTCGATTCCCTGGCGACGAAAATCATCGACGCCGGCGAAATATTCCGCCGTGCGGGCGCCGTAACAGAAGGTGACGCGTTCGGCGCGAGGCACGCGCCGGGCCGGGGCGCCATAAGCTCGCAGCCCCAGCGCTTCGCGACCTACGGCCACGAAGGGCGTCTGACCGATGCCGCCCGCCACCATGATGACGTGGCGTGCCTCGCGGACGGGAAAGCCGTTGCCGAGGGGGCCCCACACCTCGAGTTCCTGTCCCGGCACGCAACGCGCGAGCCGGCTCGTCATCTTGCCGACGACGAGGTAGACGACGTCGAGCGCCTCGGGGCGGCTGTCGGCGCCGTCGATCGTGTCGTAGAACGCGAGCGGTCTGCCCAGCAGCGGATCATCGCCCGGCGAGAGACGCAACATGACGAACTGCCCCGGCACGATCCGCTGGGCGATCGTCGGGCAGGCAAAGCGCACGCGATAGGTATCGCGCGCGAGACGCTCGTTTTCGAGGATCTCGACGCGCGCGTGGCAGGCGCGATCGGCAAAAGTTGGTTGGCGTAACGGATCGCTCATGCGCGGCGTCCCCGCGGCTTCGGGCGGGGGGGGCGTCTGGCGGGTCGGCCCCCTTCGCGCGTGGCGGCGGGAACCTCGGGTTCGTCGCCACCGATGATCGTGGCTCCTAGCGGTTTTTTTGGGGGGCCGCCCCGCTTGCGGGGCGGGCGTTCGGCACGCTGGCCGCCGCGCTCGAACGGTTTCTTGCCGCGTCCGGCTGGACGCTGTCTGGGACCCCCTGCGTGTGGTCGTTGGCGAGGGGGCTTGCCGGGGGGGGCAGCCTCTTTCGCGGGGCGCGCGGTCGTGAGAGCGGGCTCTTCCTGGATGGAAGGGCTCTCGTGGACGGCTTCGATCGTGGTCTCCGCCGCTGGACGGCCGACGAACGTGGCACGCCGCAGATCGCGCACCTCGTCGGCGCGCAGCATGCGGTAGGCGCCGCTCGGCAAATCGGCCAGGCGGAGATTGGCAATGGCGATGCGTTTCAATCGCAGGACCTTATGCCCGGCCCGGGCCAAGAGGCGGCGAATCTCGCGATTGCGGCCTTCGCGCAGCACGATCTCGAGGAGCGAGCTTTGCTTTTGAGCTTTCTTGATGCGGGCGCCTTCGACCTTGGCGAAGCCTTCGGCCAGGTGGATGCCGCGCTGCAGGCGAGCCAATTCCTCGGGGGAGATCTGTCCCGCGACCAGCACGTGGTAGGTCTTGGCGACGCCGTAACGGGGATGCGTCAGGCGTTCGGCCAACTCACCATCGTTGGTGACCAGGATCAGCCCCTCGCTCGATTTGTCGAGGCGCCCCACGGTGTAGACTCGTCCTACCGAGGGGGGGAGCAAATCGATTACCCGCGGTCGGCCCGACGGATCGTGGTTCGTCGACACGATGCCCACCGGCTTGTGGACGGCAAAGTAAGACTTGCGCTCGGCGACGAGTACTTCGCCGTCGAGTCGGATTTGTTGCCGCGCGGGATCGACCTTGGTGCCGAGCTTGGTGACCGCTTCTCCGTCGACCTCGACTCGCCCGGCGAGGATCAACTCTTCGCAATGACGGCGACTGCCGACGCCGGCGGCGGCGAGGACTTGCTGCAGGCGGCGTTCTGGGGAGTCGTCGCGGGGGGAGGCTGAACTTGCGCCGGCCGCGGGGCGTTTGCGCGGCGCGCTGCCGGGCTTGCCGCGGCGAAACTTGGCCGGCTTGCCGGAGGGTTTTCCCCGCGGACGACGTTTCGCTCGCGAGGGTTCGGAGGGGGGCATGGACGGGCTGCCGTTCTGCTGGGGGCCAGGGAGAGATACCGCGCAGCCTAGCCACGCCGTGTCCCCATCATAGCCCAGAGGAGGCGGACGACTAGCGGCGTCGGGCAGCGCGCAACGTCATCCGGCGGTGAATGGACGGCTAAAAGCAGACCCGTGGCCCGGTGCAGCAACGTGGCTGCCGGCGGGGATTAATACGACTGCGGCGAGCCGTGGCGATTGAACCAGGTCGAAGGATTCCAGCGAGCGCGGCTCGGTTCGGCGATCGGCTCGCGATAGCCGAGCGGTCGACCGCCCAGAATCGGCGGGCCGGTATCGTTCTCGGGATAGGGATCGAAGCGTTGCGCGGTGGCGCGTTGTTGCTGTTCGCTGGGGGGATTCAAGAACGATCCGCCTCCACCCCCGCCGCCGCATCCACTGGACACCGTGGCCATCAACAGGCAACCCAGAAGTAGAGCGGCGGATCGCATGCTGATCGACCTTTCCCGATCGGCCCCGTAGAGCCGGTGTACGATTTCGTGCCCCACGACGACAAGCGGCGGATTATAGGTACGCGGCTCGACCGCTAGAAGGCGAACTGGCCCGCCGCGTGCTTGCGTCTCTGCTGTCGCATCGACGCTGCCACGCACACGACTTGAGCCGGGCGCAAGCCATTCCGGTCGAAGGGGATGCCGGCGGTACGGGCTAGGGAAGATATGCATCTAGGACTGAGGCGTTGCCGTGGGGGCGCAACGCGGTGGCGCCACAAGCGGCCGGTAACAGCATCGTTTCTCCCCGTCGCAGCGGACGACGGGCCGGGTCGCCGGCGACGTGCAACTCTCCTTCGACGACGGCGAGCAGGTGGCAGCGATGATCGCCGCCGAGGGTGATGGCCTCGTCGATCGTCCAGCGATCCCACACGAACTTGTCGCATGCGACGAGCCGCGTTGCTTCGTCGTGGACCGTGGGGCTCCCGATGACCGGGCCAATCGGACCGAGCCGAAAATGGATGGCCCGCAGGCCTTCTTCGACGTGCAACGGACGTGGCTTGCCGTCGGTACCCAAGCGATTCCAATCGAACAGACGATAGGTGGTGTCGCTCGCCTGTTGAATCTCGGCGACGAGCAGACCCGCCCCCAAGGCGTGTACGGCGCCCGCGGGCACGAAGACACAATCGCCGGCGCGCGGCTCGAAGCTGTGCAGGCAGGTTTCGCACAGGCCGCTGCGCAATTCTTCCTCGAACGTGCCTTGATCGACGCCCGGGCTGAGACCCGCATAGATCACGCTCTCGGGCTCGGCATCGAGGATGTACCAGGCTTCGGTCTTGCCCAGGTCGGGGGTGCGAGCCTGCGCCGCCAGGGCATCGTCGGGATGTACCTGCACCGAAAGGGGCGCCGCGGTGTCGAGAAACTTGAACAGCAATGGAAAGGCCGGCTGCGGATGATGTCGACCGAGCAGTTCCTCGCCGTGTTCCTGCACGAGTTGGTGCAGCGTCATCCCCGCCAGGGGACCGTGACTGACGATGGTTTGATCGGGGCCCCGATCGCAGATCTCCCAACTCTCGGCGCAATACGGGTCATCTCCGACCGGTTTGTCGAGGAGGCTTCCCAAGCGCGTGCCCCCCCAGACGTAGCGACGCAGAATCGGTTGCATGCGTAACGGCGTCAGACGCGGCATCGCGAATGTTCCCTCCGGTCGATGATCGTGGCGTGCGACGCACCACGAAGTGCTTCCGCGCCCATCATGGCAGATTTCGCGGCAGGCTTGAACCTCGCTTTGACCTCAAGCAACGCTCGCGAGTCGGCGAAACTCGGCTTCGTCGACGAAGACCGCCTCGCGCACCAACTGGAACACGACCTGCGTTTCAGGCCAGCCGAACGCGCGGAGCAATTCGTCGAAGTGAACCGCGGGACACGTGCCTTTGAGATCGACGAACAAGAGCCGGCCATCGCGATCGTAAAGGTTGCCGTCGACCTGCCAGCACGGCTCGCTCTGTGGCGAGACCCAGACGAACGATCCGTCGGGCTCGCAATACATGCGCGGCAACCGCGACAGGGCGTCGGTGGCCTCTTCGAAACTGCACGCGCAGGGCACGCGCAACTCGGCAGGGTTCACGTCGAGCGTCTGGATCGTCTGCCCACCGAGTACGAGTTTGGAACCGGCGTGCGCCTCGGCCGGGCGCGCGTGCAACGTGACGTAGAAACGATAGAGCGACGTGTCGGCCATCAGGATCCTTCCGCTGTGGCGTCGGTTTCGGCGGAAAGCCAGGCAAGGTAGTCGCGACTGCCGGCGACAATGGGCAGGGCGATCACCTCGGGCACCTGGTACGTGTGCTCGCGGCGGATCAACTCGACCGCTCGGTCGAACAGCACCGCTGGGGTTTTCGCCGTCAGTCGCCACTCTGCTGCTTGGGTGACGGCGCCCTCCCAGCGATAGACGCTCGTGATCGGGCCCTCGATCTGCACGCAGGCCGCCAGCCGTGCGTCGACCAATGCGCGGGCAATCTGCTCCGCCTGGGCACGGGTTTCGGTCGTCGTGCAGATCAGCAGGTAGTCGCTCATGGGCTCACTCGTCGAGGTGCGTGGCTCGTTGGCAGCATACCGCGCCATCGTGGGGCTGTAATCGCCTCGAGGGGGCATCCGTGCCGCCTGCGCACTGGGCGGAGTAAGGCCAAATTGCCGTTGGTAGAGCCTGTTCGTCCGGCGATAATGCCGCCCCCTGAATTCGATCGACTGACCAAGGCTCGCCCGGCCGCCGCGCAGGAAGGAACCCGCGATGACTGCCGCTGAAACGCTTCGCATTTTGAGCGATGATCTTCCCCGCGCGCGGCTTACGGCGCGGCTGAGCAAGGCGATCGAGCGCCGCGCCCGTTACGCGCTGCGCCGCCGGAGCGGGCCGGAGCAGGGGCAGGGGGTCGAGCGAACGCTCGATGGGCTCCTCGGCGCCGTTGCCGGCGGCGAGGTGGCAGAACAGGGAGCGGCGGCGATCTGTGCCGCGGGCGTGGCGCTGGTCGATTTCGGCGCGGTGGAGTATGCCCGGCGCTGCGTGCAGCAGGCGTTGAAACTGTTTCGCGGCGATGGCGCGCTTCCCGATGCGACGGGGGGGGCTCCGTCGTTGTTTGCGACGGCCCTGTTTCTGCGACTGGCAGATCGTTTGAACGATGATTCCAAGGCAGAGTTGCCCGTGGGCAAAGTTCTCGCCGCGTGCGAGTACATCGTGGCGCACCTCGATCGGGGCGGGCGATTGCTCGCGGACGATATGACCAATAGCCTGCCGGATCGCTGGGGATCGCCCCTCGCGCGACTCGCGTGCCTGGCGCCGGTGGCGAACTTCGCCGCGTGTTGGCAGGAGGGGCACTGGCAGCGCCTGATCGAACGCGCCGTCCAGAGGGCAACGTCAATCGTCGAACTGGCGCCCTGGACGACGCCGAGCCACCTCTGGGCGCAGGCCATCGACGCGCTGCTGGAACTCGGCGGCAACGACGCGGCGCGAAGGCACGCGCGTTGGCTCGATTTGGCGCAGCGCAGCGATGGAGGCGTGGCATCTCGCATCGATGCCGAGGACCTGTCGGCTTGGGCCACGGCGCACGCCGCGGCCGTATGGTTCGAACTGGGGAACCGCGAACGTGGCGATCGCGCCATGCAATGGCTGGCGTCCAAGCAGACCGGCGAAGGCCGCTTTGTGGGGAGCGGTGATGATCGACTGGTGGCGCACCGCGAGCTGTGGACGACAATCCACTACTTGCGAGCGGCGCAAGCGCAAGTCCGTGCCTCGTTCGCAGGGCAGCGCGCCGACTTGCCCGAGACCATCGATGCCGCCGACGGTCGCTATCGCGCGGTCGTCCATTGGCTGCGACAGCAGGAGGGATTGGAACGAGTGCTCGATGCGGGCTGCGGAGCGGGACGCTTTCTGAGACGCCTGCGCGACGAATTGCCGGGACGGCACTGGTTGGGCATCGACGCTTCCGATCGCACGCTGCAACAACTACCCCGGCTGTGCGACCTCGAATGGCAGCAGGGCGATCTGCTGCGGCTACCGGTGCAGGACGCCGCTTGCGACGCCGCCTACATGGTCGAAGCGCTCGAGCACTCGCTCGTGCCACGACGTGCCGTCGAGGAACTGTGCCGCGCCGTGCGTCCCGGCGGCGTCATCCTGATCATCGACAAATGCCGGTCGCACCAGGCACTCTCGCGGCACGAGCCCTGGGAACGCTGGTTTGCGGCCGACGAGGTGACTGCCTGGCTCACGCCGCACTGCGAAGACATCGCGGTGACTTCCATTCCCCATGGGCATCACCAGCAGCCGACGGGGCTGTTTCTTTGCTGGACGGCGCGAAAGCACAATGCCATAGCGCAGCGTCGCGCGGCCTGACGCCTGGCTCGATCGTGGCCGCCACGTACCCTGAAAGAGCGGGCGTGGTTTCGCGCAAAGTTTGCTACAGAAACACTTTTCGGCGACAAAATTGCTCGACAGGCCGCGCTGGCGGTTCCTATAATGGGACTACCTGCCCGAGATCGCAGCTCCGTTGGAGTCCCGCACGCGATCTCACCCGATCTGGTCTGCCGAACGCCGCTTTTCCGACGTCGCCCCGAATACTATCCGTGATGCGCAAAATCTTGTCGCGAGCAAGCATGGTGAAGCCAGCCGCACGCCGTCCAGCCAGGGCATCGACCGTGGCTTGGCTAGTGGCGATCGGACTGATTTGCCTGGCGGCGCACCGGAGCGGGGCGGAAGAAACCGCACCGGCGGAAGAACTTTCGCCCGATGCCTTTTTCGAGCAGCGGGTCACTCCCTTCCTCGAGACCTACTGCCAGGCCTGTCACACGGGGGATGTGCCCAAGGGGGGCGTGTCGTTCGACGGCTATACCTCGCGGCAATCGCTCCGCGAACATTTGCCGGTTTGGAAGAAGGTGACCGAGCAACTCGACTTCGAGTCGATGCCCCCGGCGGATGAGCTGCAGCCGGAGAAAGCGGAACGGCGCGAGATCGTCGAGTGGTTGAAAACGGTCGGCACGGCGCCAGATAGTGGCGGGCCGGTCGATCCGGGGCGCGTCACGATTCGGCGTTTGAACCGCGCGGAATACAACAACACGATTCGCGATCTGGTCGGAGTCGAGATCGATGCGGCGGCCGATTTTCCGGCCGACGACGTCGGCTACGGCTTCGACAACATCGGTGATGTGCTCTCGATGCCGCCGGTGCTGCTCGAAAAGTTTCTCGATGCGGCGGAGAAAGTCACCAACGCCGCGATTCGGACCGTCGATCAGAATCTCTCGACCGTGCGCCGGTTCGACGCCGGCGACAAACGGGTCGAAGGGGGCATGGCGGCCGATACGACGCGCAATCTCTACTCGCAGGGAGAGATCTTCGTCGAGCCGGATTTTCCCGTTGCGGGCGAATACATTCTCCGCGCGTCGGCCTTCGGCGATCAGGCTGGCGGCGAGCCGGTGAAGATGGGCTTCCACCTCGGTCGCGATCATCTCGACGTGGTTGACGTGCCTGCGGAGGTGGAAACGCCGGGGGTGTACGAGGTCCGGGCCCAGGCGCAGGCCGGCCGGCACCGATTCGCCGTTTCGTTCGACAACGACTACTACCGCACCAAGGGGCCGGAAGAGGAACGGGGGGATCGGAATCTCTACGTCTCGTTTCTCGAAGTCGAGGGGCCGATCGCGCTAGAGCCCACGCCTCTGCCCGAGAGTCATCGGCGAATCATCTATCGCACGCCGGCCGAAGGAGAGGCCGACGATGCCTGCGCCCGAGAGTTGCTTGTGAAGTTTGCCTCGCGCGCGTTCCGCCGTCCGGCCACCGACGACGAAGTGACGCGCCTGGTCGAGTTGTTCAAGCTGCGACGGGGCGAGGGGGGGAGTTTCGAGCAGAGCATCCAGTTGGCGGTGACCGCGGTATTGGTCTCTCCCAGCTTTTTGTTCCGCATCGAGGAAGACCGTCTGCCGAGCGAGCCGGGGGGGATCTCGGCGCCGATCAGCGATTACGAGTTGGCGTCGCGGCTGTCGTACTTCTTGTGGAGCAGCCTGCCGGACGAGGAGTTGCTCGCCGTTGCCGCTGCCGGCACCCTGCACGAGCCGGCGACGTGCGAGGCGCAGATCCGCCGCATGCTGACCGATCCGAAATCGGACGCGCTCGTGCGCAACTTTGCCGATCAGTGGCTGCAGATACGCAGTCTCGATCGATTGGCGCCCGATCCGAAGTTGTTTCCCGAGTTCGACGAGCTGCTGCGCGCCGCGATGGCGGAGGAATCTCGCCAGTTTTTTGCCGGCGTGATGCGCGAGGATCGTAGCGTGCTCGAGTTACTCGACGCGAACTACACGTATGTGAACGAGCGTCTCGCCCGCCATTACGGGCTCGAGGGAGTGACGGGCGAGGAGTTCCGGCGCGTCGAGTTGCCCGCGGGGGCGCGCGGCGGCGTGTTGACACAGGCCTCGGTGCTGACGGTCACGTCGAATCCCACACGCACGTCTCCCGTGAAGCGTGGCAAATGGGTGCTCGAGACGCTTTTGGGAACGCCCCCGCCCCCGCCGCCAGCCGATGTGCCGCTGTTGGCTGAAGGAGAGCAGGCGGCGTTAACCGGCTCGCTGCGCGAGCGAATGGTGCAGCATCGCGAGAATCCGAATTGCGCCTCGTGCCACGAACGGATGGATCCGCTGGGTTTTGGACTGGAGAACTTCGACGCCGTTGGCCGATGGCGCGAAAAGGATGGTGAATTTCCCATCGACCCCTCGGGCACACTTCCCTCGGGCGAAAACTTTGCCGGACCGGCCGAATTGCGCCAGATCCTGCTGGGGAGCTCCGGAGAATTCCGCCGTTCGCTGGCCGAAAAGCTCCTGACCTATGCCCTGGGTCGCGGGCTGGAGTATTATGACCGCACGGCGGTGGACAGCATCGTCCACGCGCTAGAGAATAACGGCGACCGCTTTACCCCCCTGGTGACGGCGGTCGTCGCGAGCGATCCCTTCCGGCTGCGACGCGCAACGCAAGTCGCGGCCACCGACAGCCCGCCTGTGGAACCCGCCGAGAACTCTGCTGGAGAGACCCCATGAGTCAAAGCTGGCGCATCAGTCGTCGCACGGTGCTGAAGGGATTGGGCACGACCGTGGCCCTGCCCCTGCTCGATGCGATGCAGCCGCTGCGCGTGCTGGCTGGCGAGGCTTCCGCGGCGTCGGCCACCCCGCCGTTGCGCATGGCGTTCTTCTTCGTGCCGAACGGGGTCCACATGCCCGACTGGACGCCGGCCACCGATGGCGCGGACTTCGAGCTGCCGGCCACGCTGCAGCCGCTGGCTGCCTATCGCGAGTACATGACCGTGCTCACCGGTCTGGCCCACGACAAGGCGAAGGCCAACGGCGACGGGCCGGGGGATCACGCACGCTCCGCGGCCTGCTTCCTGACGGCGAGCCAACCCTTCAAGACGAGCGGCGCCAATATCAAGGTGGGGGTCTCCGTCGATCAATACGCCGCGCAGCAGATCGGGCAGACGACGCGCTTCCCCTCGCTCGAATTGGGCATCGAGCGCGGCCTGCAGGCCGGCGGGTGCGACTCGGGCTATAGCTGTGCCTACTCATCGAACATCTCGTGGCGGACCGAATCGACCCCGATGGGCAAGGAGATCGATCCGAAGCTCGTCTTCGAACGACTTTTCGGCGGCCCGGACGAGGCGGAATCGCGCGAGGCGCGCCACCAGCGCGATCGCTATCGCAAAAGCGTGCTCGACTTCGTTCGCGACGACGCCTCGCGACTCCAGCGGCGCTTGGGCAAGACCGACAACCGCAAGCTCGAAGAATACCTTAGCGGCGTGCGCGAATTGGAATTGCGCATCCAGCGCGCCGGCGAAGAAGTGGCGATCGAACAGCCCGACATGGAAAAGCCCACGGGCATTCCCAAGGGGGACTACCAGCAGCATCTGCGCCTGATGGCGGATATTCTGGCGTTGGCCTTCCAGGGGGATCACACGCGCATCGCCACCTTCATGCTGGCGAACGAGGGGAGCAATCGACCGTATCCCTTCCTCGAGGTGCGCGAAGGGCATCACGATCTGTCGCACCACGGGAATGACGAAGCGAAGCAGGTCAAGATCAGCAAGATCAACCTCTTCCACATGGAGCAGTTCGCCTACTTCGTCGAGCGGCTGGCCGCGATCAAGGAGGGAGAGGGCAACGTGCTGGATCACTCGATGATCCTCTACGGCAGCGGCATCGGCGACGGCAACCGCCACAACCACGACGATCTGCCCCTGCTGCTCATGGGCAAGGCCAATGGCAAGCTCAGCCCGGGCCGGCACCTGCGCTACGAGCCGAACACGCCGGTGGCGAACCTGTTCCTCTCGCTGCTCGATCGCGCCGACGTGAAGATCGACACGATGGGTGATGCGACGGGACGGCTCGAAAATCTCTCGGTATGAGCTGATCTCGGTTCCACGAGCGGAGGGTAGCACGATTTTCCGCGAGAGGGTTCCGACTCGAACAATACCGAGCCGGAGAATCGTCCGTGTCGTGTAGCGATTAGAGGATCCATGACGGGCCGACACTTCGTAGTGCGAATCTATCGTCATCCTCTTGTTGCTTCGCAACATCGACCATTTTGCGACTCTTGTCGCTCCGGTAGGTGAATCGATCCGCAAAATGATCGATGCTACTCTTCAGACGCGGCGCACGACCGGGCCGGGCAGGATTTCACGCAGGTAGGCGGCCAGGCCTCGTTCCGGCTGCCACTGGCGTGGGTAGCCGAGCGAGCATTCCTCGAAGCGGACGCCGTCGCGCCAGTCGGTGGCGCGGATGTGCAGATGGCCCGAGACGACGGCGATGGCGTGATAGCGGGTGTGCCAGTCCTCGGTGCGTCGCGTGCCACACCAGAGCGAGAAACGGGGCGCGAGCGGCATCCGCACGAGATCTTGCCGCAGGGGAAAATGGTTTACCAGGACCACCGGCAGGCCACGCGGCAGGCGGGCGAGACGCTCCTCGGTCTGGCGGCAGCGAGCCTCGCACCAGGCGCTGCGCGAGGGATAAGGATCGGGATGGAGAAAGCCTTCGTCGGCCCCCATCACGCCCGATTCGGCCGCCCACTCGAGCGCTTTTTCTAGCCGCACGTCGACGGGCCGAAAACTGTAGTCGTAGAGCAAGAAGAGCGGCGCGATGACACAAGGTGGACCTAGCCCGTCCCAGGTGGCGTAGGGATCCTCGGGCGTGAGGGCTCCGTACGAGCGGCAGAGCTCGACCTGGTGCTCGTACAGTTCCACGCCGCGCAGGCCGTGGGCCGCGCCGGGCAGGGTCCACAGATCGTGGTTGCCTGGCACCCAAATCAACTGGCGAAAGCGGGGGGCGAGCGTGGCCAGTGCGAATTCGAGATGCTCGGGGGAGTCTCCCACGTCACCGGCCAGAATGAGCCAATCGCCCGGCCTGGGGAGTAGCTCGAGCAGGGCCTGCCGGTTCACCTCGTAGTCGAGGTGCAAGTCGCTGATGGCGAGAAGTCTACTCATCGGGTGCGCGAAGTATTACCTGCCTCATGTCGCGCTTGCGCGGTGCTTCCCACCGCGTGGCGATGCCCTGGATCGGAGATTACGTTCGTTCCGAAGTTCAAGAGGTGGGAAGAATATCGTCGCGTGGCGACCGCCCCTTGTCCAGCGTGAAGCGGAAAGTCGAAGGACAAAGCGGCATCCCGATTGGAATTCCTTGATCGGCCAAGGAGGAGATATGAGTAGACGCCCTGAAATCGCGACCCGTTCCAGAAGCGTATCAAATGCCGCGCTGGGATCGTTAGGCCCAGCAGGGACCACTCAGGCGGCATGGCGGCGGGTGGTGTCGGGACGCCAGGCAGTTGTCGGAACAGGGGGCTCGACGATGCGTTCGATCCGTGCGCCGAGCGCGGCCAGCTTGTCCTCGAGCCGATCGTAGCCACGATCGAGGTGGTCGATCCGCCGGACGATCGTCTCTCCCTCGGCCACCAGTCCGGCGAGCGCGAGTGCCGCCGCGGCGCGCAGGTCACACGCGGTGACCGTGGCGCCCGACAGTCGGCGCACGCCTTCGATGCTCGCCGTCGCGCCGCGGCGCACGATGTCGGCCCCGAGCCTTCGGAATTCATCGACGTGCAGAAACCGATCGGCGAAGACGCGATCGATGATCCGGCCGTGTCCCCGGGCGGTGAGCAGCATTGCGGTGAGCAGCGCCTGTACATCCGTCGGCACGCCGGGGTAAGGCTCGGCAGCTACCCGCAGCGCGCGCAAGCGAGCGGGCGCCGCCAGCGCGATACGTTCGCGTTCGATGACGAGCCTCGCCCCGGCCTGTTCCAGCACCGCGAGCACGCGGCGCAAATGGGCCGGGCGTGCTCCGGTGAGTTCCACTTCGCCGCCGGTCATGGCGCCGGCGATCAGCAGCGTGGCGGCCTCGATGCGGTCGGGAATGACCGTGTGCGAGACGCCGCCGAGGCGCTCGACCCCCTCGACACGAATCGTCGGCGTGCCGAGACCATCGATGCGGGCGCCCATGGCGCGGAGAAAGTTGCCCAGGTCGACGATCTCGGGCTCGACGGCCGCGCCGGTGATCGTGCTCGTGCCGCGCGCGAGCGTCGCCGCGCAGAGAATGTTGGCGGTGCCGGTGACCGTGGGACCGCGCCGGCCTGCCATGTGGACGCGCGCTCCGCACAGACGTCGGGCACGCGCAATGACGTAGCCGCGGTCGATCTGAATCTCGGCGCCTAGCGCTTGCAACCCGGCCAGGTGCAAGTCGACCGGGCGATCGCCGATCATGCAGCCCCCCGGCAACGATACGACGGCCCCCCCACGCCTTGCGACCAGGGGCCCCAGGACACAGAAGCTGGCCCGCATGCGCTCGACGAGCGTGTAGGGGGCAACCACGGGCTCGTCGTCGACGGTCGCGAGGCAGAGCGTATCTTGCTCGTCGCGCTCGACGGCGACACCAAGTTGGCGGAGCAACTGGGCGAGCGTCTCGACATCGGCCAGGTGGGGCACGCCCGAGAGTCGCACCGGTTCGTCGGTGAGGAGCGTCGCGGCCATGATGGGCAAGGCGGCATTCTTGGCGCCGCCGACCGCTACACGACCAGCGAGCGCGCGGCCACCGGCGATGCGCAAAACCTGGCTCGAGGCGTTCGACGGCTGGGCCATCCTTGGCTCCAAAAGTTGACGGTGCTGCTAGTCGAGGCCCCGTTTCGTTCAGTCACTGTCGCCGGCAACAGTGGACATAGGGGGGGAGCACATCGCGGCGGCGAGCAGACTACGATTTCCGCCGTAGTTGCACAACACGAGCCAGGCCCGACAGGTCGTTGCGGGTCGGCAAAAACTCGAAACGGCTCTCTTGGGCGACCAGTTGCTTGACATCCCCTTCGATGGTGGGGCTGATCTCGATCAACAGCACGCCGCCGGGACGCAGCCGTTCTGCCGCCTGGGGGATGAGCCGTTCGATGACGTCCGTGCCCCGCGGGCCGGCCTCGAGGGCCAGGTGGGGCTCGTAGCGGGCGACGTCGGCTGGCAGTGCCGCCATCTCGGCGGTGGAGATGTAGGGGGGATTGCTGACGATGAAGTCGAACTGCCGGTCGGCGGCCACCTGGGCAAAGAGATCGCTTTCAGCGAATTTGATCCGCTCGGCGACGCCGTGTTCGGTGGCATTCGCCTGGGCCACGGCCAGGGCCGGCGCGCTCTTGTCGATGGCGAGCACCTGGGAGCCGGGCACGTACTTCGCCGCGCAGATGGCCAGAATGCCGCTCCCGGCACCAACATCGGCGATGTCGAACGGGGCGTTCCGTTCGGCTCCGCGCTCCTTGACGAAGTCGAGCAAGGCCAGGACGACAAACTCCGTTTCGGGGCGGGGAATCAGCACGTCGGGCGTGACGCGAAACGAGAGCGAGTAGAACTCGCGACGTCCCACGAGATAGGCCACCGGCGTTCCCTCGGCGCGGCGGCGGACCAGCTCGCGAAAGGCGGTCCGGGGCTGCTCGCTCGGTTCCTCGGCGAACTTCGTGTAGAGATCGATCCGCCGGCAGCCGAGGGCCTCGGCCAGCAGGACTTCGGCATCGAGACGGGGCGAATCGGCGCCACGCTCGCGCAGGTAGTTGCTGGTCCATTCCAGCAGGCGGCCGATGGTCCAGGTTTCTGTCTGCGGCATGACGGCATCCGTGTCGCGGGCGCGGTTGGTGCGAGATCCAACGATCCCCTTCCCTGGGGGCAACCTGGACCATAGTCGAGCCGAAACGGACCTGCCCGGCAAGCCGAATCGATCTGGTTGGCGTTTTACTCCACCGTGCCCATCTGCTGGCGTTGGGCCTGGCGATCGTACTCGATCAGGGCTTCGGTGACCGGAACGAGATTGCCGGCCATCACCTGATCGAGCTTGTAGAGGGTCAGGTTGATGCGGTGGTCGGTGACGCGGTTTTCCGGGAAGTTGTACGTGCGAATGCGCTGGCTGCGATCCCCCGAGCCGACCAGCGTCTTGCGCGCGGCGGCGCGCTTCTGCTCTTCTTCTTCCCGCTTCTTATCGTAGAGCCGGGATTTGAGCACGCGGATCGCGCGGGCCAGGTTCTTGTGCTGGCTCTTTTCGTCCTGGCAACTGACGACGATGCCGCTCTCGTGGTGCGTGAGCCGGATGGCCGAGGCCGTCTTGTTCACGTGCTGACCGCCGGGACCGCTGGCGCAGAAGCGGTCGATGCGATAATCGTCGGGCTTGAGATCGACTTCCACATCTTCCGGCTCGGGCATCACCGCCACGGTGGCCGCCGACGTGTGGATGCGTCCCTTGGCCTCGGTTTCCGGTACGCGCTGCACGCGATGACCGCCGCTTTCGTACTGCAGCTCGCGGTAGACCCCCTCCCCCTCGAGGCCGAGGATCGTCTCTTTGAAGCCGCCGAGCTCGGTGGGGTTGAGCTCGAGCACCTCGACCTTCCACCCCTTGGTCTCGGCATACTTGCGATACATCTCGTAGAGATCGCGAGCGAACAGGGCGGCCTCGTCGCCCCCGGTACCGGCGCGGATTTCCATCACGCAGCGCGAGCGGTTGGCATCTTCGCCGCCGATCGTAAGATCGAGTAGCTCGTTCCAGAGCTCTTCGCGCTCTGCTTTGAGCTCGGGCAGCTCGGCCTCGGCCAGCTCGCGCATTTCGGCGTCGTGCCCCTTGGCGAGTTCCATGGCCTCGGAGATCTGATGGTTGAGCTCTTTGAAGCGGCGGTACTTGGTGGCCAGCTTGGCGAGCGAGCCATGCTCGCGCATCACGGCCGCCATGCGCGGACCGCTGGCCAGCACTTCGGGATCGACGAGCGAGCGTTCTAGTTCTTCGAAACGAGCAAGCTTTTGATCGAGCATTTCCCGCATGGGAGAAGTTCCTCACGGCTGAAAGCGGGACACGCGGTGCGTGTCTGAGGTGGCCGACAAGAGGCCCCGCGCAGGGCAAGCGTCCGGAGATCGCGCGCGGCGCTCACGAGAGGAGAGGCGGGAGTCGCTAATAGTGCTTGCGCATAGATTGGGTGCCCGGCATTCCTACGCGGCGAGGGGCTCGGCGGTTGGCTCCGCGCGACCCCGGCGTCCCCGCGAAAGGGCAGAGATCAGGCTTCCGCTTCCTGCTTGGCCGGCGCGGCCTTCTTGCCACGCTTGAGGCTGGCATAACCGGTCGCGGCGAACTTGTTCTGGAACTTCTCGATACGGCCGGCCGTGTCGACGTACTTCAGCTTGCCCGTGTAGAACGGATGGCAACTGCTGCAAATGTCGATGGCCAGCTCGGCGACCGTGCTGCGGGTCTTGAAGGTGTTGCCGCAGCCGCAACGGACGGTCGTGTCGACGTACTTGGGGTGAACGTTCTTCTTCATCGGATTCTCGTCCTTGGCTGCAATCGGCGTTGTGTCGGATTGGGCTCGACCAGACGACGCTCCGGGAGCCCTGGGGAAACCGTAAGTGTAGTATCGGCCGAAAAATCGGACAAGTGCCACCGCCGATCACGAAACCGCCTTGGAGAACAGGCGTTACGAGCCGTCCTGCCACGTCCGAGGGCTCGATACCCCCCTGGGCGGACGGTGCGGTTCGGAACGCGCGACCTGAGGGGGCTTTTCCGGCCGAGAACGGAAAGAATTCCAGGCGACTGGCGAATAACGTCTCAGACAGGCCGGCATTTCGCAGGTGAGACACCTGGCGGACCTGTCGGGAAGGGAGGTTGCTTCAGCCGTGCGTTATCTCATCGCGATCTTGTTGCCCCCGTTGGCGGTGCTGTTGTGTGGCAAGCCGGTACAGTTCGTGTTGAATCTGATTCTCACGCTCTGCTTCTGGGTCCCCGGCATGATCCACGCCATTCTCGTGGTCCACAGCCATCTCGAGGATCAGCGCGCGGAGCGTATCATCCGGGCGCTCGGGCAGGGCCGTTCGAGCCGGGCCAGCATGGGCTAAAGCGCCGCCGAAGTTAGTGGCGCATGAATTCGGCCGTTACGAGGCCGGAGAAGATTCTTCCTGCGATTCGGCGGCCGGCGCGACCGGCGGCTCGAACTTGGGGGCGGTCGCTTCATCGCGATCGTCCATTTCGTGGAAGGTGCGCTTGGCCGGTCGGCTGGGGGCCGGCGTCGACAAGTTGGTTATGCCGCGGAGTTCTTCTTCGATTCCGCTCAGACCCTTGCGCAATTCGAGCAGGCTTTTGCCCCACGTGCGACCCATCTCGGGCAGCCGCTTGCCGAAGAGGAGCACGGCAACAACGCCAATGACCAGCATTTCGGCTGGGCCAACGCCGCCGAGTGGAAAGATGGCCCAAGTCAGGCTGGCGGTAATCAAACTCATCGCTCACCACGAAACGGCGTTACGTTGCGACCTCAAAAACGACTCGATCGCCGGCCACCACCATGGAACGGAAAGATCGTGCAGGATCTGTCCGTCAGGTGTGTACTCGATGATCGGAGTTGTACGCTCGACTAGCGCTCGGCGGTTTCCCGCGTGGGCTCGTCTAGTTTTCGCTTGCTGGTGGTGGGCACGTCGTCGTCGAGATCGTCTTCGATCCCTTGGACCCCCTTCTTGAATTCGACCACGCCACGGCCCAGCGAGCGCATCACGCTGGGTAGACGGCTGCCGAACAAGAGCAGGACGACGATGCCTAGGACAACCAGTTCCGCGGGGCCAAGACCAAACATGGCTAACATCGGCGCTTTCTCAGCAGGAAAGGTGCGGCAACGCGGAGTGCTGACTTGGCGCGCTGCGGGAGGAATTCACGAACGGTACGCGCACAGGGCGCAGGAGCAACTGCTGTTCAACTAACCATTTTAATGGGGGCATCGCGAGTGTCAAACAAACAGAGGGGCAATTCCGCTCGGAACTTCACGCCGTAGCTTAATATCTCGTAATTACTTAGGTGCGCTTGGTTCTCCCGGTTGTTCGCGCTTGGCCGTGTGCGAATACAGGGGCAGATAGCGATAGTAGACCTCCAGGCACAAGGCGCCCAGCGCCGTGGTATAGGGCCGGCCACCGTAGCCCCCCCAGACGTCGGTCGGATCCCAACTGCCGGCCAGGTCTCCCTCGATCCGTTGCGTGCGAAGGAGGGTCGTCTGCATCGCTTCGTTCCAGCGTTGCCATTGAGCCCCCTGATGCTGGTAGAGCCCCAGGGTGGCGTAATACCAGTAGTAGAGATTCATCTGGCCGTGCCCCGGCAATTCCTGGGCAATGTACGACGCCGCTTCGTCACCGGCACGGTACTCTGGCGCTGCGCCGAGAAATTGGCGGCATACGAGCACCTCGGCCGTCATCGTGCGGCTGGCTTGCTCGCCCGGACGATAGCTCGCGAGCCCACCGTGCTCGCCGAAGGTCACTCCGCGTATGAAGCGATACATGCGTTCGCGAGTCAGGTCGGGCATGGGCAACCCGGCGAGCTCGGCACTCTTGAGGGCCATCAATTGCCAGCCGAGCTGGCTCGTGTCTCCCAAATCGCCGGGGCGATAACGCCAGCCGCCGTTCGAGGGATGCTGCGCGGCGAGCGTGAATTGCACGCCGCGCCGCATGGAGTCGGCCAATTCGGGATCGCCCGTCATGCCGTATGCCTCGGCGATGGCGAGCAAGGCCATGCCGTGGCAGTACATGGCGGCGTAGGTCTTGGCCTTGCCGGCGAAGCTGCCGTTGGTGGCCTGCATGCGCCGCAGATAGTCGAGCCCACGTCGGACGGTCTCGGTATAGTCGCCCGTCTTATGCGTGTGGCCGGCGCCGAGAAAGGCGAGCAGGGCGAGTCCGGTCACGCCCGTTTCGGCGCCGGCGCCGGCGTTCTGTCGATCGTGCCCCAGCGTGCGCGTTTCGCGGCCGCCGCCATGCTGCGTGGGATCCCAGGCTCCTTCGGCGCTTTGATTCTGCTTGAACCAGTCGAGGGCCGCCTGGACGGCGGCTTCCGATTCGGGCGTGGCGCCATGTTCGGCGCCGGTGCGCGCCCGCATCGGTCCGAGACGATGCTCGAAGGCCTCGGTCGGATCGCCAATCGCGGCGCCACGGCGAATGGCGACCATGCGGGGATCGCCGGTGGTTGTTCCCAAGGGGGAGCCGATAAACGCGCCTCCGGCGTTCGGCACTTCGACCGATTTGAGTCCCGCGATGGCCGGAGCCGTCCCGTTCGTGCTGCCGGATACCAGATCGCGCGGCGGAACATCGATCAACTTGCCCAGGGTTTCATCGGGCATGGGAAGCGTCGGCACATCGACCAGCGGCGCGAGCGCCGTGGGGGCGGCGAGCAATTCAGCCGGCAGTTCCGGCAGAGGGCGATCGAGCATCGGGGGAGCCGACTCGGCCAGCGGTTCGACTTTGGGGGGGGCAAGGTTATCGGTCACGAGCGGATCGATCGCTTCTTGACGCTCGGCCCGCGGCGCATCGATCGGCGGAGAGGTGTCGGCCACGGCAGCCGAAGGGGCGCGATCCGTTTGCGGCACGCTGCGGGGCGCCTCGGGCGCCACGCTGTTCGTGGGGAGCGGCGCCGCTGTCAGGTCGCCGGGCAAGGCGGACTCGGCAGATCCGGTGGTGCGCTCGGCAGCCAGCGGCACGGCGGCAGCCATTCGTTCGAGCGCCGGATTGACCGACTGCATGTTGTCTGTGGCGGTATCGGACTCCCACGGTGCGAGACGCGGGCTGGTGGCGGCACGATCATCGGCATCGAGCGAGGGTGCGCCCGTCTCGATATCCCCCGCGCTGCCCCCTTCGACAAAGCGTTCGATGCTCGAAATATTTACCGTGCCACCTCCCGGCGGTCCGGCGACCGATTGCACCACTTGCACGGTGGCGGCGACGTAGGCGAGCAGCAGGTGGACCAGGAGAGACAGCGCGGCACACTTTTGCAGCGGGCGCGATTGCCCCCAACGCGTGCGCATCAAGACGACGAGCGCTACGATGATGACCGCCACGCCGGCCCAGACGGTCCACCAGACCATCTGTTCGACGGAGAGCGCATGCCAGAATCGTAGGAATCGCCCGAGCATGTGGCGTCACCTCGGGCGGCTGGCCAACCGGACGGAGATGCCCAGGTCGGTGATGCCGGCTTGCTTGCAAGCGTTGAGTACATCGGCCACGCTTTGAAACGGCGCGCTGGCATCGCCGCGCACGACGACGCCCAGATCCTGATACTCGCTGCGCGCGGCGGCGAGCGTGCCTTCGAGTTGTTCGAGCGAGATCGGCTGACGATTGAGCGTGATGGTGCCGTCGTCCGCTACGTTGATCACTTTGCGTTCCGGCGCCGAGGTGAGCGTGCCCCGATCGGAGACCTCGGGCACTTTGAGGCCGATCTCGCGCTCGAGGTGCGTGAACTCCGTGCCGGCCATGAAAAAGACGATCAGCAGGAACACCACGTCCACCATCGACGTGAGGTTCAAGACGGGTGCGTCGTCTTCGAGCGTCTTCAGTGGCATGATCGTTCCCCCGAGCGAGTCCGAACGACAGAACCGTGCTTACGCGGCCGTGCTGCGACGGGTTGATCTCGCGCGTCCCCCCTCGCGCGCCAGGCGGCCGTCGGCGGCAATCTCTTCGACCAGTTCCTGCCCCAAGGCGTCTAGTTCGACGGTGAGCTGATCGACGCGACTGACGAAGTAGTGGTAGAAGATCAGGGCGGGAATGGCGACGACGAGTCCGGCCGCGGTGGTGAGCAAAGCCTCGCTGATACCACCGGCGAGCAATTCCGGACGCCCCATGGCCTGCGTCTTCGCGATGGCGTTGAAGGCCTCGATGATGCCAAAAACGGTGCCTAACAGCCCCAACAGAGGGCTGATGGTCGAGATGCCGTTGAACACGCGGATGTAGCGGCGCAAGCTGGTGACGGCACGTTCGCCGGCGTCGAGCACGGCTTGTTCCACTTCGACGGCCGGTCGCCC
This sequence comes from Pirellulales bacterium, assembly GCA_019636335.1. NCBI lineage: Bacteria > Pseudomonadati > Planctomycetota > Planctomycetia > Pirellulales > Pirellulales bacterium. The sequence continues at coordinate 41,612 of JAHBXR010000003.1, forward strand.
CCAGCGGCGTACCCCGGCGGCAAAGACCTGCGCGACGGCACTCTCGTTTTCATCGCAGATGGCCAGCGCCGCCTCGGGGGACAATTCGCCAGCGCGAAGCTGGTGCATGAAACGCTTGACGAAGGGAGAGGGAATGACCCGCCCGCGCCGCAGGCTGATCGTGCGTTCGAAGACGAACACCACCAGCACGAACGAGCAGAGGATGATCGGCAGCATCACGATGCCACCGTCGCGAATAATGCCCAGCAGATTGCGCGTGGCGATGGCCTGCCCCTCGACGTCCTGTTGTTCGACGCTGACGGGTCCCACCTCGATCGATTCCTGCGCCGATGAGGAAGTGACCAGGCGACCGAGCACGAGCACGGTGAGAACCATGAGCAACGTGAGTTGCCGGGCCAGGCGTGTGAAGCGTGTGGCGGACATGGGTTCGATCCTGTGTGGGCGGTCGTGGGCGCGGCGCCTGAGACGCCGCGACAGTGGGCAGGACGTTAGCGGGGCAAAGGGGAGGGGGGGAGAGCGGGGGACGTCAGGCTGGCGGTCTTTTGCTCGAGTACCTTGGCGCGGGCGGTGGCCTCTTCGGCATAGCTGGTTTGTCCGAATTGCTCGACCAGCCGTGTATACAGTTGAGCTGCCTGCTGCGGCTCGTGCAGTTGCTCGTGGCATTTTGCCGCCTGCAACAGGGCCGCGGCCTGCCACTCGGGATACGCATAGAGGATCTCGACGCGCAGATATTCTCGGATGGCGGCGCGATAATTCCGTTGATGGAAGTGGGTCTCGCCGATCATCCATTGCGCCATGGCGGCGGTTTCCGTCTTGCCGCCGGTGGCGGAGCTCACGGCCAGGGCATAAGCCCCCCGCGCGTCCTCGAACCGTGCCTGGCTGGCATGGCAACGACCGATGAGATAGTCGACTTCGTATTGCTGGGCGAAGCCGGGATGCTGACCCGCGATCTGCGAGGCCATCTCGTAGGCCTCGTCCCATTCGCGGCGGCCGGCAAAGATCTGGGCACGTCGCAGCGCCACCATCGGCGCCCACGATTCTTTGCTGTCGAGCGTCTTGGTGAGCAGAACTTCGAACCGTTCGAGGGCCACGTCCGTCTGCCCGAGGCGATAGCTCGCCTCGGCACACCAGTATTCGGCGAGCAAACGCAGGCTGCTCTCGGGATGTTTCTCGAGCAACGCTGCCAGCGGCGCCTCGACGTCGGTCCATTGTTCTCTGGCCGCCGCGAGCTGACCCTGCAGATAGAGGGCATGCTCTTCAATGCTCGGGCTGACCTGCTCGCGCGTGCTCAACTCCGACAGCAGTCTGCTGGCACGGTCGTAGTCGCGGGCTTGATGGGCCCGCTCGGCGAGACGATAGAGCGCATCGGCCACGAAACGGCTCTGGGGATGTTCGACGTGAAGTCGCTCGAGCAGCGCGTTGGCGACCGCGTCGTCCTGGCGACCGCGCTCGACCCACGACCATTCGTACAAGAGCGCGTCGCGATCGGTCGCGGCGGGAAACTCACGGTCGAGCCGCTGGTAAAGTGCCGCGGCTTCGTTGTGATCGCCGAGTTGTTCGTGCAGGCGCGCCGCGCCGCGCAGCGCGTCGGCCAGGTGGGGCGAGTCGGGGAACTGCTCGATCACTTGCTTGTACGAGGCCAGCCCGCGTGCCGGGGCGCCGCGTTCCGCTTCGATGCGACCGAGCATCAGCGCCGCTTCGGCCGCGGCGGGATCAGCGGGAAACTGCTCGACGACGCGCGCGAATTCGGCCGCGGCGGCGGCAAGATCGCCTTGCTGATAGCGGCTCCAGGCGAGACCGGCCAGGCCCCGCGCGCTCGCGCCGGCTGGTTCGTTGCCCTCGACGGATGGCGAGTCCCCCCCCAGCTTGCTGACTTGTTCGAAGAGCTCGGCCGACCAGGCGAACTCGCCCGCGGCGTAGACGGCCTCGGCCAGATGACTCGTGGCATGGCGCAGTACCGCGTCGCCGGCGTGCTTCGCTTGAAGTTCGTTGAACCAGTGGCGGGCGTCGTCGATGCGCTTGGCCCGCGCGCTGCAAACGGCCAGTTGAGCGCGGCAGCGCGCCGCGCCTTCCTCGTCGCCGCGGGCCGCCAGGTACCGTTCGAGGCGGGCGATCGCCTCGTCGTAGCGCTCGAGCGCGGCGAGCGAGGTGCCTTCCACGAGATCGGCCTCGGTTCTGAGTCGCGTATCGTCGTCGGGCAGTTCGGCCAGCGCGGCGACGGCCTCTGCGTGACGACCCGCTCCCTGAAACGCCAGGGCCAGCAGGTAGCGGTCGGCCGGCGCCGAGTTCGCACCGGCATCGGCCACCCACGGAGACAGCCGCGCGATGGCCTGCGTGAATTCGCGCTGATTGAGCAGCGAGCGTGCGACGGCGCGTGCCGCTTCGGGGGCGTGATCGCTCGTGGCGAACTTTTCGTCGAACTCGTGGGCCAGCCGGCCGACGAGCTCATGATCGCCGTCGGCCAGCGCCGCCTGGATGCGTGCGAGCTGACAGTCGTCGGCCCACTCGGCGCCGCTATCGACCGCTTCGCAGCGGTCGAGTTCCTCGACACCGGCCGCCGGATTGCCGCTGCGAATCAGGGCGTCGCCCGCGTGAAAATGGATCGCCGCGGCGAGCGGCGCATCGCCGGCGCGGGCCGCACAGGCCTGCAAGCGTTCGGCGGCCGACGACCATTGTCCTTCGGCCTTGGCGACCAGTCCCAGCCAGTAGCTAGCCTCGAGTCCCCACTGCGGGTGCTCGGTCAGGGCGGCGAAGAGTGCCTCGGCCTCGTCGTAGCGTTCGAGATGGAACAAGGCCCAGCCGCGCGCCAGTTGCGTCTTGGCCCGCGCGGCGCTCTGCGAGCGCTCGTGGTCGAAGTCGGCCAGCAGCGTCTCGGCGCCGACGTAATCGCCGGCCGAATAGCGGCACGCGCCAAGCTGAAACTGCGATTCGTCCGAGAGAGGATGGCCACGCTGCTCGGCGAACGAGCGGAAGATGGGTTCCGCCTTGTCGAACTGCCCCAGTTCTTGCCAGGCGCGCCCCAGGCCGTAGCGGCAATCATCGCAAAGCGGACCCTCGGGAAAGCGCTCGATCGATTGCTCGTAGTGCCGTGCGGCGCCGGCGTGGTCTTTGTCGGCCAGGGCAAGATCGCCCAGGTAGGTCAGCACGAAGGCGTTCCATTCGTCGTCGGGGTACCGCGATTGGAATGCCTGCAACTCGCGCAAGGCGGCATCTCGATCGCCGACGAGGTAGGCGGACTCGGCCGAGCGAAATTGCGCGTGTTGGACGTGCTGTCCGTCGGGTTGCGCCTGGAGGTATTGCTGAAAACGCTCGCGGGCCGCGGCATAACGCTCGGCGTGGACCAGCGCCTCGCCCAGAAAGAAGGTGGCCGCGGCGGTGCGCGCATGTTGCGGATGTGCGGTAAGGAAAGTCTCGAACTCTTCGATGGCGAGCGGCCAGCGCTGCCGGGCGTAGTGGCCCGCAGCGACGGCGTATTGATCGTCGCCGGCGTCGGCACGCGCGGCGCGCGGAGCGAGGTTTGCCGCGGCCAGCGCCGTGACGAGCACGAGTGCGGCAACGATCCTGCGTCGTGCGAGCTTGTCTTCCATGACAGGCACGTGCGTCTTGCTGGTGGGTTTTCGAGATACCGGCGCGCGAACGGGGCATGCTACTGGCGAGCCATGCGCGGCAGCAATGCCGATGGTCGCCACCCAACCACGCGCTAGCAGGGCTGGCACGCTGGCGGGTGATAGCACTCGCGCGACCGAATGCCGGTCGGCCTTGCCGGTGTGTACGGCCGGGCACGACCAACGGTTCGATCGCGAGCGACGAACGCCTCATGTCTTGTATCGACACGACGGCCCGCGCGCGGCCCGCGATAACCCCACAAGCTCGAAAACTTGTGGCAAGCCGCATCAGGAAGGAAGACTATTCGGGCGAGCAGCGGGCTTAGTAGTTGCCCGACGGCCCGTCGCTGACGTTGCCCACCATGTGCAAGTGGTTGTGGTCGATGTAGACCACTTCGACCGTATCCTCGTCGACCGTGGTGTACGGAATCGGCCAGCCGACACGTGTCACTTCGGTGAAGTAGATCGTACACTTGTAGTGGCAGTGGTGCTGCTGGGCCGGGCCGATGAGCGGATAGACGCGAACCGGGTCGACGTAATCGCCACCCGGAATGGGGTCGACCACCATCTGCACGTTATTGCGCTGAATCTCGTGGAAGAAGGGCAAGCCACCTTCGACGGGTCGAGCGCGCTCCAGGGCCCGCATGACTTCATCGGGCGAAGGGGGATCGAGTGCCACCGGCTCGCTGCCCGAGGTGATCGGGCCGAGAATCGGCAGACGCTCGTAGCGCTCGTGATCCCAGAACTGATCTTCGAGCTGATCCTGGAAGAAGGGGCTGACCGGGATCGGTACGCCCAATGCTCCGACATTGAAGCCATAGTTGGTCCAGCAACCGGTGCAGCTCAACAGCACGGCGGCGAGCAAGAGTCCGCCAGTCGAGTTGATGCGTGACGTCTTCATGCGCTGACCCTTCAAGCGTCGCGAGATTGTCGGAGAAGCGAAAGGGACACGTGCATCGCGCCGCGAGGGCAACGACCGCGTGCGCCCGACTATTCAGGCTAGCCCTACTTATCGTGTTAAACTGTGCCGAACTTGCGGGTTTTTCCGGCAGATAGAGCCAACCTTGAAAGCATGGGCCACCCGTGCTCGGCAGAACGCCCAGATATCCCAAAAGACCATCCGCGCGAGAAAGCCAGGCAGCAAGCTGGCAATGGTTGCTTGCAGCAGGGGCGGAATGAAATCCGCATGGCGACCACCGGCCGGGGCCGTCACCCATTTCCGGGGGGCGTTTGATCGGAAGCAAATCTTCGGTCAATTCAGGCCGAGGATTAGATCGTTCAAGTCCTGCGGAAAGATGTCGTGACTGGCCAGGAAAGCTCTTTGTTCTGCGTCCAATACCGGTGAGATGCCAACGAGCTGCTTGTTCCAGTCCTGATACTTGGGCATCGTTCGAAGAAACCGCTCCACGTGCTGCTTGAAGTTGTTCACATCGGACATCAGCTTCTTGGGCGACCGTTTGCACGAGCCGAATCGAATGGATTCGGTCGCTTCATTGAAGGCCACCAGATCAATCTCGGTGTCGGCCTTGTCCCAGAATCCTTGCACTCGATGGGTGATCGGGAAGTCGCCAATCCCCTTGCGGCTTCGTTCCTCGTAAAGTTGGCCGGCCAGTTTCTCCAGTGAGCCACCTTCGACAACTTCGAGACGCTGATCGGCTTCTTCAATCAGTTCGTCGAGTGGTCGAAACGCTATCGCTGAAACGGGGCCGGCCAGCGCCGCCAGCCATGAGCGGAGAAAATTGTCGGTGACGTAGTAGCGGCCTCGCTTCGCTTCTGGCTTGGCGAACACCGGCAACTTGCGTTCGATCAGCCCGAATCGCTCGATGAGAACCTTCAAGTAGCCGCCAACTTGTGTATCAGCAGATCCGCTTGCCTCTCGAATCGCTTGAACCAATTCCTTGTGCATTCGCCCCGGATTGCGGGCCACGAACTTCAAAACTACATTATACCGGCCACGCAGTTCACGCAGAAACCAGTTCTCGGCTTCTGACCGAAGTGGCGATGAACTCTCAAAGAAGATGCGACGGAGCAGGGTCTTGCGTTCGGCGGCAAGTACGTCTCGTTCGTAGCAGTCACGATAAAACTTCGGAATTCCCTCGAAGAGGTTCCAAAGAAACAACAGCCGCTCCGGGGTCGGCTCAGCATGATCTTGAAGGATGGATAGGATGGAGCCGATGTCGAGATGCGTGAGGTTAATGGTGTCTGTGACTCGGTTGTAGAGCGGAGCCGTGCGATCTTCGAGTAAGGCCACCATCTCCGTGTGGATCGAGCCAAGAACGATTAACCCGCCTCGAACCTGATCGGCCTTCGCTGCCAAACGATCCACGCTTGTCTGCAAGTACGAGCAGAACTCTTCGTAACCTGTGCGATTGAAGTATTGGAACTCGTCAAGGATGAGGATGTACCCGCCCTCAGCCATCGCCTCCAGCAATTTTGCAAGTTGCAGCAGGTCGTTGGGGCGAGGATGCCGGTCGGCAGGCACTTGGAACGTCTCCAAGGCGTCGTTCACTGCCGAGAGAACGCCCGCTGGTTCAGAGTCCGGTATCTGAACGTAAAAAACGGGCTGCTTGCTGCCGAGTTCCTCCATCGCCTGCTGAATGAGCGTCGTCTTGCCGATCCGGCGACGACCTGTGACCTTGGCAAAGAACCAGCGTTTGCGGTCGAGCATTTGCTCTAAATCCGCAAGCTGCTCCCTTCGTCCGTAGAACTTCCAGGCGGCCATGTCCACCCCGGATGAGATAAAATCAATTTATCTAAAAGAGATAAATCTATTTTATCTTACGGGTGTTTTGTGTGCAAGTATTTATATGTAAATGTGTTGTGTTGTTTTTTCGGAGGCAGTCTTGTTTGACTCTGGATACCAGTCGATTGAACGTGGCTGTGTCATCTACCGATCTGCTCGCGCATGCGTGAGCCGCCGTCATGGCGGCCACCACGCTCGGGCCGCAAAGAAAGGAACCACCTCGGCACGACCAAGTGGCGGGGTTTGAGTTCTCACACTGAGCGGGTGGGGGAACAAAAAAAGGCCCCGGCGGTTTTTTGAGAACCGCCGAGGCCTTCAGCTTGGGGACGTCACTCACGTTTTGCTATCGGTGGGTATCGTGGAAGTCGAGGAACCACCAGCCGTCGTCCCACTCGAGCGAAACCTTTCGCCAGCCGAGCGGCACCTGCGGATACGGATAGAACGGGCCGATAAAGGGCCACGCCGTGGCCGAATACTGCTTGGGATAGGCCAAGGCCGCGTAGTTCGGGTAGGCCGAGTAAGCAGGCCAGGCGTAGTTCGGCATGTTCGGCTGATCGTAGATCGCCGGCGACGGACCACCACCGGTGCCTGGTACGTAGGCCGGCAGAGGACCTCCGCCAGCACCCATCATGGCGGGCATACCGCCCGACATCTCGCCCCCATTCATCATACCGGGTGGGCAATCGGCGCCGTTGTACGATGCCTGCATCGGACGGCCCTGCATGCCGGGAATCGGCGTGCCGTACGGTTTGTTCGAGCGCTGCATGGCGACCGCCCGCTGGTTCGGCATCGGCTGCCGCGGCATGTTTTGCTGCATCGGCATCGCCTCGTAGCCGCCGTCATCCCCCCACTGAGTGCTGGCCTGGCGAACGCGCGAATGCTGGTTGCCGGCAGGTCCTGCCTGACGAACCATCTGTCCGCTCGCTGCCGATTCCTCGCCATTGCCGACTTGCAATTGGTTGACGACGCGGCCTACCGACGGCGACTGCTTGGCCATGCGCAGGGCGTCGGACATCTGCTGCTTGTTGGCCACGCGGCCCGAGAGCCAGGCGGTGCCATCCTTGTATTTCACGCCGATGCTGTAGTTTTGCAGGCGACCGCTGGCGCGCAGATCATCGGCGATCTGCTGTGCCGTCTCCTGATCGTTGGCCCACGCGAGGGTGGGCAGCAGGGCGGCCAAAACGGCGGCCGCCACGGTTCGAAGCATCATTCGCATACGTCCCCCTTCCATGAAACGCGAGCCAGTCCCACGGCTCTTCGTCGTCGATAGCCAATCGACGTTATGGCCCCGCTTGCGCGTGAGCCTGAAAACTCAAGAGTGAAAACCTCGACCGGCGAGAATCGTCGGCACGAAACCGACGAGCCGGCGGCAGTCAGAGGAGCAGCGAGAAAGCTGCGAAGGGTTGCCGGGCGATCTTCATCGCCCGGTGGCGTTACGACGCACTGGCCCCCCAGCGCTGGTCGCGCACACTCGATCGAACTGCCTGATTATGGTTTTCGGTTGACGAATGTGCCGAGCGTAGGCTTTTTTCCGATTTTGACGACGGAATCGATCATGACGCCTCGCTGGCGCCAGCAGCGCGCAGCACGGCAGAGATCGCCCGCGGGCGGTTCCGACCAGCTCCGATCACGGGGGCCGTTAGTGCGAGTGCGAGGCCTGTCCGACGCGGCTCAAATCGAGCGTGGCGGTAAGTGCCATGAGGGCCAGCGTCGTGCCGGAGACGAGTCCGCAGCCGGGGCCGATCATCATCGCGGCGACGGTGCCGACGCCGACCAGGCCGAGAAAGGCAAAGAAGAGCCAGTGAACGGGGGTCTGGCAGGTGCGGCCTTCGCTCCAACGGGCGAACGCGGCGCTGGCCAAACCCAGAGCCTGAATCGTACCCAGGCACCACAGCACGGTAGAGGTGTCGAATCCTTGCATCATCCGGGTCCCTCGCGGCGCGCCTTTGCGGGAAGGCGCTAGTTGTGGGCGTGCATTCCCTTGCACGACCGTGGCGTTGTATCACCAGCGAGCAAGAGCGATTCGCGTGCCAAGCACGCGGGCAATTTGCTCGCTGGTTTTGCACGCCCGAGGTAAGGGTTGTACCCGGAAACACTTGCGACGCGAAGGGCAATTGCCGCACTAGCATGCCAGCGTGCCGGCAAAGTTGCCGCCTTTGACGCGGGTTTTGCAGATTCTACAAATCCGCGCTCGATTCGTGCCCCGGAATTGAAAAAAAGAAAATGTTCAAGTCGGCGCGCGCCGCGACCCCAAGTCGGCCGGTACCACGTTCGTGGCGCCGGCCTGACTTGGGGTCGCGTGTGAAATGAACCGCGGGCGTGTTGGGGCGCTGGCGGTTATTTGACGAGGCGTTTCTTGAGCTCGGTCTCGAGCTGCGAGACGTGGATGTTACGATCGACGACCTTGCCATCCTGATCGACGAGGATCATGGTCGGCAGTGTCAGCACGCCCAACTCGTTGGCGAGCCGGCCGTCGAGACCGCCCGGTTCGCAGATCTGTACCCAGGGCAACTTGCTCTGCTTGAGGTACTCGTCCAGCTCGGTCTGATTCGTGTCGAGGCTCACGCCAATCAGCGCGAAGCCGTCGTTGCCATACTTCGCCTGCAATTCTTTCAGCGTGGGCAACTCGGCCTTGCACGGTTCGCACCAGGTAGCCCAGTAGTGGATCAACACGACCTTGCCCTTGTACTGCGAGGTCAGATCCACCGGCTTGCCGGCCGTGCTGGTCCCCTTGAGCACGATGGGCTTGCCCACCGACTCGAGACGGGTGACGGCGCCCGAGGCTTTCTTCGCTGCTGAGGAGGTCGCGAAGTCGCTCAGGATCTTCGTATACCACTTCTTGGCATCTTCTTCCTGGCCCGAGAACTCGCGCGCGACGGCCAATTGCAGCAGGGCCTCGGCCGTGTCGGGGCTCTTGGGATGGGCGGTGACGTACTTCTCGAGGTTGTCGAGCCACTCGGTCTGAATCTTGGCGAAGTCGGCGTTGGGCGACTGGACGTTCAGGGCGTATTCCGCCGTGAGGAAGCGGAACTTGACGTAGGCGGCCAGATCCGAGCCCGTTTTGTCCTTTTCGATGGTGTCAAAGAGCGCCTTGAGCCGCGCGACCCCTTCGGGATACTCGCCCGACTGAGCGGCCGCGCTGACGGTGTCGGCAAGCTGGCGAATCCACTGCTCGCGATCGGTATCGTCTCCGGCTTCCTTGGCAAGCTGCTCGATCAAGTCGGCACGCTTGGCGTGATTCTTGGCGGCTTCCGACGGCGAGGCCGCCGGGGCACGATCGAGCTCTTCGAGCTGTGCCAGCAGTGCCTGCATCTTCTGGTTCTGTGAGTCGGCGGCGTCATCGCCACCGTGCTGCGGCATCGTTTGCGTCTGGAAGAAGAAGCCGGTGCTGGCGAGCTCGTTGCTATCGCCCATGATCCGCGGGGCGTCGATGACACGCCACGTTTCCCCCATTTTGACGAGCGTGCCGATCTGCACCTGGCTGTTCTTATCGTCGGTGTCGACGACGGCGACGACGTTCTCGTAGACCAACAGGTCCTTGGTCGAGCCATCGGTGCCGGCCGGCACGAGCCCCGGACGCGACGCGCTGAAGTTTACCCACTGGCTCTTCGGCGTGACCTGCGTCTGCTGGCCGGCCACGGTTTTGAAGCCCGCGGCGGCCGTTTCGACCTTCTTGGCGAGGTCCTTCGACTTCTGCTCGCCCAGGCCGAGCGCCTTCACGTCGGCCGGCTGCAGCAGCAGGCGAGCGAAGCGTTCGGCATCGCGGTTGGCGAGTGCCGCCACGATTTCGGCGGAGACTTCCTCGGCCGAGATCGAGACCCAGGCGTCGATCCGGCCGTTTTCGTCCTTGTCGATGCCGATGCGCGAGCCACCGGTGTTCAGCCAGTGGTAGCGATCGGACTTGCCGTTGAAGTTGGCGTCGACGTCGCGATACACCTCGACGCCGTCCATGTAGTAGCACCACAGGTCGACGACGTTATCGCCGTTCGTGTCGACGAAGCGGCGCAAGGTCTTGCCGGATTCGTCGCGAATGACCCAGCCGGTCTGCTTGCCGACCTTCTCGGCCTTGATCGTACACTTGGCCGCTTGTGCCTCGCTCGGTTTGTCGTATTCGACGTCTTTTTGAATGGGGTTCAGCTTGAGGGCATCCTCCGCTTTGGGCGCGGCGGCCAAAGTGGGGGCGGCGACGCCGAGGGCGGCGAGTGCCGTGGTCCCAGCCAATAAGTGGCGGCGAAGATCGAACAACATCAGAGCATCCTTTCCCGGCAGATTGCGTGCGGTAGAGAGGCCTGGCTCGTGGCGCAAGCAACGATAGCGTTCCGGCCGCGCCGGATACGACACTATTTTCGTCCGTAAGGGCTGTATCGCATGACCAATTCGTAACGATGCCTGGCGACTTTGCCGTGCCGTGCAACGGCGGCTGCCGCGCCCTGGCAAACCGGGAAAACAGAGCATTCTTTTTGGCTTCGGAGGGCTGCACCGTTAAATTGGTGGCGTGCCCGGCCGGCTATCATCGCAGGGGGGAGAGCGCGGGCTGGCCGTATTACGGCGGTCGTCACCACTTGTTCACGTTCGGTAGGAGAGAAGTGGCATGCGTTACTGGATCTGCATGTTCGTGCTCGGAGTCAGTCTGGCTGGCGACCGCGCGATGGCTTTGATGGGGAGCGAGTCGGCCGCCGAAGCGTCCTCGACTGCTAGCGACGATGCGGCAGTACCGATCGACCTGGCGGCGCGTCTGGACGAGATCGAGAAGCAATACCAAGCAACGCTGGTGCCATTCCCCGTGGCCCCACCGGGAGAAACCGTCGACCCCGAGCTGCGCAAGAAAGCCAGCGCGGCCAACGCCGCCGCCCGCAAAGAACGGCAAAAAGCGTTGACCGCTCTGGCGGCCGAGGCGTCGCAGCTCGACGTGGCAAAACTCTCGGCCGAGGAGCGTGCGAAGCTGGCCGGCGTCTATCTCGAACTCGGCAAACCCGAGGATGCCGTACGCCTGGCGCGGGCCGCGATCAGCGCGCAAGCGGACCATGCGGACGCTTTCCTGGTGCTCATTCGGGCGCTGGCGACCTCGCAGCAGGTGGACGAGGCGCAGGCCGCCTTGGTGGCGGCGCAGCAGGCGGGGGTCGAGGAAACGAAGCTGCTCGATGTGCGGCAGTCTCTGTACCTGGCTTGCGCGCGGGCTGGTCGCTGGGACGAAGCCGCGCAGCACGCGGCGGTGCGATTGGCGGCACGCCGCGCGGAGTTGAAGGAAAAGCTGCTGGCCAAGCCATTCCTGCAACAGCTCGATAGCGTGCTGAACGCCTACCGTTCGGGCAAGAAACCGCAGGCAGCGCTGCGCCAGCTCGAGCAAGAAATCACCTCGGCCGGCGAACTGCTGACCGATGAGACGCGCGCCACGGTCGAGGAGTTGCTGGCGGGGCTCAAGCAGCGCCAGGTCGCGTTGTTCGGCGAAGCGCGGCAATTCGATAAGGCCGAAGCGCTCTTTCAGGAACTGATGACCGAAGCACGGAAATCGCTCGAGGCTTCGCCCGACGAGTTGGAAAAGATTCGCGCCGTGGGCGAACTGCTGTCGGCCCGGGCCAAGGGCTTGTCGGTCGCGGCGCACGAGACCGCGGAATCCGCTCGGCAGACGTGGCTCGATTTTCTTGCCGAGCAAGCCAAGAAACGTCCGAACGAAGTCGAGTTGCTGCAGGATTATGCCCGAGGGGTGCAGTGGCGCATCACGCAGTTTGGCGAGGCCAAGAATATCGACGCCGCCAAGGGGGCTGCCGAGGCCTATCGCGGCCTGGTCGCGGCCCTGCCGGAGGAGGTGGCGAAGCATCCGAGCGTGGAAGCGCTCGGCAAGCTGATCGACAGCGCCATTCGTCGTCTCGAGGCGGAACAGAAACGCGAAAAGCTGGTGGGTCAGCCGATGCCGCCGCTCGAAGTGGCCGCCTGGGTCAACGGTTCGCCCTTGAGCAACGAAGAGCTCAAGGGCAAGGTCGTGCTGCTCGACTTCTGGGCCGTGTGGTGCGGTCCTTGCCGCGCGACGTTCCCTCATCTACGCGAGTGGAACGAAAAGTATGCGGATCGTGGCCTCGCGATCATCGGGCTCACCAAATACTACCAGTACGGCTGGGACGCCGAGCAGCAAACGCATACGTCGATCGACGATCTCTCGCCGGCCGACGAACAGGCGGCGCTGGTCGAGTTCGCCAGGCATCATCAACTCACGCACCGCCTGGCCTACCTGCCGGAAGGGAGCACGCTCTCGGAGCAATATGGCGTGACTGGCATTCCGCAGATGGTCGTGATCGATCGTGAGGGCATCATTCGCTTGATTCGTGTGGGCAGCGGCGACGAGAACGCGCACGACATCGAAGCGAAGCTCGAAGAACTGCTGGCGGCGCCGGCCGCGGCGGATGTGTCGGGCGGCAACTGACGTGCCTGCGTCTCTTCTGCGATAACCAAGGTGGTACAGGCTTCACGCTTGTACCACCTTTTTTGTTCGACGGGGGAGGCCGCGGCAAAATACCGCCGCGCCCCTTGGGAGCCAGGTCGGCATTTTTTATGCTGAACGACGACCAACGCCCCGCCTCTCGCCCTGCTTGCCCCTAGCGAAAGCTCCTCGTGGATTTTCAGATCGAAAGCCCGTTTCAGCCCGCGGGCGATCAGCCCCAGGCCATTGCCTCTCTGATGCGGGGGGTGCGCTCCGGTCGCAAGCACCAGGTGCTGATGGGCGTGACCGGGTCGGGCAAGACGTTCACCATGGCGAACGTCATCCAGCAATCGCAACGCCCGGCGATCGTGCTCTCGCACAACAAGACGCTGGCCGCGCAGCTTTATGGCGAGTTCAAGGAGTTTTTTCCCAAGAACGCCGTCCACTACTTCGTCAGCTATTACGACTATTACCAGCCGGAAGCGTACATTCCGCAGCGCGATATTTACATCGAGAAGGATGCCTCGATCAACGAGGAGATCGACCGGTTGCGGCTCGCCTCGACGAGCGCCTTGGTCAGCCGGCGCGATGTGATCATCGTGGCCAGCGTGTCGTGCATCTATGGCCTGGGATCGCCCGAAGACTACCGCCAGATGATGGTGGCGCTGCGCGTGGGAGAGTCGGTCGATCGCGACGAGATGCTGATGCGGCTGGTCGACATTCAGTATCAGCGGAACGACGTCGAGTTCGCGCGCGGCAAGTTTCGCGTGCGGGGCGACTGCGTGGAGATCTGGCCCGCCTACGAAGAGTTCGCCTACCGGATCGAATTCTGGGGAGACGACATCGAGCAGGTCTCGATCATCAATCCGACGAGCGGCGAGGCGATCAGCCAGGAACCGGCCGTCTACATCTATCCGGCGAAGCACTTCGTGCTGCCCGAGGAACGCATTGCCGCGGCGGTCGAGGAGATCAAGGCGGAGCTGGAGCAGCAACTCCAGCATTTTCGCGACACGGGCAAGTTGCTCGAAGCGCAGCGTCTGGCCGCGCGGACACGCTTCGACATCGAGATGATGCAAGAGGTGGGCTACTGTCCCGGCATCGAGAACTACAGCCGGCCGCTCAGCGGCCGTCCCCCCGGGGCCACGCCCAACACGTTGTTCGACTTTTTTCCGCCCGACTACTTGTTGTTCATCGACGAGTCGCACGTGACGATCCCGCAGGTGCGCGGGATGTTCGCGGGAGATCACAGCCGCAAGTCGACCCTGGTCGAGCACGGATTTCGTCTGCCGTGCGCGCTCGACAACCGGCCGCTGAAGTTCAACGAGTTTGAAGAACGCATCAGCCAGGTGGTCTTCGTCTCGGCCACGCCCGGGCCGTACGAGCTGGAGCAGACGCGGGGCGAGGTGGTCGAGCAGGTGGTGCGCCCCACGGGGCTGTTGGACCCCGTGATCGAGGTGGTGCCGTCGCGGGGGCAGGTGCCCCATCTACTCGAGCAGATTCGCGCTCGCTCGGCCGTGGGAGAGCGGACGCTTGTCACCACGCTCACCAAGCGGCTGGCCGAAGATCTTTCGTACTACCTCAACGAACAGGGCGTGAGCTGCAAGTGGTTGCACAGCGAGCTCGACGCCTTCGAACGCGTGGAGCTGCTGCGAGACTTGCGCGAAGGGCATTTCGAAGCGCTCGTCGGCGTGAATCTGCTGCGCGAAGGTTTGGACCTGCCCGAGGTTTCGCTGGTGGCGATTCTCGATGCGGACAAGGAAGGCTTTTTGCGGAGCGAGACGTCGCTCATGCAGACGATCGGCCGCGCCGCGCGCAACGTGAATGCCAAGGTCATTCTCTATGCCGATCGCGTGACCGATTCGATGCAGCGTGCGATCGAAGAGACGACGCGCCGGCGTGCCATGCAAGAGGCCTACAATCGCGAGCATGGCATCACGCCGGAGACGGTGCGCAAGGCAATTCGGGCCGGGATCGAAGGAGAAGCCGACGCGCATGCGCGGGCTAACGCCGCCGTAGGCCGCACGGACGAAACACAGTACATCACCGAGGAATATATTGCGGAGCTCGAGACGGAGATGTTCGCCGCGGCCGAGGCGCTCGAGTTCGAGCGGGCGGCCTCGCTGCGCGATCGTGTCGAAAAAATGCGCGGCGCGCTAGGAAAACCGACGAGCGAGGTGGTGATCCGCGAGAAAGGGGGGGGGCGCGGAGGCAAGGGCCGCCGCGGCAGCCGTGCCACAGGGGGACGCGTGCCACGACCCAAGCGCAAAATGTAGCGGTCGCCGGACGTTCTTTCGCCCCTTGCGAGGTCGGGGAGGAGCGTCGCTCGACAAGGGCGCAAGAGAAAAGGGAAGGCTACCACGCGGGCAACCTTCCCTTTCTCGTATACGGTGAAACGAACCCAGCTTACGGAGCGGGGGTCTCATCGGCGGCCGGCTCAGCCGGGGTTTCGGCGGGATCGGCAGCGGGGGCCTCGGCCGGCGGAGCGGCAGCGGGTTCGGGCTTCTTGCCGCAGCCAATGAAACCGGCGCTCAGCAACAGAGCGAGGATAGCAAACTTCTTCATCTCGTCTTCCCTCATTGAAGGAGGTACACACTGTACAGTCCGGCAGGCACCTATCCTGTCCGTGTCACCAGGGAGGATGCCCTCACTAGGGCGTTTATTCCCCCGGCGGTAGAATTTCTTACGATTTTTTCCCTCCCCAGGCAAATAGCTGGTAGGAGACCAGAGAGCGGTCAACTCGCACGATTGGAAGAATTGCCCCACGCTGGGGGCCGTTTGTCGCGATTCTCGTGCTTTTCGGACGGGGACTGGGAATAATCAGGCCGTCCGAGGGCTCTTCTCGCAGGGATATGCCGTATGGGCGCTGAGCCCAGCCAAATTGATATCACCCAGCTTGTGATTGCCCATCACGAGCTGCTGTATCGCTACGCATATCGCCTGACCGGTTCGATTGCGGATGCCGAGGATTTGACGCAACAGACGTTTCTGTCGGCGCAAGCAAACCTGGCTCAACTGCGCGAACCGGCGGCAGCGCGCGGCTGGCTGTTTGCCATCCTGCGCAATGGCTATCGCAAGAGCTTGAAGAAACGTGTGCCCCTGCCCGCCGTGGACGCGGAACTGAACGTCGACAGCGTGCCGGATGAGTCGCGAACGGCCGAGCCGATCGACGAGGAACGCTTGCAAGACGCCCTCAACTCGTTGTCGGACGAATACAAGACGGTGTTGTTGATGTTCTATTTCGAGCGCCATTCGTACCGCGAGATCGCCACGCAGCTCGAATTGCCGATTGGCACCGTGATGAGCCGCCTGTCGCGCGCGAAGAGCCACTTGCGCGCGAAGCTGCTCGATCTGGAACTGCACGCCACGGTCTCCCCCCGTCAAAGGAGTGACAAATGAGGCCAGACGATGCCGCACGTCCCCATGACGAACGACGGTTCGAGGCGATCGATGCCTGCCGCCCCGGCAGTCAGGATCACGACCTGCCCGAGACGCGATTTCTGACCGAGCTGTTCGAGCGCGACCACGCGCATCGCGTCATGTTCGAGCGCGTGCAGCAGTTCGACCAGTCGATTCAGGCGGCCCTCGAGCGGGGGCCGGTACCGGGGGGGCTCGAACAGCGGCTGCTCGCCGCGCTGGCCGCCGCCCGCGAAGCGTCGGTCGATCCGGTGCAGGGGGCCATCGATTCTCCAGCCCCGACGGCCGAGAACACCGCCGCTCCCGGGACCGTCGGCGAACCGCGCCGCCGGACGAGCCGCCGCGTCTGGATGGCCAGCGCCGCTGCTACCGCCGCGGCGCTGTTGGTGGCCTACTGGTTCTGGCCGGCCAACGAATACACGCACGAAGGGGTATTGGCCTTCGGGCAGGCGTTCTTCACGGCGGACCAGGGTCGGGGCTCGGGCATCTCGCCGGCCGCGAAGAAGCCCCCCACCGGCTATCGATTGAGCCGCTTCGTCAATCCACACGCCGGGCAGCAATGGCGCTACGTGAAGGGCTTTCTGGGCCGCAACGGTGTCGCCTACGACCTCGAACTGGGGGGAGTGACGGCCACCCTCTACGTGGTGAAGGTCGCCGGGACGCCGAAATCGCCCCGCATCCTGCCGGGCGCCGGTCAGTCCCCCTTGCGTCAGCCCGCTTCCTCGGGACAACGGCCCACGGATGCCTGGCTCGAGAATGGCTATCTCTACGTGCTGGTGGTCGAAGGAAGCGAGGCCGACTATCAGCAGTTTATCACTTCGGGGGGCGCCGTAGCCTGAGCGCCATCGCTCGCACACGTGCGTCTCGACTTGACGGGCGATCGTGCAAGCGGTGTTTCTCCGCGCTCGCAGATCGTTGCTAGCATGCCGGTGCGCACGGCAAATTCGGCAAACTCTCCCTAATCCTGCGCCCCGCGCTTCGCCGAATCGATTCAATACGCCGCTCGCAAGCGTGGCGAACATGTCAACCGAGTGCATTTCCCGGGGGGGACGCACGCGAGTCTTGGCCGCACGAGAAGCGTTCGCTGCCGATGCAGCGAACGCTCGCCGACGGCCGGCTCGCGTGATGGAGGATCTCAGTCCATGCGGTGTTACTTCACTTCGCGTCGAGCGGGCATCGTGGCCCTGGTGTTACTCTTGCTCGCCGGCGGCGCTTCGGTCGTTCGCGCTCAGGAACCGAAGGATAAAACGGCGCCGCATCCCGTGCTCGATCGCGAGATCTCGCTGGGCGAATTGCATCCCACGCCGGAGATGTGGTTCTATCAGCAAGAGATGCGCAACTTTCTCGACCCGAAGATGGCCGTGCGTCGCCGCGCGGAGTTCCGCGCCACGCAGCGCCAACATCGTATCGCCTCGTCGCAGTGGTTCGGCCAGTCGAAGGCCCGGCCGACCGCCTCGGCCACTCCGTTTACCGATAGCTATTCGCCAAGTTGGGTGGGGAACAGCGGCAATCCGTTCAACTGGGCCGCGGTGGGCAACCGGCAGGTGGTCATCCGCACGGCTCGACCCAATGTGAGCAGCTTCGATATCTGGTAGTTCACAACTTGACGGAGCTTCTTCGTATACCCAGGGGGGGACGCACACATCGGCCGGAGAGCCATCTGGGGGGCCGGACGACCTTGTGTGCGAACGACCGGTGTCACGCGTCTAGCCACGGGCACGTGACACCGGTCTCTTTTTTGCGCGACGGCGAATGTGGCTCGACGCACGACGTCGCGCGCCGGGGCGAGTCAGCGCAGCGCGGCATGATCTCCGCCCCACGAACAAGATCGCGGGCGGAAGCTTGTCCTACGTGGCCAGGGACGCCGCCGTCTGGGTGAGAAGCACCGCGGGGACCACGGGGCGGCCCACCGTTTGTTGTCGACGGAACCAGCGGATCAAATTGCCGCGGCTGATGATGCCGACGGGTTGCCCCTCGCGCAAGATGATCACCCTGCGCACCGCCACTCGCTGCAGGAAGCGGAAGATCGAATGAGCCGGCGCGTCGTCTTCGTACGAAACGACCGTGGTGTTCATCACCGCCAGCAGGGGCTGCTGTCCGCCATTTTCCGTCGGCAGCCAGTCCATCAGCTCGCGTTCGGAAATGACTCCGACCAGGTGCCCCGTGTCGTCCACCACCGGCGCCGCGTTGATTTTGCGGGCGACGAGAAAGTCGGCCGCATCGGCGACGGTTTCGTCCTGCCCCAGGCACGCCACGGGAGAGGTCATCAAGTCGGCCGCGCGCACGTCGGAGAGTGCCTCGAGTTCGTCGTGCGGGTTATGCGAGACCGTATTGTCGCTGTCGTCCAGATCGCGGTATTGCACGACGTGACGCGTGCCGTCGGGGCGAGAGACTTCGAGAGCCTGGCGAGCACGATCGACCAGGGCCTCGGGATCTTCGAGATGCGGAACGCGCGCTGCCACCCCCACGCGCAACGACACGGTCGTTACGCCGCAACTTTCCGGTAAGCGCTTCGCGGCGACGGCCTCGTTGACCCGGCGGCACCAACTGGCGGCGCCCTCTTCGTGCGTGTCGGGCAAGAGGGCCAAGAAATGTCCATTGCCCAAATGACAGAGCAGGTCGCTGGCCCGGGCATGGCTGCGCAGCAGATCGGCCACGGAGCGCAACACCATATCGGCGGCGCCGTCGCCATGTGTCTGAGCGAGTTGCTCGAAATCGACGATCTCGACCAGGGCGCACGAGAGCTCGGCGCGATGTCGTTCGGCGCGGCTCCAATCGCGGTCGAAAAGTTCTTGGAACAGGCGGCGGTTCAACAGCCCGGTGAGCGAGTCGCGGCGCATCGTCTTGTCGAGCTGACGCCGTGCCTCGAGCACGCGACTGCCGGCGAAGACCTGCGCCAGCAGCTCCGTGGTCGAGACCGGCTTGGGCAGGAAGTGATCGACGCCTGCGGCGAGCGCTTCTCCCAGATCGTCGGCGCCGAGGCGCGACGTGAGGAGCAGAAAGTAGACGTAGTGGGGGCATTCGTCGTCGCGCAGGCGACGCGCCAACTCCGTGCCGGAGAGACCGGGCATCTCGGCATCGGCGATGATGAAATCGGGGCAGCGCTCGGCGATGAGATGCCAGGCGCTCAAGCCATCTTCGGCCGCATGGACTTCGAAGCCGGCCGAGATCAGCGTCGCCTCGATCTGGCGGCGAACGCGAACATCGTCATCGGCGACGACCACGAGTCGATGATCGGAGGAGGGTTGGTTCACGCGAATCCTCGTTCATCGCGTAGCATTCGAGCGGGGAGCAGCGACTATCGGCGAGCGGCCCGTCGCTTGTAGCCCCGCGCGACGTCCGGTGAAGCAACCCTAGCATTTTTTCGACGGGGAGGTTTGCTGGGGCGCAAAGAACGCAAAAAGGGGCGGAAAACAGCCCCTTTTGCAGGGCCAGCCGAGATCGGCTCAGACTTCCTGCCCGTCGGGGGATTCGTACAGCCCGACGCAAGGCTCGTGGCGGGTGCCGTGGGCATCGGTGACCGAGTACTTGGCCGGCGCCCACATGGCGACCCCGGCGTGATCGCCGTTTTTGCCGAGCAGGTAGAGCTTGAGATTGAACGCGGGACGTCCTTCCTTGTCGCGCAGACGCGGTTCGGTATGGGCGGCAACGCGGCGCATGACCTCGAGCCCCGCTTCCTGGGGTGACATGCCCCCCCGCATCAACTCGACGGCGGCGAAGCTGCTGAGGTTGCCCAGGTTGGCTTCGCCACGCCCGGTGCTGCCGCAGGAACCGATCGCGTTGTCGACGTACAGTCCGGCGCCGACGATGGGCGAGTCGCCGACGCGTCCAGGGATCTTGAAGAACAGTCCGCTCGTCGAGGTGACGCACGAGATGTCGCCCGCGGCGTTCATCGCGGCGCAGTGGATGGTGCCCGTGGGACGTTTGAAGAACTTGGCCACCTCGGGATCGAGCTCGTTATCGGGAGGCGGCAGCCAGTCATCTTCGTTCGAGCGGGTCTGCTTCCAGTAGAGCCAGATCTTGCGCGAGCGCTCAGTGAGCAGGTTTTCTTCCGGAAAGCCGTAGGCCCGGGCAAACTCGAGCGCGCCTTCGCCGACGAGCAGGATATGATCGGTCTCGCGCATGACGAGGCGCGCGACTTTCGAGGGGTTCTTGATGTTGCGCAACGAGGCGACAGCGCCTGCGCGATGCGTGGGGCCGTGCATGACGGCGGCGTCGAGCTCGACGACGCCGTTCTCGTTCGGCAAGCCCCCCAGGCCGACGGTCATCTCGTTCGGATCGTCTTCGACGATGTTCACGCCGGCGATGGCGGCGTCGAGCGGGTCGACTCCCTCGAGCATCAACTCGTAGGCGCGTTGCGTGGCTTCGAGCCCGTTGGCCGAAGAGATCGCTTTCACGGGAAACTCGCCGGGGCGCGGCAGCATGGGGGCCTCCTGTGCCCGAACGGTGGAAGTTAGCTGCGAGCCAATCAGCCCCGAGGCCGTAGCCGCCAAAAACCCACGACGCGAAGAGCCGAGCGGAGCGAACGACATGGATAATTCTTCACGAAGGAACGACGAGGAATATACTCGCCTCTGCCCAACGCGGGAGAGGGGCCGGGGATGTGGGGCAAACGTGCGTCTGGCCCGTTCACAACCACTCTGTACCAGCCTAATTCTCGATTCCCAGGCGGCGATACTTTTCCTTGTACTTTTCCCACAGCCGGGTGTGCTTGCTCGACAGATCGACGCGGCGTCCCTGGATAAAGGCCATTTCGACCTGGGTGGGCGTCTCCAGGGGATCGCCATCGGCGATGAACAGGGTGGCGTCCTTGCCAGAGTCGAGCGAGCCCAGGCGGTCGGCGACGCCGAGGATTTCAGCCGGCGAAAGGGTCACGGCGCGCAAGGCATCGGCCTTGGGCAGTCCATAAGCGGCCGCCGTGCCCGCCTCGTAGGGCATGTTCTGGGCCTTCGAATGACGATCGTGACCGGCGATGCAGAACTTGACGCCAGCCTGGCGTAGCCGTTCGGCGAGCGTAAAGGGGGAGTCGTAATCGTCGCTCTCTCGCTGTGGCAGGCGATGCACGCCCGCGATAATCACCGGCACGTCCTGCCGCGTCAGCAATTCGGCACAGAGGGGAGCATCGTAACCCCCCGCGATGATGAGCTTCACTCGCTCGCGCTGGGCAAAGGCGACGGCGGCTTGAATCTGCGCCACCTCGTCGGCCATGACGAGCAAGGGAACTTCACCAGCCAGGACGGGAATCATGGCCTCCCAACGCAGATCGTGATCGATGGCGGGACCTTGGCTCGCGGCATGTGCCTCTTTCGCTCGCTTGTAGGAACGTGCGTCGGCAAAGGTATCGCGCAACAGAGACAGCGAACGATCGCGCGCTTCGAGCTGTTGTTGCGAGGTCTCTTCGATATACCAGGCGTTGGCCGGGTGCATGCGCGGCCAGTTGATCGCCAGCGCAGCGGGGGAGCGAACCGTCATCTCCTCGTACGTCCAGCCATCGAGATTCATCACGGCCGTCTGACCGGCGATCACGCCCGGACCGGGCACGACGAGCGCCGTGAGAATGCCCGTGCCGCGCGCGACGGGAAACAACTCGCTGTCGGGATTCACGGCGACTTGCGCCTTGACGTTCGGATT
This sequence comes from Pirellulales bacterium, assembly GCA_019636335.1. NCBI lineage: Bacteria > Pseudomonadati > Planctomycetota > Planctomycetia > Pirellulales > Pirellulales bacterium. The sequence continues at coordinate 63,420 of JAHBXR010000003.1, forward strand.
GACGCTCCCCGTTTCGGCCTGATCGACCGTGGCCCGCACGGCCGGGATCTCGACAATCCCGAGTTGCGTATGAGCGTGGAGCATGCCGGGATAGACGTGTTTGCCGGTGGCGTCGATCTTCTCGCAGTCGTCGGGCAGGGGGACGTCGGCGCCGATGGCCGCGATTTTGCCCTCGACCAAGAGCAGCGTGCCTGGGGCGATGTCGGGGCCGCTGACCGGATGAATCGTTCCGCCCACGATGGCGATCGGTTTTTGCTGCGGGGCACCGGGGATCTCATCCGAGGCACGCAAGACGCGGGTCCCACCGATGACCACCACCATGGCGAGCAAAACTCGAATCGTTCGCATGGTCTTACTCCTCGCTTCCGTGTTGCGCGTGTTCGTGGTCGGCCTGCTGGTGTCCGCCGTCGTGTCCGTGATCGTGATGGCCGCAGAAGAGATCTTCGCGGGGCCAGAAGTCGTCTTCGCCGCCGCGCGATTCGCCCGGGCCGCGCATGTCGGCGCCGGATTTGAGAATGCGCTGCACGAGTTGGGCCCGCATGTCGCGGAGCTCGATGCGGCGGGCGATGTCGGCCTCGCGATCGAAGTACTTGCGCCCGTCGATCCAGGTCTGTTCGCAGCGTGTGTAGGTCGAGAGGGGCGATTCGCTCCACACGACCAGGTCGGCGTCTTTGCCCGGCTCGAGCGAGCCCACCCGTTGGTCGATACGCAATTGTTTCGCGGGATTCAGCGTGACGAACTTGAGGGCCTCGATCTCCGGCACGCGTCCGTAATGCAGGGCCTTGGCGGCTTCGAGATTCAGCCGCCGGGCGAGCTCGGCATCGTCAGAGTTGAACGAGACGACGACCCCCGCGTTGTGCAACAACGCGCCGTTGTAGGGGATCGAGTCGTAGACCTCGATTTTGTACGCCCACCAGTCCGAGAAGCTCGATCCGCCGGCGCCGTGTTTGGCCAGCGCGTCGGCCACTTTGTAGCCCTCGAGAATGTGTTGCAGCGTGGCGATGCGGATGCCGAATTCCTCGCAGGTGCGAATCAGGGCCAGGATTTCGTCCTGCCGGTACGAGTGGCAGTGGATCAAACGATCGCCGGCCAGGATCTCGGCGATCGCTTCGAGCTCGAGATCGAATCTGGGCGGCAGTCCCGCCTGAGTGCGTTGCCACTGGTCCCAGGCGCGGCGGTAATCCTGCGCCGCGAGGAAGGCGTCGCGCATGATCTGCTCGACTCCCATGCGCGACTGGGGATAACGCGAGTTGAAGCGGTCGCCCCAGTTGGCCTGCTTGACGTTCTCTCCCAAGGCAAACTTGATGCCCAGGGGAGCGCCGGCGAACTTGATTTCCTCGGGCATCGCCCCCCAGCGCAGCTTGATGACCTGGTTCTGGCCGCCGATGGGATTCGCCGAGCCGTGCAGGATGTTCGACGAGGTGACGCCACCGGCCAGTTGTCGATAGATGTTCACGTCGTCGGCGTCGATGAAGTCGCCGATGCGCACCTCGGCCGTGATGGCTTGCGACGATTCGTTGATGCCGCCATCGGTGGCGATGTGCGAGTGGCAGTCGATCAGGCCCGGCGTGATATGACGCCCCTGGCAATCGATGACCAACGCCTCCTCGGGCACCTGTACGTCCTTGCCCACGGCTTTGATGCGACCCGCCTCGACGAGCACCGTGGCATGGTCGAGCTTGCCCTCTAGTCCGCTCGTCCAGACGGTCGCGCCGGTGAACGCGACGAGAGCGGGTTGCTCGGGAGGCCCGGCCACGCCGAACGCCCCCAGCGGGTAGTTCACGGGGAACAGCGCCTGGCGCGGCTGGTTCTTGTCCTCTTTGACGGGCTGCTGCTTGTCGGTATCGGTAGCCCGCTTGGCGGGCTTTTCTCCCTCGGGTTTCGTCGTTTCCGCCGTGCCTGGCGCGTCTCCTTTCGCCGCGTCGGGGGGCATGACCGTTTCTTCCGTAGGAGGTTCGTCCGCCGGACGCACGACCGGCTCCGCTGGTTCGTCGCCCGCCCCCGATTCCTGGCCGGAGGGCTCGTCGGTTGCTTTCGAATCCTTGTCGGCAGCCGCCTGGGGATCAAAGGATTTCGTGCGCGTGGCAGTAAAAGGATCGCTCGAACCGTTGGGCCACTCGACGACGCCGAGCGCGGTCATTTCCGATGTCTCGGCCAGGGCGATCGTGGTGGCGGCGCGTGCTGTTCCCTCGCCGGAAAATTCCTTGGCGCTGAAGGTGAAGGTCCATTGTGCATCGCTGAGGGAGACGTGGCCGAGCTTGAGCTTCGCCCCGCCTACGTCGAGTGAGCCTTCGAGCTTGCGCGGCTCGCCGGCGACGTGGACCGTGGCGGTCTTCTCGCTCCCGTCGGGTTGGGTGATCTTGGCCGCCCACGTACCGCGCAAGTCGAACAGGGGTTCCGCTTCGACCTCGTAGCGAGTCCCTGCGACCCAGGTTTCGAGCACGCGTCCCTTGTCGGCAAAGAGATCGCCGTCGGCGATGACGAGATCGGCCGAACGTCCCGGCTCGATCGTGCCGTGACGCCCGCCGATGCCAAGGATCGATGCCGGCGTGGTCGTGAGCGCCCGCAGCGCTGCCTCGGCGGGCAGACCGCGGCGGACGGCTTCGCGCACGCGCGAGAGAAAGGTGCTCGAGTCTTTTAGCCCGTGCGCCGTGAGGGCGATGCGCACGCCGGCCTTTTCGAGCCGGGCGGGGTTTTCTGGAGCGAGATCCCACTCGAGCAGCTCTTCGAGACTGGCTTCGAGGGCCGCGTCGGGGGTGCGAACATTCGGGGCCTTCGGAAAATTGACCGGCACGATGAGCGTGCGGCCCGACGCCGCCACCGCGTCGAGGCGGCGATATTCGCGCCCCGAGCCGCGGACGATGACATTCAGTCCGAATTCGCTCCCCAGGCGATCGGCCCGGAAGAAGTACCGCTCGTTGCTCGTGTCGATGATGACGGGCAGACCCTCGTGCAGATGCTTTTCGAGGACTTCGAGGGCGTCGTTCTGCTCGGGACGCGGCAGGCCTTCGCGCGTGGCGAACGCGCTCCAGGCCTTGCGGTACCAATCGGCGTCGTATAGCGCCTGCCGCACCAGCGCCACCGCGCCCATGGGCGAATTCGGGTAGCTGTCGCGACTACCGCGCCGGACGGTCAATTGGAGATGCAACGCCACCTGGTCGCGGATCGTGTCGCGCGAGGCGGCTTCGTCGGCCGTGGAAACAACGGCGCTCGTGCCGCGTATGATGCCCCCGGTGGGCACAATCAATCGCGACGTGATGCCTTGGCTGCGCAGCTTCTTGTTGTAGGCCTTGTCGGCCTGATAGATCTTCTCGGCGCGATTTTGTGGAACGACGTTCGTGTTCCAGTAAGGGGCGCCGCCGGGGGTGGGGCTGGTCGTCGTGAGCTCGCTGTAGGCATCGATAAAGCCGGGGTAGATCGTCTTGCCAGCCAGCGGCCAGACGCGAGCGTCGGCTGGCGCGGAGAGATCTTCTCCCACGGCGGCGATCACGCCATCGCGCACCAGCACGTTCGCTTTTTCGAGCACGCGCCCCGGTGCGATCACGACTCGGGTGCCTTCCAGAAAGTGGACGGCTGGCGTGTTCTTGCGTAAACCGGAGGGGGGCGTCGTCGATGGCTCCGCGGCATTCGCGATACCGTGGACGAGCTGAAGCAAGGCCAGCAATACCAAAGAACGCCCGCAGGCGGACGGACAGCGCGGAACTGGCATCGTCGATCTCTTCCGTGTGACGCGGCAGTAGTAAGACGCGCCGACAGATGGCTGGTTGCCATCGCGGCGAAGGTGGCTCGAGCTCTGAGTGTTGGCAGTAGGGGAGTCGAAGTCAATCGACCGGCGGTCATGGTTCGCACAGGGAACCAAATGCCGGTGCGGTGAGTGCCATCGCGCGGCCTGTGCCAAGAATAGCACGCCGATCAGGGGGAGAATTGCTCGATCTCGTCCCGCGTGGCGAGCGAGGGCTGCGCTCCGGCACGGCTGACCGAGAGGGCGGCCGCACGCGTCGCCCAGTGTGCGGCCTCGACGAGCGTGCGCCCCTCGGACAGCGCGACGCAGAGGGCGCCGCTGAAGGCGTCTCCCGCGGCCGTCGCATCGATGGCCCGCACCTGGGCCGCGGGAATGCGGAGGGGGTCGTCTTCGACCACGAGGACGCCCTCCGCGCCGAGCGTGATAATCACCGCGCGACAACCGAGCGCTTGCAACTTGCGCGCGGCCGCCAGGGCTTGCGCGGCATCGATACCTTGCTCGTCCACGAATTCGATGCCGGAAAGCGTCGCGGCTTCGACCTCGTTGGGCGTCAGCACATCGACTTGGCGCAGGAGATTCATGTCGAGGATCTCGCGCGCCGCGGGGGCCGGATTGAGCACCGTGAGCAGACCTGCTTGCCGGGCGCGTGCGAGGCCATGCGCGACCGTGTCTAGCGGCGATTCGAGACTGGCGAGCAAGACACGCGCCGAACGAAAGACCTCATCCGGCACGCGATCGACGTCGGCCGGTACGAGATTCAAGTTTGCGCCCGAGGCCACGCCGATCATGTTTTGCCCCTCCGCATCCACCAGGATCAGCGCCACGCCCGACGGTTGCGAAGGCACGGTCTTGATCAAGCGGCAATCGAGATTCTCTTGGGCGAGACGCGCGAGCGATTCACGGCCGAAGAGATCGTCTCCCACGGCGGCGATGAAGAGCACGGGTTCGCGCGCCGCGCGCGCCGCCGCCACGGCCTGATTCGCCCCTTTGCCACCACCGGCCTGATAGAACTGGCCGCCGAGCACCGTTTCGCCTGGTCGAGGAAGCCGCGCGCCGCGCAGGACGAGATCGGTATTGATCGAACCGAGGACAAGGACTGCCGGTGCTGCCATGGATTCGCCTGCGTCCGTCCGCGCGATGTGACTACTTGCCGATGCAGAAGCGAGTGAAGATGCGATCGAGGATGTCGTCGGTATACACCGTGCCGACGACCTGGCCAAGTTCTTCCAAGGCCGTGCGCAGTTCGGCGGCAATCAGCTCCTCGCCACCTTGTTGACCGACGATGTCCACGGCATGCGCGAGCGATTCTCGTGCGCGACGCAGGCTTTCGCGGCAGCGCGTGGCGGTGGCGTTGACGACATTCCCCGAGTTGGCCGCGAGCTCGTTCAGCTCGTCGGCCATGGCCCGGCGTAGCTCGGCCAGGCCGAGGCCCGTCGAGCTGCTGGTGGCGAGGATGTGCTGCCGAGGATCTTGCTTTGGAAAGGGTACGAGAGCGAGATCCGCCTTGGTCAGCACGTACAAGCGACGGACTGCCGGCGACGGGACGGCGAGTGTGGAATCGAACGACGCCAGATCGGGCGCTTCACGCGCGTCGACACAATAGATCTCTAGATCGGCCGTCGCACGTTGGGTCCGCGTGGTTTGTTGGGCGGCACGTTCGAGCTCGTCCACGGGCTCGGTCGGATCGAGTCCGGCGGTGTCGATCAAGCGGCAGCGTGCCGTGTCGAGTTCGAGGGTCGCCGTCAGGTAATCACGCGTCGTGCCGGCCACGTCGGCCACGATGGCCGTGCTGTCCTGTGTCAGGGCGTTGAAGAGACTGCTCTTGCCAACGTTGGGTGGGCCGTAGAGTACCACCGTGGGGAGCGCTCCGGCGGTCGAGCGGGTTTGCATCTGGGACTCGAGCTCGCCGATCGCATCACTTGCCCGGTGCAGGCGCGAAAGCAATTCGGCGCGCGAGACGAATTCGATGTCCTCTTCCACGAAATCGAGGCCGGCCTCGAGCTCGGCCAGCAGGTCGAGCAGATCGTCGCGTAGGCTTCCCAGCGGCATGGCCAGTCCGCCGGCGAGTTGCGCGATCGCCACGCGAAGCTGCGCGCCATCGTCGGCGTCGATCACGCCCAGCACGGCTTCGGCCTGCGTCAGATCGAGTCGTCCGGCCAGGAAGGCACGCAGCGTGAATTCGCCAGGCCGTGCCACGCGGGCTCCCGCGACGCACACGGTACGGAGCGAGGCTTCGACCAAAGGGGGCGAGCCGAGCAGGTGCAGTTCGGCCAGCGGCTCGCGCGTGTAGCTGCGCTGGTCGGGCCAGTAGAGCAGATCGCACGGCAGCACGCGGCCGGGCGAGGCAAGCAACAGCCGGCCTGTAATTCGCGTGGGACTCTCCCTCGTGAGGATGTCGAGAGCATCATCGGCACGGAATATAGCTTGCAGGCAGGACGCGGTTTGTGGCCCACTCAGGCGAACGACACCCCGTGCGGCCCCGCCGGGGGCCGAAGCAATGGCCGCGATCGTGTCGTCGAGGAGGTAATTCATCGACGTGGGCTGATGCGCACCGGCGCGCGGTCCGATCCTCGTTCTCGTCAATCACGCGTCCATCGCGCGAGCGTTCGATGCGACAGGCAAGCGACTAACGCGAGCCGCGCTGCTTGCTGCGACGGGTTCCGCCACTACCGCCACTGCCGTTGCTGCCCGCGGCATGGTCGCTCTTCGTCTCGGCGGCGACGGGTGCCGCGGCGGGCTTCATCGTCTTGGGCAGCAGCTTACGTTCGGCAATGCCCCACAAGCTCGAAGCAATGAAGTAGATGCACAAGCCGCTGGGCACTTTGAAGAACATGACCCCCATGAAGACCATCATGTATTGCATCATCTTCATCTGCATGCGGGTTTGATCGTCGGTCGCCGGCGGCATGAACATCTTCTGCTGCCAGAGGAAGAGGGCGATCGTAATGACCGGCAGCAGGTTGAAATAGGGGCCGAGCCAGCCGATGACGAACTGCGGCATGAACTCGCTCCAGCGGAACAGCATGTCCGGCGCGGCGAGGTTCGAGGCCCAGCGAATGTTCTCGCTGATCAAGGGAGCCTGACGCAGCTCGACGTTCACGGCCAGCGAGCGATACAGGCCGACGAAGATCGGCAACTGGATGAAGACCAGCAAACAGCCGCCGAGCGGATTGTAGTTGTGCTTGGCGAACAGCTCTTGCGTGGCCTTGGTCTTGGCCTCGGTGTTGTTCTTGTATTTCTCCTGGATCTTCTTCAGCTCGGGCTGCAGCAACTGCATTTTCTGCGCGCTGACGGCCTGCTTGCGGCTCAGGGGGAACATGCACGAACGCACGAGCACCGTGAGGAGCACGATCGCCAGACCATAGTTGCCGAACGTCACGTAGTCGTGGAAGAAGTACAAGATCCGCAACATCGGCCGCGAGACCCAACCGAACCAGCCAAAGTAGACCAGGTCCGAGAGCGTGTAGCCGTTGCCGACGTCGTACGACTCGAGCACCACGCGTTGCTTGGGGCCGGCGAAGAGCGTGAAGGCCTGCTTCATGCTTCCCTGAGGCGCCAACTCGTGCGTGGGGCTTTGCAGGCGGAAGGACGTGTTGGTCCGATTCCACTGCGCCTTATCCTCGGGCACGGGACCCACGCGAATCGGTTGCGCCGTTTCGCACCAGACCGTGCCCGGCTCGGGCTGGAGTGGGAAGAGCGCCGTCGAAAAGTACTGCGCGTCGACCGCGAGAAAGCCAAAGGGCTGATCGCGCCAGGGAGAACCGAGGTCCCCCTTCGCGATCGAGCGGCAGGTGACCATCGACGGATAAAGGCGACCGTTCTGCCAGAGCGTCACGACAATGTCACGCATGCCGGCGCCCCCCCAGTCGCGCCCGATCTTGGTGGCGTACCACCAGCCTTCATCTGGGAGGCCGTTCGGGCCGTCGAGGCGATAGGCAACCTTGTGCGCTTGGGCGTCGAGATTCTTGATTTCAATTTCGAACGTGAGGTTATAGCCCGGCCCCTCGGCGAGGTTCTCGGCCGCCTTGGCCAGGCGGTAGGTCTTGATGAATTCGAGTCCCTTCGTCACGTGGCTGAAGCTGACGTGCGACTCGTCGGCAGACTTGACCTGCCAGGTGGCATGGAGCAGATCGACTCCGGAGAACTCGGTCTCTTCCTCGCGCAGTTTGTCTCGATCGAAGATTGCCAGCGTGGCCAGCATCGAGAGAGGATCGGCCCCTTCGGGGCGGATCACCTCGAGCGGACGTCGCATCAACGTGGCGGTCACGGTGAGGGGCTCGTCGTGGCGCAGGAGCTTGATCTCGATGGTGTCGTCGGGGCGCGTTCGCGCGAGCGCTTCCTCGAAGCGGATGCGGCCGTCGATTTCGCTGCCAGCGATTTCGGTGATCAGATCGCCGGGCTGAATCCCGGCCAGGGCGGCGGGGGTGCCACGCCCCACGACGCGCACGCGGCAGCCGCGACCGTTGATGTCTCCCTCGGGCAGCAGGTGGCCGAGATAGCCCGACCGATCTTCAAGATCGCGAAACTGCGGGCTCGAGAGTTCCGCCCGAGCCAACGCCGCGCCCCGGTTGGTCAGCGTGACGAGCAGGCGATAGCCTTCGTCGGGGTCGACCGAGCCCAGGGTGACCCATTGTTCCGCCTCGACGGGGCGAACTTCGGGCGGGGGCGGCGCGGCGGCCGGTTCGCTGGCCGGGGGGGGGGCCGACTCCCCTTCGGTGACGGGCTGGCTGGCAGTGCCTTCGGCGTTTTGCGCCGGCTGCTCGGCGGGCGGAGCCTGGGCATCCGCAGGTTTCTTGTCGGCCTCGGCCTCGGCAACCGCGGCCGGCTGCTCGGGAGGGGGGCCTTGCCACCACGAAAGCAGCAGGAAGTATCCCTGGAGAATCGCCAGGGAAATGAGCATGAAGGCAATCAGCCGCTTGTCCACAGAGCCGTCCTTGTCGAAATACGTTGCGTGAAGGCCGGCGGGGCGGGAAGCCAAGACGCGTCGTGCCGGGACGCCGCGCGAGCCGTCCATGAAACCCGACTATCCACGATCTTGCAAGGTGATCGAGTCGGGCCTACAGACAATTCAGCATGACGCCGCGCGGGCCTGCCGCACGGCGAGGCAGAATGGTTACTTCCTGTACTTCCCCCGCCTATTTTCCCTCGCGCAGTCGATCGCCGAGGAAATTGTCCAAATCGGGGATATCGTGAATCTTGCGAGCGGTTTCTTCGAAGGGATATTCGACGCGACGATACGTTACGGAATCGTCCTCGTAGATGGCGTAACAGGCGCGAGGATCACCATCGCGTGGCTGGCCGACCGAACCGACGTTGAACATGGTCTTGCTGTCCGACAACTCGTAGCGATAGTTGATCTCTTCCGGGCTGTAGAACTTCAGATCCTCGGTGAAGACTCCCGGCACGTGCGTGTGGCCCTGGAAGCAGAGCCGCTCGACGAGCGAGAAGATCTTTTCCATTTTCTTCGGGTTATAGATGTCTTCGGGAAAGACATACTCGTTGAGCGGATTGCGGGCCGAGCCATGCACGAACAGGGCGCCGTTCTCGCGAATGCTACGAGGTAATTCGCCGAGAAAGTCCCAACGTTTGGCATTTTGTTCGGGACTTCCGCCGGGGGCCTCCAACTGTTCACGCGTCCAGAAGATGGCTCGTTCGGCGCCCGAGTTGAATCCTTCGGGGTCGAAGAGCGCGCCCTGGTCGTGGTTCCCCAAGATGCAGGCGTCGACCTGCATGATGCGGTCGATGCACTCGCGCGGATTGGGCCCATACCCGATGATGTCGCCGAGACAGTAGATCTCGGTGATACCTTGTTGCCGGATATCTTCCAGCACAGCGGTCAGGGCTTCGAGATTGCCGTGTATGTCGCTGACAAGCGCGCGTTTCACGCTTGATGGTCCTTCGGCTAAGCCCCTGACGACGCGAACTCCCACGTGCGCGAGTTATGGGGTGTGGGCGGAGTGGATGACATCCGTCGAAGGGAAATCCTCGCGGTGACGCAGCCCCGTGTCGACCCGTGGAAATCGTCCTTCGTGTTGCTCTAAACCAAACAGGCAGTCTAAGTTGCAGCAAGTAGGGGGTCAAGCGGGTGTTTCGCCTCGACGTGCCGCCGGGGGGCAATGCTAGCACCGGCGCCGCCCTTCGTCCGCCTTTACAGCGCAGCGGCCTTTTCGTATACGCATTCCCTTCCCGCGTTGCGCGCCCGGCCCCTCTCGTGGCGCGATCGAATAGCTGGCGGCGTATCGCACGGACACGCCCCACGAGCGAACGGTCAGGAGGACCGATGCGACGATCCGGCACGGCGGCCCAGGCCCCTTTGAATTCTACCTTCGAAAAACGACTGACCCACGGCGAGACGTTCGTTTTGTTGGCGGCCTTGCTCGTGGGTTGGCTCGTGCCGGCCACGGCCCTGGGACAAACCTACGTGGGTGGCGTCCCTCTCTTGGCGCGGCAACCAGCCCCCCCGGGCGAGCCCGGTACGACCAGCACGGCCGTGCCAGTTACCGTCGAGGCCCTGGAGGCCCGCCTGCGCGACGTGGAGACCGACACGGCGCTCGATGAAAAAGCGAAGGTCTTTCTCACCGAGCACTACCGCGCGGCCCTCGATGATCGCAAGCGGGCCGCCGACCTGAATGCACGGCGCGAGTCGCTGGCCAGGCAATTGAGCGAAGTGCCCGATCGATCGAAGGTGGTCGCTGACGAGCTGGCGAAGCCAGTCACCGAACCGAACCTGGTGGTGCCATCCAACGCCGCGGTGGGCGAGTTGCAGCAACTTGCGGCTGAGCAGGTGACACGTCGCAAGCAGTTGGCCGACGAGAAGAAAGAACTCGATGCCGAGCCGCAACGCCGCATCGATCGCAAGCTCGATATTTCGCGCACGCGCGAGACCTCCCAAGATCAATTGTCCGAGGTACGGCGCCGCCTGACAGCGATCGGCGGCCGCACCGATTTGCCTCCCGAGTTGTCGCTGGCGGATCAGGCGGCGCTGCTGGCCCGAGAGCAGTTGCTGGTCGCTCAGCTCGCGTTGTGGGAACTGGAAGAGCAGTTCTTCTCTTCCACGATCGAATTATTGGAACAGGAGCAGAAGCTGGCCGCTCGGCGGCTTTCGGCAGCGCAGGCACTCGTCGATGCCTGGCAAGAAAAGCTGCAGCTTGCGCGGGTCAAGGAAGCGCGGGGCCAGGCCATGAGTGCCAGCACCGCCGCCGCGCGAGTACGTGACGACGCCACGAAGGCGCTGGCCGAGGAGAACAAGGCCCTGGCGGCGCTACGGATCCAGTTGCCCGAGCAGATTCGTGCGTTGCAGCAGAAGGTCGATTCGCTCGACCACTCGCTCAAGGAGTTGAAGTCGCGTGCCGAACGCGACCGCGGCAAGGTGGACGATGCCGGACTTACGGAACCGATTCGCTCGCTCCTGTCGCGTCGGCGGCGGGAACTCGAACGCGATCGTATCGACTTGGAGAGGGATTTGCTACACGGCCAGACGCGGGCTCCGCTGTGGCGCAAACTGGTCGCTGCGCAGGAGCAACTCTTCGCGCTCGAAGATCAGGCCGAAGCGCTGGACGAACTCGACGACGCCGTGGACGAACTGCTGCAAAGCCCGGCTTTTGCCGCCAATACGACGCCGCGGGAAGAGCTCCGGAATAACGTGCGGACCTTGCTGGCCAACCAGTCCACGATTCTCACCAGCCTCATTCCGGATTATCGCGAGTATTACGAGGCGCTCATCGACGTCGATACGAAGCAACAACTGCTCCGCGAGCAGCAGGCCGAATACTCGGACTGGATCGACGGGCTGATGTTGTGGATTCGTAGCACCGAAGTGGCGCATGCCGGCACGCTGCAAGATGCCGTGGCCTGCTTGAGCAAGCTGCGCGATCCGCAGGATTGGAAAGCCGCCGCCGAGGTGGCCGAAGGAGTGCTGCGGATCCATCCACTGTCGGCGGGCTTGGGGGTGCTCGTCATGTTCGCGGTGGTCCTGGCACGCGACAAGCTGCGGAAGCGGATGCGCCAGCAAGGCGAGATCGCCGCGCGTCGCAACTGTGCGGTCTTCGGACCGACGCTGGAGTCGCTGGCCGCGACGATCATCTCGGCGGCCATGTGGCCCGGGTTCTGCTGGTTTATCGCGTGGCTTCTGGTGGCGAAAGAAACGGGCGCCCTCGGCGCCGCGCTCTCGAGCGCCTTCGCGACCACCGCGCAGGTCATGCTGCTGGGCGAGTTCCTGTGCCAGGTTTGTCGCCCCCTGGGGTTGGCCGAGGCGCATTTCCAATGGCCGGCGCGGGGCGTGAGCATCGTGCGACGCAACCTGCGCGCGGCCATGTTCGTGGGGCTGCCCTTCCTGCTGATCACGGTGACGATTCACTCGTCGACCCAGACCGATGAGGTCTGGCGACACTCGCTCGGGCGACTGCTTTTCATCGCCGGGATGTTGCTCGTGGCGTTCTTCGTACACCGTATTCTGCGACCTTCATCCGGTGCGTTGGCCGATTACATCACGCTGTATCCGCAAGGGTGGGCCAGTCGGCTCAGGCCGTTGTGGTATGCGGCGGCCATGGCCGCGCCGTTGAGCCTCGCGCTGCTTTCCGCGGCCGGTTATCACTATACGGCCGATCAACTCGCGTGGCGCATGTTTGTCACGCTGGCGATTCTTACCGGAGCGGTCGTCGTGCATGCCCTGCTGCTCCGCTGGCTGCTGATCACGCGCCGCCGCTTGGCGATGCAGCAGGCACGCGAACGACGCGCCGCGATGGTCGAAGCGCGCCAGGACGTGGTGACCGCCGAGGGAGACACCGCCGGCGCGATCGTGCTCGAAGAGCCCATGATCGACCTGTCGACGATCGATGAACAGACGCGCAAGCTGATCAACGTGCTGGTCTGCGTCTTGCTGGGGGTGGGCTGCTACCTGGCCTGGGTCGACGTGCTGCCTGCCCTGGGGGTGCTCAATCAGATTACCCTCTGGTCATCGGATACGGCCATCAACCTGGGAGTGAACCAACTCGGCATGCCGGTGCAGGATATTACCCTGGCGCACTTGCTGCTTTCGCTGGTTGCCGTCGCGCTCACTTATGTCGCCGGCAAGAATATACCGGGCTTGCTCGAGATCGCCGTTTTGCAGCGACTGCCGCTGACCGCCTCGGCCCGTTATGCCGTCTCGACGGTCTGTCGATATCTCATCGTGGTGATCGGCGCGATGATCGCCTTCGGGCTGGTCGGCATCGGCTGGTCGAAGGTGCAATGGTTGGTCGCGGCCATGACGGTCGGCCTCGGCTTCGGCTTGCAGGAGATCTTTGCCAACTTCGTCTCGGGCCTGATTATCCTCTTCGAGCAGCCGGTCCGTCTGGGCGACGTGATTACCGTGGGCAACATGTCGGGCACGGTCACCCGCATTCGGATGAGGGCGACCACGATCACGAATGGTGATCGCCAGGAATTGATCGTGCCGAACAAGGACTTCATCACGGGACGCGTCGTCAACTGGACGCTGAGCGACACGATCCAGCGCCTGCAGGTCAACGTGGGCGTGGCGTACGGTTCCGATGTTTCGCTCGTACGCGACCTGTTGCAGCGAGCGGCCCGCGAGCATACGCTCGTGCTCAAGGATCCGGAACCGAAAGCCACGTTCGAATCGTTCGGAGACAGCACGATGAACTTCGCGCTGCAGGCCTTTGTGCCGGGCCTGGAAGTCGTGTCGGCTGCCCGGCACGACATCCTGTCGTCGATCGATCGCTTGTTCCGCGAGGCCGAGATCGAAATTGCTTATCCGCAGCGCGATTTGCGGATACGTTCGATCGCCACGCCGGTGGCGATCGTCGACGAGCGTTGTGCTTCCTAGGGTTCCACTGCTGCCGGTTCCATGCATCGTCGCAAGCGCAAGGCACGATTTCAACGCCGCACGCAGCCCGGGGCGTTGCCCGGCAGCGTGGTGGTCGATCCCTTGGCGAAGTCGCCCAAGCTGCACCTGCTGTCCTATGGCAGCGATCGCTGCGAAGAGCGCATGCTCGGCAAGGTCAGCGAGGCACGCGAATACCTGGACAAGTACCCGGTCACCTGGATCAATGTCGAAGGGCTGGGAGATGCCACCATCATCGGTCAGGTGGGCGAGATGTTCGGCCTGCACCGGCTGGCCCTCGAAGACGTGGTCAACGTGCATCAGCGGGCCAAGGTCGAGGAGTATCGCGACCATCTTTTTATCGTCACGCGCATCCCGCGACAGAATGCCCATTTCGACAGCGAGCAGGTGAGCATCTTTCTGGGGAAGAACTACGTCGTCTCGTTTCTCGAAGACCCGGGCGACTGCTTCGAGCAGGTACGGCAGCGGGTCAGGGCAGGGCAGGGGCACGCCCGCGTGGCGGGGCCCGACTATCTTGCTTATGCCTTGATTGACGCCGCCGTGGACGCCTACTTTCCCGTGCTCGAACACCAGGGGGACAGGCTCGACACGCTCGAAGATCTCATGCTGGCGAAGCCCAGCGCGCAGACGATCCGGGATTTGCACGGGTCGAAGAGCATTTTGCGCAGCATGCGCCGCGTGCTCTGGCCGCAGCGCGAAGCGCTGAACGTGCTGGTGCGAGATCACTCGAGCCTGGTCCGCGATGAGACCCGGGTCTACTTTCGCGATTGCTACGATCACACGGTGCAGTTGATCGATCTGCTCGAGGTGGATCGCGAGCGCTGTGCCGACCTGTTGGACCTGTACCTCTCGAACGCGAGCAATCGCCTGAACGAGGTGATGCGCGTGCTGACGGTTATCTCGACGCTGTTCATTCCGCTCACGTTCATCGTGGGGATCTACGGCATGAACTTCAACACGAAGACCTCCCCCTGGAACATGCCCGAGCTGGAGTGGTACTACGGTTACCCGCTCGTCTGGCTGACGATGATCGTGGTGGTGGTGGGGCAGTTCATCTTCTTCGTCCGCAAAGGCTGGATCGGCTCGTCACTTCCGCCAGAGAAGCATGCGCCCGAGGGGGAGCAGGACGAAGTGCAACACGAATCGCACGATCACAACGAGATCGGTCGGCCAAGCCATCAGGCGTAAAGGATCGAAGGAGCGAAGCCGTCGAGTAGGTCAGGTACGCCGTACCTGACAAAGGTTTGACGTGGCGACTCGTTTGAGTGTCAGGTACGGCGTACCTGACCTACTCGGTTGTGGCGGGCACGATGCCGTACAGGGCAAAGGCGCAAATCACCAGCGAGTGCCGGATCTCACCGTCGCGGATCAGTCGCGGTATCTCGGCGAGAGGGTGCGTCACGACCTCGATCCGTTCGCGCGGGTCGGGGCGCGGGGGAGCCACCAGGCGGCAGTTCTCGGCCACGTAGAGATGGCAGTGGTTGTTTTGAATGGCGGGATTCGGCCACAGGTCGCCCAGTCGTCGCACTTGGGAAGAGTCGTAGCCCGTTTCTTCTTGCAGCTCGCGCAGCGCGGCCGCGCCGGCCGGTTCTCCCTCGTCGACCATGCCGCCGGGGATCTCGAGTGAAAGGGCGCGCACGCCGTGTCGATACTGCCGCACGAAGACGACGTCTCCCTCGGCGGTGATGGGGATCACATTGACCCAATCGGCGCACTCCAACCGCACGAACTCGCTTTCGTGCCCGTCGGGCGCCAGGCGATAAAGATCGCAGTGCAGGTCGAAGATGAAATGCTCGAAGACCGTGCGCGAGGAGAGCAGAGTCCAACTCTTGTCGGGCATGTCGGGCTAATCCTGCACAGGAGGTGGCGGGCCGGCCGCTGTCTCCTGCGAGGAAAGGCTCGCGGCCGCGGCGGGTTCCGCACTGGCCGCATTCTTGCGTTTCGCGATCCGAAAGACCAGACGAGTCAGGTCGTCCCACAACGAATAGGCGACCGGCGTAATCAGCAACGTCAACAACAGCGAGAGGGTCTGGCCCCCCAGAATCACCTTGGCCATGCTGGCCCGCGCGGCGGCGCCGGGACCTTGCCCCAACGCGATGGGGACCATGGCGGCCACGAGCATCAGGGTGGTCATCAGAATGGGGCGCAAACGCGTGTGGTTCGCTTCCAGGATGGCCGCGTCGCGCGGCAGGCCCTTTTCGCGCAGCACGTTCGTGTAGTCGATCTGCAGAATGCCGTTCTTCTTCACGATGCCGAACAGCATGAAGATGCCGAACATCGCATAGATGTCCATCGGCGTGCGCAAGAGGATCAGCGAGATCAAGGCAAAGGGCAACGTCAGGGGCAATGCCAAGAGGATGGTGATCGGATGGACGAAGCTCTCGAACTGCGCGGCCAGCACCATGTACATGAACAGAAAGCTCAAGGCGAACGCGACGACGAAGTTCGAGTTCGACTCGGCCAGCAGCTTGGCGCGGCCGATGAACTCCCAGGAGTAGCCCGAGGGCAGGTCCATCGTGCGCATGTGCTGGCTGATCTCGTTCACGGCATCGCCGAGGGCGAGCCCTTGTAGATTGGCCACCACGACGACCTGCCTGCGACGGCCGAAGCGATCGATGGTCGACGGCCCTTGCGCTGGCACGAGTTTAGCCAGGTTGGCCAACTCGACGAGTCCCACCTTGGGTGAGGGGAGCGTCATGGCGCCGATCGACTCGCGGCTGCGGCGATACGGAAGATCGGCCCGGAGCCAGACGTCGTACTGTTCGTCGTCTTCCTTGTACTTCGAGACGATTTGTCCACCCACCAGCACCTGCAAGGTCGCGGCGATCGTCTCGATGGGCACTCCCAGGTCCGAGGCCTTCTCGCGGTCGACCTCGACGCGCAACTCCGGCTTGCGCAGCGCAAGGCTGGTGTCGACATCGACGTAGTGCCCCGTGCCGCGCAGCCAGTCGGTGATCTGTTCCGCCATCGTCTGCAACTCGGCAAGGTCGGGTCCGCTCAGGTTCAAATCGATGTCGACCTGGCGGAAGCCGCTCCCCTGGAAGGCCTGCACGTCCTGCACGGCGCCGCGGATATCGGGATAGTCGGCCATGACGAGGCGGGCATCGTGCATCACGTCGAACTGCGTGTAGTCGCGCTCGCGCAGATCGATCAGCCGCACATAGATCGAGGCCTGCGTCACGTCCCCCTGGCCTTCGGCGATGCGACCGGTCGTGTCGCCAATGATCGTGAACTGGTGCGTCACGCCGCGCAATTTGGCCACGCGAGCCTCGATCTCGCGGAGCATCTTATCGGCCCGCTCGAGCGAGTACCCTTCGGGCAGGGTCATCGAGATTTCGAACTCGCTCTGATCGTCGCGGGGGACGAAATCCATGCCCACGTTCGCAAAAATGGCCGGTGTGGCGGCGAGCAAGCCGACGGACGCCAGCACGATGACCCAGCGGTGCCGTAGCGACCATCCCAGGATCCAGCCATAGAAGCCGTCGATCGCGCGCCAGATGAAGCCCCCCTTGCTGCTGTGGTGCCCCGATTCGAGCTTGAGGAAATGGGCACAGAGCATGGGGGTCATCGTGAACGAGATGAACATGCTCATCAGCACGGCGAAGCCGACGGTGAAGCCGAAGCTGTTGAAGAACCGCCCCACGCGCCCCGACATGAAGGCGATCGGCACGAAGATCACCAGCAGCGACAGCGTGGTCGCCACCACGGCCAGCGCGATCTCGCGCGTGGCCGTGCTCGACGCGGTTCGGGCGTCGGTCCCGTGCTCTTCCATGTGGCGGAAAATGTTCTCGTGGACCACGACGGCATCGTCGATCACGATGCCGATCGCCAGGATCAACCCCAGCATCGTGATGTTGTTGAGCGTGAAGCCCATCCAGTCCATGAACACGAACGCGGCCACCACCGACGACGGAATGGCGAGCGACGCGATCACCGTGGTCCGCCAGTCGCGGATGAAGAGCAGAATCGTCAGGCTGACCAGCGCGGCCGCCAGCACGAGGTGGAACTTGAGCTCCTCGATCGACGTTTCGATGAAACGCGATTGATCGCGGATGACCTCGATATTGATATCGGCGGGAAGCGTTTCGAGAACCTTCTCCAGGCGTTGCTTGACGGCGTGGACGACCTCGACCGTGTTCGTGCCCGACTGCTTCTGCACGACCAGGCTGACGGCCGTATCGCCATCGAGCCGGCTCAGCCCGCGCGGCTCGGCGTAGGTGTCTTCGACACGGGCGATGTCGTTGATGCGCACGGGATAGCCGTCGCGATCGGCGATGATCAATTCGCCGAAGGCGGACGAGGAGGGGACGCGCCCCATGGTGCGCAGCACGACCTCCTGCGAACCGCGGTCGACGCGCCCCCCCGGCATTTCGAGATTCTGCCGGACCAGGGCCTGCCGGACATCCTCGATCGAGAGGCCGTAGGCGACGAGCCGCCACGCGTCGACGATCACATTCACCGCGCGTTCGCGGCCCCCCACCATGACGACGGCGCCCACGCCCGAAACGGTTTCGAGAACTTCCTTGACCTGCTTCTTGGCGATCTCGGTGACTTCGCGTTGATCGCGGCGGCCCGAGATGGCGATCGTCGCCACGGGCGAGGCATCGAGATCGAACTTGTCGATGATCGGCGGATCGGTGCCCGGCGGAAACTGCGAGAGGATGGTCGAAATCTTGTCTCGCACTTCTTGCGCCGCGGTATCGCCGTTTTTCTCCAGCACAAACTGGACGGTGACCTGCGAGAGTCCTTCCTTGGTCGTCGAGCGCAGCTCGTCGATGCCGGAGATCGTGTTGACGATCTCTTCCACCGGTTTGGTGATCGAGGTTTCCATTTCCTCGACGCTGGCCCCCTGCAGCGTGGTGGTAATCACCACGACCGGCAGGTCGACGTTGGGAAAGAGATCGACCCCCAAGCGATTGAAGGAGGCGATCCCCATGACGATCGGGGCCGACACGAGCATGGCCGTGAAGATCGGCCGTTTAATGCAGAGATCCCAAATGGTCACGGCTCGCGCCTCGCCATCTCGGGGGTCTCCGGCTCGCGAATCCGGACGGGGGTGCCATCGGCCAGCTTCGTCTGGCCGCTCGTCACGACGGTGCTCTCGGGATCGAAATCTCCCTTGATTTCGATCCAGCCCTCTCCCGTTTCGCCGAGTTGCACTTCGACGGCGTAGGCCTTATTGTCGCGGACGACGAACACCTTGGTCACGCCGGCAAAGGTGACCACGGCGTCGAGAGGCACCGTGGGGGCGTTTTCATCGAGCTCGGTAAGCACGCCTCCCTTGGCAAAGACCCCCGGCTTGAGGCGGCGATCTTCGTTCGGCACGATCGCTTCGATCTGGAAGGTGCGACTCGCGCGATCGATCGTGGGATAGACGCGCACGATCTTGCCGTCGAACAGATCGCTCGGATAGGCATCGATCTTGAGCTTCAACGTCTGCCCCTCGCGAATCGCGGCCAGGTTGCGTTCGCTGACTCTGGCTCGCACTTTGAGGGGATGATCGACCACCAGGCGGAACATGTCGCGCGAGGGGAAGGCGCGAACCATTTCTCCTTCGGCCACCATGCGCTCGGCCACGACATAGTCGACGACGACCGAGCCGTCGGGCGCGAGCGTGGGTAAATCGGGTGCGTAGATCGACGTATCGTCGAGCCGTTCTTGCGCCGAGGCCAACGTCGCGGCCCGCAATCGGGCCGAGGCAATCGTGGCCTCGGTCTCGTCGATGGTCTGTTGCAGCGTGGCCTGCGCGACTTGGAAATCGGTGCGCGCCTGGTCGAAGTCCTCCTCCGTGGCCACTTTGCGGCCGAACAGGCTCTCGACCCGCGCCAGTCGCCGGCGGGCGTTCTCGACGAGCCGGTCGGCGCGCACGACGCCCGGCAGCTTCGTCACGTCGAATTCCTCTGCCGGCAATTCCTTGAGACCCAGCCGGGCCAACTCGAGTTGCAGGGCCTGGATCGCTTCGTTCACGGCAAGCCGGTAGTTGATCGGGTTGAGCTCGACGAGGATCTCGCCCGGCTTGACGCGATCGCCCACCTCGTGATGGATGCGCTTCACGATCCCTTCGACCTCGGGGGTGACGATGACCTCCTCGAGCCCGTGGATCGTGGCACTGACGTAGACGATGCGCTGCACGGGGCGTGGCGTTACCTTTTCGACCGTGACCGGGATGGCCAGGGCTTCGGCAGGCGTCGCCGAGGCCACGGTGGCCGCGGGCGCCTCGGCCTTGCCGCAGCCCGTGGTTGGGAGCAGACCTAGCGCCAAGACTCCCACCAGCGCCAGCGGGGCGATCGCGTAGAGTCGAGCGGAAACTTTCAACATGGAGAACACGTCGTCTAGGTACTTTCTTGGGGGTTATTTCTTACGCGGCGTCCGAAGGACCTTGCGAGGGGGACGCGAGGTTTTTTCTTCCGGCACCTTCCAGCGCCAGCGCTTCAATTCCGTGGGGGTGAGAATGCCGTGGAAGAGAATGTCGACCACGTTGCGGCACTGTTCGGAAACGGATCGTTTGCGGCCGGCAAAGTAGTTGGTGAACATCGTGCCGTAGAGCGCATCGCCGACTACTTCGGAGATCGCCTCGACCGGAATGTCTCGAATGCGCCCGGCGGCAATCAACACGGCAACCTGCTGTTCCCAGCGCACGACGTCGGCGTCGCGGTGCTGAAAGTAGGTGGGCTTGGGGCGATCGCGAAATACGGCCCGTTCCTGGATCAGCAGCTCGACGATGTGCGGATTCGAGTCGAAGAACTGGAGGTAGCCGTAGATCGCCAGGGGCAATTGGTGCAGCAGGTCGTCGGACTGCGCGGCCCAGCGATCGACACTCTCGCGCAGATTGTTCATGCCGCGATCGACCGCGGCGAGAAACAGGCTCTGCTTGTCGCGGAAGTAGCGATAGATGGTTCCCTTGCCTACTTCGAGCGCATCGGCCACGACCTGCAGATCGGTACCGGCGTAACCACGCTCGGCGAAGACGCGCGCGGCCATGTCGAGGATCTCGTTTTCGCGCCGCGAGCGCAAGTCGGCATCGACCGGGCGTCCGCGTCGGCGGCGAGTGTGCGTGCTCATGGCGGCGGGGAACGTGTCTTGGGGGGCGAGGGACTCCGGTCGCGGTTCGCAGCGGCAGGCCGCCGCGAGGGACCGCGTCCGAGCCGCCATCGTATTTAATGACGGGCGCGTCCGTCAATAAAATAAGCCCCCGGCGGGACGGATTCCTCCGATAGCGGGAGATGGCCTGGGGTGGTTCACCAGGTCCGGAAGTCGTTCCGAGGTTGTGAAGCGAGGCACTACTTGACCGTTGGCGAATCCCGCTTACAATCGCGGGCAGGTTGAGACATCGTCTCATCCGATCTGCCAGCCTGCCCAGCCAATTTCGGCCGCTCGCCAGCTGCTTGGCTTTCGTTTCCCAAAGTGTCTGTGTGGGGAGCGAATTCTCGATGACGCAAATTGTTTCGCGTTTGATACGTCGGCGGCAAAGGACGCTCGTGATTCCAGGCAAGCTTGTTCGTGCCTAGGCCCGTGCGATATCGCGAGTTCTTCGCGAGCACGGGCAGAGAGCGTCGCGCGGTAGGCGCTTCCCCTGGCTAGTGTCTTCTCACGGGCCGTTGCTGGGGAAGTGAATGGATGAGCAATTTCTCTTTGCTCCCGGCGTCGAGCGTTCCGCCTTGCAGTACTTGCCAGGAATACCACGATTCCATTCATACAAGGACTATCTCATGGCTCACTACACCGGTCCGAAGGGACGTGTCAATCGCCGACTGGGCGTCATGATCTACGAGAACGGTGGCGCGCGGCGTGCGCTGGAACGTCGCGATTCGCCCCCCGGCATGCACACGCGGCGGGGCAAACTTTCGGTCTACGGCCAGGCGCTGCTCGAGAAGCAGAAAATCAAGCATTTCTACGGCCTCGGCGAGCGGACGCTGCGTCGAATTTTCGCTCGGGCACAGCGCACCGAAGGCAACACGGCCGATGCCTTGATCGCGCTGCTCGAACGCCGGCTGGACAACGTCGTGCGGCGTGCCGGTTTTTGTGCCACGCGGCCTCAGTCGCGGCAAGGCGTGGCGCACGGTCATTTCGCGGTGAATGGCCGCAAGGCCGATCGGCCGTCGTTGCTCGTGCGGCCGGGCGATGTAATCGACGTCATTCGTCGCTCGAACCTGGCGCAGATCTACCGCGATCGCATCGAAACGGTCGAAGGGGAGCAGCCGACGTGGCTCGAACGCGAAACGGACAACTTGCGAATCCATATTCGCGCGCTACCGATTGCCGAGGACGTTCGTCTTCCCATCGACATCGGCCTGGCCGTCGAGGCCCTGTCGCGATCGTAGCAACATGTTGGCGAGCGCTCGTCGAAGGGGCGACGAGCGTCTCCCCCCCGCAGGAATTGAACTCGGAGAGACGATCTTGTCACTTGCCCACCGCTCGAACTGCTTTCGATCGCTGTTGTTTGCCCTGCTGAGCGGGTTCGGTTTCGTGCTGCCCTGCGGTGAGGCGGCCGCGGTGACGATTCACATCGACTACACGTACGACATCCAGGGGTTCTTCGACGACCCCGAGCGGCGCGCTCGTATGGAAGAGGCGGCCGCGGTCTACTCGATGTTCGCCGATGCGTTGGCTCCCATCGCCCCGGCGAGCGGTGACTCTTGGACGGCAAGATTCGTGCATCCCGGACAGGGAGGCGGTCCTGTCCTCCGCTCGGATCTTACGCTCGACGAGGGGGAGATTCGCATCTTTGTCGGTGGACGTTCCTTTCCCAGCTCGGTGTTGGGGTTTGCCTCGCAGGGAATAGCCACCGCGTCGGGGAGTGCCTCGTTCGTCGACGCGGCGCTCCATCGCGGGCAACTCAACACCACGGGCCCGAGTGCAACCGACTTCGGCCCTTGGGGCGGCTCGATCACTTTCAATTCCGCTGCTGCCTGGCATTTTGGACAGACGGTCGCCGGGCTCGATTCGACGAAATCTGATTTTCTCACCACCGCGGTGCATGAGTTGGGGCATCTGCTCGGTTTCGGCACTGCTGCGTCGTGGGATAGCTGGATCACGGGTTCGAGTAGCGTGTACGATTTTCATGGGCCAGCGAGCATGGCCTTGTACGGCGGCCCGGTGCCGCTCGACAACTCCGGCGGCCACTGGGATCTGGGGGTGACCGGCCTCGTGAACGGAGTTCCGCAAACGACATTGATGGATCCTTCGACGCCGCGCGGCGTCCGCGAGTTGATGACCGATCTCGATTTGGCTGGCTTTCGAGATATCGGCTGGCAGGTGGTGCCCGAGCCTTCGTCGCTGGCGCTTGCCTCGACGGGCATGATCGGTGTGCTATGTTTAGCGGCTCGCCGCCGGAGGCGTCGCCAGCCCGACTAGCACACGCGAGGAATGCCCGTGCCCAGCACCAGCGGAATGAAGGATCGGGGCTTTTACGACGAGCATTCCACGGCCCAGCGTGCCACGATCGAGTTTTTGCTCGACTGGATCGAGATCGCCGCGCGCGAGCTCACCTTGCCCGCCGCGGGCAAGCCGGTGACGATCGCCGACTATGGTTGCTCCGAGGGGAACAATGCAATCCTGGGCCTGGGCCGCGCCGTGGAGGTGCTCCAGCGCCGCGGCGCGAAGCATCCCATCTGCGGCGTCTTCAGCGATCTGGCGACGAACAACTTTAATCGTCTGTTCGAGAATCTCACGGCCAGCCATGCTTTGGCGGCCGACCGCGAAGGTTTTTTTCCCGTGGCGGCGGGAGGTTCGTTCTATGGGCCGCTGTTGCCCCCAGCGACGGTCCATCTGGGCATGACCTTCAACGCCGTCTGCTGGATGGACCGACTGCCGGCGCTCGTGCAGGATTTTGTGATTCACCCTTGCGGCGCTACGATTCGGCCCGGCGTAGAGATTCCGGCCGAGGTGCGGCGTGCCTTTATCGAACAGGCGGCCTCCGACCTGCTGCGGTTCTACACGCATCGCGCCGCAGAGATGCAAGCGGGCGCGCGGCTGATCATCGTCCTGCCTGGCCGAAACGAGCAACATTGGTGCGGCAGCGGGGTCTACGATCTGCTCGACGACGCCTGCCGAGCGTTGGTCGACGCAGGACGCATCGACCGCGCCGTCTATGAACGCATCACGATGCCGGTCTACTTCCGCTCGCTCGACGAGCTGCTGGCGCCTGTTCGCGAGAAGGACGCGCCGCTCGCGTCGGCCTTCACGGTCGAAAAGGTGTTCGACGGTTGTGTGCCGACGCCCTTTGTCGAAGACTTCAAGAAGTCGGGGAACGTGGAACGCTATGCCGACGCGTATGTCGGCTTTCTGCAGGCCTTCAGCGAACCGGTCGTGCGGCACGTGGTCGAGCCCGCGCACGGCGACGCAACGGTCGCGGCTATCTACGAGCAGGCGAAGGCGCTGCTGCGAAAAGAGCCTGAGAAGTACCCGTACCGTTACTTGCTGGTAGCGGCCACGCTCGTACGGCAATAGCCGGCGATGCGAAAGCGGTACCTTGGCGACCCACTGGTGCCTGGGCACGAAATGCTTGTCGCAACAGACATCGTCGAGACCTATAATCGCGCTGGCAGGCAACGAGCAGCCCCGAAGTGCGAACCGTCACGATTGAGGGCAAGTCCTTGCCACGCAGCAAAATCGCCTACCGGCTGATCAATGGATCAATGGATCAAAGGAGTTTCCCGATGAGAGCCCCCGTTCAACATCCGGTACACGATTTTGTGGCCGAGCGCTGGAGTCCTTACGTCTTCGAGGAGCGGTCGATTCCCGCGGCCGATCTGCGTGCGTTGTTCGAAGCGGCACGCTGGGCGCCTTCGTCGTACAACGAGCAGCCGTGGCGCTTTATCGTGGGCACGCGCGACGAGCCGGAGTTGTTCCAAAAGGTGCTGTCGTGCCTGGTCGAGGGGAATCAGGCCTGGGCCAAGCACACTTCGGCGCTGGCGATCGGCGTGGTCTCGGAAAAGTTCGTCAAGAACGGGAAACCCAACGCGGCTTGCGAGCACGATCTTGGTCTGGCGGCCGCCACGCTTTCGCTCGAGGCGACCTCGCGCGGCATCGCCGTCCACCAGATGATCGGTATCCTGCCCGATCGGGCACGCGAGCTCTTCCAGATTCCCGAGGGGTATCACGCTCTGACGGGCATCGCCCTGGGCTATGAAGGCAAACCCCAGGATCGCCCCGAGTTGGCCGAACGGGACCGCGAGCGTCGTCCCCGCCGCCCCCTGCACGAAACCGTCTTTGGCGGAGACTGGGGGCAAGCGTCGAGCTTTCTGGCTCAAGAGGATTAAAGCCCGGCAGTTGCCGCCACGGAGTGCCGAACCCCGGTTGCCGCTGAGGCCGCCTGCCGGCTACGATTGGTCCCAGACCCTGCGTCGTGGGTATGAACTGTCTACCTCGATTGGGTGGGGCCTCGCGCGGCTGACGCGTGATTGCTCAAGGGAACTTATGGCGGTCGGTACCGATACACCAGTCCCCCAGCCGGAACTGGCCAGCGGTTCGCTCAAGAACGAGAAGTGGTTTACGCCGAGAATCTGGCTCGGAACCGACTTCTTCGGTCTGATGCGCCTCTTTGCGCGGAATCGCTTCCGGTTCAGTCCATCGCGGGCACATATCGCGGCACTCGACACGCTATTTAGCGTGGCACACACGTCGCTCGGCTGGGTGCAGAATGCGCTCTACGCCGGTCGCACGAAGCGAACCGAGCTCGAACCGCCGGTCATCATCTTGGGACACTGGCGCTCGGGCACGACTCTATTGCACGAGCTGCTGATCCTCGACAAGCGGCACACGTTCTCGACGACGTACGAATGTCTCGAGCCGAATCATTTCCTGCTCAGCAACTGGTTCGTGACGACCTTCTTCAACTGGATGATGCCCCCGAACCGGCCCATGGACAACATGGCCTTCGGCTGGGACAGCCCTCAGGAAGACGAGTTCGCCCTGTGCAACCTGGGGGTGCCCACTCCCTACCTGACAATCGCCTTTCCGAACGAGCCGCCGCAGTATCCCGAGTATTTGGACCTCGAAGGCGTTTCGGCCGAAGACCGCGAACGCTGGAAAGCGGCACTGTTGCGCTTTCTCAAGCACGTGACGCTCAAGCGGCCGGGGCGGATGATCTTGAAGTCGCCGCCCCATACCGCGCGGGTCAAGATTTTGCTCGAGATGTTTCCCGACGCACGGTTTATCAACATCGTGCGCGATCCTTACGTGGTGTTTCCCTCGACGGTCCATCTGTGGCAGCGGCTGTACAACATCCACGGGCTACAGGTGCCCAAGTTCGAGGGGCTGGTCGAGCATGTCTTCGAGACCTTCATGCGCATGCACCACCGGTTGGAAGAGACCCGCGATCTGATTCCGCCCGATCGCTTTTACGAGGTGCGCTACGAGGATCTCGTGGGGGACATGCTGGGACAGATGCGGCAGATCTATTCGCATCTGGAGTTGGGCGACATCGAGCCGGCACTGCCGGCACTGCAGAATTACGTCGACAACTCGAAAGAGTATCGCACGAACCGCTACCACCTGGCGCCGCTGTTGCGGCGGGAAATCTCGCGGCGCTGGCGGCCTTTCTTCGAGCGCTACGGATACGAGATCCTGCCCGACGACGGCGGCGAAGCCTAGGCACGCTGCGGCGTGGCCTATTTCACCGTGGCCGGTTCGAACGTCTCGACCGGATCGATGATGCCCAGCAGGCGCACGTAGATGGGGCCGGCCGGATCCTCGGGCAAGGTTTGCGAGAGCGCGGCATAGATCGGCCGCAGCTCGAGACGGGTCTCGAGGCTCAACTCGCGCAAGGCACGCAGCGGGCGTTGGCGCAGTTCCTCGCCGATGATGTTCAGGATCAGCGTGTTCACGGGATCGAACCCAATCCGGTGGCTCGCAAACAGCGCGCGGCGATCTCCCTGGCGCGGTCGCATGACCGAGGTCGCCTCGGGGCTGTGCGTCGCGCCGAGATAATGCCCCAATTCGTGAACCAGTACTTCGAGCTTCTCGGGCTCCCCCACGCGGGCCGAACCCTCGCGAATCAGGATGTACGGGTGAAAGGGGGCCCGCGTCCCGCCGATTTCGGTGCCCGGTTTCGTATCGGCGTATTGGCTGGAAAAGCCGATGGCCAGGTCGGCCGGATGCGCCGTGACCATTCGCTCGAAGTTGCGGAGCGAGGCCTGAAAATTCTCGGCCGCGTCGTCGGAGGGCCACGTGCCGGTCGCCACCACCTTGAAACGCACGCCGCAACACTGCTCGAAGATCTGCGAGGCGGCTTCCACGCGCTTCTGCAAACGGTCTTGCCAATAGGCGGGCGTCATCCGTTCTTCTTCGTCGACGTAGATGCGCACCGTGACCGTGGCGACCTCGCGCGAGGGCGCGCGTTCGAGGCCCGAGTCGATGGGCCGCCGCGCCACGTGGCCGTGGACGCCCACCTGCTCGAGATCGAGACCGGTCCCCTTCGCATCGTGAAAGAAATAAATCGAGTTGGGACTGAGCTCGTACTTTTGCTTGCCGCGGATGGTGCCGAACTGAATCCTGGCCCCTTCGGTGACCGGCAACGCCACGACGTCCCCCACGGCGAGCTCGCGCGACGTGGCCTCGCCCCCGGCGGGGAGCCACTCGAAATTCACCGCGGCCGGAGCGCGGTTCGTCAGCACGATCACCGCGGCCGGGGCGAAGGACGCCCTACCGCAAGCCAGCAGCAAAACAACGCTGGCGACGAAGGGGCCGAGCGATCGGCATCGGGCGAATTGCCGCGTAAAACGATGGACAGGGAGCATGCTCGTCCGGGCTTGAGGAGTGGCGTGCCAGGGATGCCGGGTGTGGGGGGACTACCCGCACGATCAGTCTAACCTCCCTTTCCGGCGAGCGATATGTTCGCGCGACGCGGTCGCTGCACGGTCGCTCGAAGGGGCGAAACTGTACCGCTCGGGGAGCGTAGTTAGAATGGTAAGCAGTTCCGACACCTGAACCGAACCCCGTGGCCAGCCTCGCTCTACGATGAACAGTAAGCTCGAAGAGCCCGCCACCAATACGCCCCCCGCGGCCGCGCCGGCGCGAAACCGTCGCTTCACGCGACGCGGCCTCTTGTTGGGCGCGGCCGGAATTGCCGCGGCCGGCACGCTGGGGGGCAGTGGCTACTGGCTTTCTCGCCGGGGTGTGCGTGTCGGCCTGATCGGGGCGGGCGTGCGCGGCAGCCGATTGGCCAACATCCTCCGCCTGGCGAGATTCTTGCCTCTGTACGGCGACGTCGTGGCCATTGCCGAAGTGAATCGAGCCAAGGCCGAAGCGGTCCGCGACGCCGAGTGCCCCGGCGCGGAGCTCTACGAAGACTACACCCGAGTGCTCGCACGCGACGACATCGACGCGGTCATCATTGCCGTGCCCGATCACTGGCACGCGAAGATCGCCATCGAGGCGACGAAGACGGGCAAGGCCATCTATTGCGAAAAGCCCCTCTCGCACACGATCCACGAGGGGCAAGCGATCGTCTGCGCCGTGCGAGAAAGCGGTACCACGTTGCTCGTCGGAACGCAGCAGCGGAGCGACGCCAACTATCGTCTGGCTTGCGAACTGGTGCGCAATGGCCGCCTGGGCGAGATCAAACGCGTGGTCGTGAATGTGTTGGAAAAGGGACGTTTGGGAGGTCCCTTCGCGTCGCGGCCCGTGCCGGCGGGGCTCAACTGGGACGCCTGGCTGGGCCCTGCGCCCCTCGCCGAATACTGTCCCGAGCGCTATCAAACGTGGAACTGTTGGTGGGACTACAGCGAGGGAGAACTCGTCAATTGGGCGGTACACGAGCTCGATATCGCGCAGTGGGGCCTGGGCATGGAGCTGAATGGCCCGATCGAGATCGAAGGGGTCACGCCGCAGGGGCTGCCCGACATCGCCGGCGGCTATCAGATTCCGCGCGAGTTTCGCGTCACGATGACCTATCCGAACGGAACGCAGATTCTGTTGCAGAGCTTGCCCACGAAGACAATCAAGGAGGGTCGCGACCGGCTAGGCGTGCGCTTCGAGGGGACCGAGGGACGCCTTGCCGTGAATCGCGTCGGGCTGTACGGCGCCCCGGTCGAAGAAGCGGCCCGAAATCCCTTGCCCACAGATGCGATTCGTCTGCACGACAGCGTTCCCTCGAAGGACCGCATCGTGTTGCAGCACCTCTATCACTTTCTGCAGTGTGTCAAGCAAGAGGCGACGCCGGTCTCGGACGTGGAAAGCTCGCATCGCTCGGCTTCGCTGTGCCATCTGGGGAGCATCGCCGTGCGGATGGGGCGCAAGCTGACGTGGGATCCGGTGAGCGAAACGTTTCCCGGTGACGATGCGGCGAACGCACTGCTCGGCTATACCTACCGAGCGCCCTATTCGATGCCTACGTAAGTAGCTGGACTTCAAGTTCTGGCTGCGAATGTGCCGTGAGTGCTTGCTTGGGACCGGATCGTCGCTTATAGGGCTACTGTCGCGACGGACTTCGGAGAAGCCTCGCTTGCCGCGACATGTTCTGCACCCTAGCGCAGTGAGGGGATCACGATGCCAACGTCTCGCCGTACCTTTCTTTCTGCTACGGCATTGAGTGCTGCGCCGCTCATGGTTGCTTCGCTGGTGAAGTCTGTCTTCGCGGCGCCGGCAGGAGAGGAGATGGTTCCGCTCGACTATGGCCGCTCGTTTTTGCGGGGCACTTCGGCGAAGAATTCGGTGCGCTTCTGGATCGAAAGCCGCACGCGCATCATCGACGCGCAGCGGAACACATCGACGGATTACTACCAGTGCGCTTCGTGCAAGAGCGAGAACACCTTTGGCGAAAAGGATCTGTTCTACGACGACAACTACGATTTTCTGCCCATCTTCGGCGGTGCGAACCTGCTCGTGTTCCGTCGCAAGGCGTGGCTGAATCCCGATTACCGCAGCACCTATGCCATCGATCAGTTGTGGGGACAGCCCGAGTTGCTGCTGCACGAAGCCCGCCAGCCGGTCGAATTGACCGAATGGCCGGCCATTCGCGATGCAACGCAAGCCGGGCAGCCCATCGTGACACAGACCGAATTGGCCAACGAAGAATTGGGGTTGCGGGCAATCATCGAATGCCCGGCCAAGACGATGAATATCAGCCTCGATCGGCAGATGTATCAGAACGACACCGGTCCGATCGCGCTGCCCGATCTCGGCCAGCGTTATGACCGCGAGATCGACAGCCTGCGTCTGGCCTTCATTGCGTTCAACGCGCCGCACTTTGCCGATTTTGTCGTCGAAGGCCCCACGCCGATCGTCGACGAAGGAACCGAGCGCGCGACGATCTACCACTATTCGCAGATCTCGAGTCTGCCGGCGAAGAACCGCTTGTTCGCCCTCACTTGAATCCGAGATGATTCGTCGCCGCGCGGGCCGCGGTTGCGATGTGCGTGCGAGTGCCACGGCGATGACGTTCATTCCGATCGACGATTTGGACGATCCTCGGCTGGCCGTCTATCGCCATCTGAAGAACAAGAACGAAACGCTCCGCGCCGGCTTGTTCGTGTGCGAGGGGAGCAAGCTGGTCGAGCGTCTGTTGGCGAGCCGGTTTCCCGTGGCGTCGTTGCTCTTGGGCCAACGCTGGGCCGAGACGTTTGCTCCCCGCGTCGCCGACGCAGTGCCCGTTTATGTCGTGCCCGACGCCTGGTTCGAGCGGCTGGTCGGCTTCAACTTTCATCGCGGCGTGTTGGCCTGCGCCCGACGTCTGCCGGGAAGGCCATGCGAGGAGCTACTGGCCGACGCGCCGGAAGGGGGCGGACTGATCGTTTGCGCGGGTATTCACGACCGAGAAAACCTGGGTTCGATCTTTCGCAGTGCGTTGGCGCTAGGGGCACGCGGAGCGATCATCGGTCCCGATACGTGCGATCCATTCGACCGGCGAGTGTTGCGCGTCTCGATGGGGGCGTCGCTGCGCTTGCCGCTGGCTTTTTCGCGCGATCTGGCGCGCGACCTGACGACGCTGCGCGAGCAACAGGGCATCGAACTGATGGCGACGGTGCTCGACCCTGCCGCCGAGACGCTGGGACGACGGCCGTGTTCGCGCCGTTTTGCGCTGTTGCTCGGCAACGAGGCGCACGGTCTACCCCCTCACCTGGTCGAACTGTGCCAGCGGAAGATCACGATTCCGATGTCGGCGGAGGTCGATTCGCTCAACGTCGCGGTCACCGCCGGCATCGTGCTGCACGAGTTGCTACGCGGGGGCGCGCCTCGGTGCTAGGTTAGAGCTCTTTCCAACACGACTCTTGCTTGTAGAGCTGCATGCCGCGGGCGCGGTAGTTGGCCAGCGCCTGCGGATGGTCGAGCGTGCAGGTGTGGACCCAGACACGCCGGGCGCCGTCGCGCCAGGCCTGTTGAATGGCGGTGACGAGCAACCGCGCCCCCAGTCCTCGGCCGATCGCCGATGGCAGCAAGCCGAAATAGGCCAACTGTGTGTTCCCGTCGGGCTGGCGGTCGAGCTCGAAGTAGCCGATCTCCTCGTCGCCGACGTAACCGATATAGGTGTCGAGCCCCGGCTGCCGGGCGTAGGTCTCCCAAGCGTCGTCGGTCCAGAAGAGCCGGTCGGTCCAGGTCCAGTCGGCCCCCACCGAGAGGTAAAACCGGCGGTTGGTCGTACCTGCGGGGGCTTGCCGGTGGATGACCAGGTCGCCCACTTCACCGCGCAACGAGGGACGCAATTCGGTGGGATCGAGCGTCTCGAGATAATAGGTCGTCATCCAAATCAGCATGCCGGGCATCGTATCGTGTGATGGAACTCGGGGCCACCGCCGGGTTCCATGCCGGGCACGGTTGCGGCGGTCTGAGGGGCGATTGATAATCGAAAGACCGCGCCTTCCCACGGAACCGGAAGCGACGTTCGTTCGCGCGGCGCGGTCTCGACCTCATTCACCTCTGCGACGGAACTTCGCTTGCGCCGATTGTTGTGGTTGCCGCTGGCTCTGTTGGCCCTGGGAGGGGCCGCGCTGGCGCTCGATTGGTGGACCGCGCTCCCCCCGGGGCGACGCGCCGAGTATGTCGGCCGCCAACGCTGCACCGAGTGCCACGCGGCCGAGGCTGCCAAGTGGGCCGGCTCGGATCACGATCGGGCCATGGAACTGCCGAACGCTGATTCCGTCGTCGGCGATTTCGACAGTGCCACCTTCTCGCACTTCGGCGTCGAGTCGCGCATGTTCCGCCAGGGGGACGAGTACTTCGTCACCACCGAGGGCCCCGACGGCCAGGCGCGCACTTATCCGGTCAAATACACTTTTGGCATCCGCCCCTTGCAACAGTACCTGGTCGAGACGGAACGCGGACGACTGCAGACGCTGCCCACCACCTGGGACACGAAGGACAAACGCTGGTTTCACATCTACCACGACGAGCACATCAAGCCCGACGATGAGCTTTTCTGGGCTGGCCCGGCGCAAAACTGGAA
This sequence comes from Pirellulales bacterium, assembly GCA_019636335.1. Taxonomy (NCBI): domain Bacteria; kingdom Pseudomonadati; phylum Planctomycetota; class Planctomycetia; order Pirellulales; species Pirellulales bacterium. The sequence continues at coordinate 95,388 of JAHBXR010000003.1, forward strand.
CTACATGTGCGCCGAGTGTCACTCGACCAACCTGCGCAGGAACTACGACCTGAAGACCGATACCTACCACACGGAGTTCTCCGAGATCGACGTGAGCTGCGAGGCCTGCCACGGTCCGGGGAGCATCCATGTCGAGCTGGCCGAAGCGAAATCGCTGTTCTGGGACCGGCACTACGGCTATGGACTCGCCCGGCTCAAGGGGAAGTCGTCGAAAGGGGAACTCAACAGTTGTGCCCCTTGCCACTCACGCCGCCGCATCGTGCATGCCGGTTACACGCCGGGGGATGAGCTCCTCGACTATTACATGCCCGAGTTGCTCGGTGGCGAGCATTACCACGTCGATGGGCAGATTCGCGAGGAGGTCTACGAGTACGGTTCCTTCCTGCAAAGCCGCATGTATCGCGAAGGGGTCCGCTGCACCGACTGCCACGATCCCCACTCGCTCGAGCTGAAGGCCGCAGGCAACCAGTTGTGCGGCCAGTGCCACGTGCCGGGCAAGTACGACGGACCGGCGCACCACCATCACCCCGTGGGCAAGGCCGGGGCCAACTGCGTCGATTGCCACATGCCCACCACGAATTACATGGTGGTCGATCCGCGGCGCGATCACAGCATTCGCGTTCCGCGGCCGGATCTTACCGTGTCGTTGGGCACGCCCAACGCTTGCAACGGGTGCCACGAAAAAGAGACGCCCCAGTGGGCGAGCGATTGGATCGTGAAGTGGTACGGACCCAAACGACTGCACGAGCCGCACTATGCCCATGCCATCGCGGCGGGACGAGCGGGCAAGCCCGAGGCGGTCGACAGCCTGTCGAAGTTGATCCGCCGCAAGGACGTCGGGCCCGTCGTGCGTGCCAGCGCGGCAGCCTTGTTGGGAGGCTACCCCATCGACGAGACGCGCGAGGTGCTCGCCCGCGCTCTCAAGGACGACGAGGCCCTGGTGCGCGCCGCCGCGGCCGGTGCGGCCGAGAATCTACCGCCGGACGAGTTGGCTGAGTTGCTGGCCCCGAAATTGACCGATCCCGTGCGCGCCGTGCGCACCGAGGCGGCCCGCATCCTGTCGGGCGTGCCGGCCACGACGCTCGACGCTGACGGACGAATCGCGCTGCGGGCCGCGACCGACGAATACATCGCCGGCCAGCATGCCAATAGCGATCAGCCTGCCGCCCATCTGAACTTGGGGATGCTGGCCGAACGACGGGGCGATCCGCAAACGGCCGAAGCCGAATACCGCACCGCGCTGCGCTTGTCGCCCCGATTCGTGCCGGCTTTGAACAATCTGGCCATGTTGATTCACACGCAGGGAAAACCGGCCGAGGCGGAAGAGCTATTCCGCAAGATCGTCGAGCTCCAGCCCGAGTTCGCCATGGCGCGCTATTCGCTGGGATTGCTGCTGGCGGAATCCCCCGATCGGCTGCCGGAGGCGATCGCCGAGTTGCAGACGGCGGCCCGGCTCGAGCCGGCGCAGGCACGCCTGCAATACAACCTGGGGCTTGCGCTCCAGCAGCAGCACCAGCTCGACGAAGCGGAAGTTGCCTTGAAAAAGGCGTGCGAACTCGATCCGCGCATGATCGATGCCTGGCATGCCCTCACGCTGCTCTACGCGGAGCGCCGGGATTGGGATCGCGCGGCCGAGACGGCCGATCGACTTACTCGACTGGCGCCCGGCGCACCGGCGATCGGGCAGCTTCGGCAATGGATCGAAGCACAGCGGCGGCAACCGCAGCCGGCCGGCCCCACCCCCCCCTGATGTTGTGGCAAATCATCCACAAAGGTCGCTGGTTGGACACTTTTCGCACCAGGCACAATTGTTGGAAATATCGCGCAATGTGAACGCGCGAGAAGTAGAATTGGAAGCCGTCCGCGAGCCACGACGGCCGCTTGTCTGACAGGATCGGGTCTCGATCCGCCGCGTCGCACCCCTGCTCGATTGCTTGCGTCTCGCTTCCTCGGGAGTTGCACCATGAATCTTCGCCGTGTGGCGTGCTCGTTCCTCCTGCTGACGACCTGCCTGGCTCGCCTGGTCGTGGCGCAGGATGATGCCGTCGAACAAGATCGCAAGGCGATCCTCGCCCGCGTGAAATCGTACGTCGAGGCGTTCAACGCCGCGGACGCTTCGACCCTGGCGGGGCATTGGAGCGAGTCGGCCGAATACATCACCCCGGCGGGCGACCGTATCGAAGGACGCCAGGCATTGGCCGAATATTTTGCCCAAGAGTTTGCCGAAAACCCCGGCAGAAAACTGGACGTGCAAGTCGATCGCATCCGCTTTGCCACCGCGGACACCGCCACCGAAGAAGGGACCGCGCGAGTCGCGTCCCCCGATGGTCGCGCCGACGAATCGAGCTATCTCGCCGTACACGTTCGCCGCGACGGGCAATGGCAGCTCGATACGGTGCGCGAATTAACGTTCTCCCAGCAGGAAGCCGCGCCCCCGGCGTCAACGCCGCACGACTATCTGCAAGATCTCGAGTGGCTGATTGGCGAGTGGCGCGACGCCGACAACGAAGGCCAGGTGGCCACCTCGTGCCGCTGGGTGGCCAATCAAAGCTTCATTTCTCGCTCGTTCCGAGTCGCGATACCGGGGCAGTCAGAGCTGGTGGGAACGCAGGTCATCGGTTGGGACCCCGTCCACGGTCAGGTTCGTTCCTGGGTGTTCGATTCCGACGGTGGTTTTGGCGAAGGCTTTTGGAAGAACGAGGGGGATCATTGGACGATCCAGACGCGAGCTACGCTTCCCGATGGAAGACAAGCGACCGCCGTACAAATTCTGACGCCGCTAGGAGTAGACCGCTTTTCCTGGGAGTCGACCCAGCGCGAAGTGGACGGCGTGCTGCTGCCCAATATCGATCCGGTGACGGTCACGCGCGACATCGAAGAGACGACCACGCCGGCGAGTGAAACGGAAAGGCCATCTCCATGAACAAGGTAACATTGCCGCTTATCGCCGGGCTGTTGATCGTCGCAGGTCTTGTGCCCGAGGCGCTAGCGCGCGGAGGTCGAGGTGGCGGAGGTGGCGCCGGCATGCGCGCCGGGGGTGCTCACCTGGGGGGCGCGGGAGGCATCAATCACGCGGCCATGAATCGATCTCCCTCGATGAGCCGGTTGCCGGCGCAGCGCCCACAGACCTTGCCCGCCAGGCCCAACACCGGCGGCATGCGGCCAGGCAACCTGCCCGGCAATATCTCGACCGGCTTGCCGGGACAGATCGGGACGCGACCGGGCCAGATGCCGAACTTCAACAACGTCCAACGTCCTGGCCAGATGCCGAACTGGAACGGCGGTCAGCGCCCGGGGCAGCTTCCGAATCTCAATACCGGCCAGCGTCCGGGGCAACTTCCCAATTTCAATACAGGTCAGCGTCCTGGGCAGTTACCGAATTTCAATGCGGGACAACGTCCGGGTCAGCTACCCAATGTGCATCCAGGCCAACGCCCTGGCGGCGGCACCAACATCGCGCGTCCGGGGGGAACGACGCGCCCCGGCGGCGGGAATCGCCCCGGCATCTCGACGTTGCCGGGCAATTTGGGACCAGGCTCTCGGCCCGATCTGAATCGTCCCGGTGGGCGACCTTCTCCTGGCGACCTGGGAGATTTTCTGAACATTCCCGGCGGTATCACGACGCTGCCCGCGCGCCCCGGTGCCGGAAATCGGCCGGACATCAATCGACCCGGTATCACCCGTCCCGATTTCAATCGGCCGAACGATTGGACCCGACCCTCGGGCGGGCGCTGGGAACAGCTTCAGAACAATCTGCCCGGCCGTTGGGAAAACCGCCAGGAGATTGCCAACCAGGTCCGCAACCGCTGGCAGAATCAGTTCCCGAACCGCAACCATTGGTACAATAACCATTGGTGGGTGAATCATCCGAACCTGCACTGGCACTATCACCCGGGCTTCAATTATTGGAACCGGCCGAACTGGGTTGCGCTGTCGGCGTGGATGCCCTATACCTGGGGAACGCCGATCTATTACGACTTTGGCACGGGGGGCAACGTCTACTACCAGGACAGCACCGTTTACGTCGATGGGCAGCCGGCTTATTCCGAGGATGACTACGCACAACAAGCATCGCAGATTGCCAACAGCGTGCCCGCGGATCTCGATAGCGAGCAGATCGAGTGGATGCCGCTGGGTGTGTTCGCCGTGGTGCCCGACAAAGAGCAGTCGACCGATCCGACATTGTTCCTGCAACTGGCGGTGAGCCAGGATGGGATCATCAGCGGCGCCTTTCACAATACTCTGAAAGATTCGGCCGAGTCGGTGATTGGCGCCGTCGATCGGAGCACGCAGCGCGCGGCGTGGCACATCGAAGGTCAGGATTTGCCCGTCATGGAGACGGGCATCTATAATCTCACGCAGGACGAGACGACCGCGCTGGTGCATTTCGACGAGGGGGTCACCCAACAGTGGCTGCTCGTGCGACTCAACCAGCCCGAGGGGGCGGAGAACGAGGCGCAATCGTCGCAGTAATGGTTTGTACTTGTTGAATTTGCAACAAGAGGGGAGATCGCCATGTTGCGCTGGGCCTTGATTTTTCTCGTGATTGCGCTCGTCGCGGGGGTGCTGGGTCTGTGGGGCTTGGAAGGCGTGGCGATGCAGATCGCGCGCATCCTGTTCGTGATATTCCTGGTCCTGTTCATTGTCGGGTTGGTGATGGGTCGGCGTCCCAGCATCTGACACGACGTTTCTACGATTGGCGCGACTTCGCCGCGCCCCCGGGTGGCATTTTGGCGGCGATCGCAGCGCACGAGACCGACGGGGCGTGGATGCCGGCGAGCACGCGGCGTTTTGTATCGTGGGGCGAGCTTGCGGCAATCGCTCTGTTGGCCTTGATTGCCAGCGGGCTGTTGTTCTGGCACCTGGGGCGGCGTTACCTCTGGCAGGACGAAGCGGCCACCGGGGTGCTGGCCGAGCGGATGCTGGAGTTTGGCCGGCCGTTGGGCTACGACGGCCGCAATCTGATCACGATGGACGTCACGGCCGATCGCGATCGGATCGGCCTCGAACGTCGCATTCGCGACCCCGAGGTGGCCATTGCCTACTTCGTCGCCCGCGGCGACTTCAAGCCCGATACGACCTGGATCGGTCAGCCGTGGGGGCAATTCGTGCTGACGGCCGCATCGTTTCAGGTTTTTGGCAAGGGGACGTTGGCCGCCCGGATTCCGTTTGCTTTGTGCGGACTGCTGACGGTGGCCATCCTCTACCGTTTCATTCGTCGCGAGTTCGACGATCCGTGGATGGCTTGGATCGCGGGTTTTCTGCTGGCCACCAATGTGTTTTGGGTGCTGCACATGCGGCAGTGCCGCTATTACGCGCCGTCTTGTCTGTTCATGCTGTTGACGGTGCTCGCCTATTTGCGTTGGCAAACGGCCGGACGGGGAGGAGCGATTCTATTCGTGCTGACGAGTTGGATCTGGTTCCAATTCGACTATGGCACGTTCTGGCCCGTGATCGGCTTATTGTTTCTCGATGGTGTGGTGTGTGCGTCTCGTTCTCGCGGGCGCGTGCTGCTGGTTTTCGCGGCGATCGGATTCACCGTGGCGCCGTGGGTGTGGTATTACGAGCTCTTCTCGCGTCTTAAAGAAACCATTTTCGATTGGCGTTATCGCTCGGCCGGTTCGTTGTTCAATTTCAATCAGTACGTCATTCCTTGGGTACTGCTGGTGCTGGCCGTCTGGTTGTTATGGTACGAGTGGAGCAAGTTGCGGCCGACACAACGTCGCTTCCTCTTTCTGTCGGCTGCCATCCTGGTCATCAATCTGGTGTGGGTAACGGTCGTTGCGCCGGCGCCCTATCTTCGATATATCGTGGGAAGCACTCCCTTTGCCGCAGCGTTGCTGGCGTTTGTTTGCGTGCGTGGGCTCCCGCATTTTCTTCCCGAAGGATGGTTGCCCTGGCGTTCTTGGGGGGCGATTGCCTTGGCGGCCTTGCTCACGTTTTCTCCCTTCTTTTCGCGGGTTGGTCTGGCGGTCATCCCGAAGCTCTCCTGGCGCGTCGAGGACATGGGTTACGTGGCACGCCAGGAGTGGCGTTGGCTGTACCTCGATCTGGCCGACGTGTTGCCCGACCCGAATCGCGATTTGATCGAACTGCTTCGTCCACGCTTGCGGCCCGAGGACGAGATTCTCATCACGTACGAAGACGTGCCGTTGATGTTCTATCTGCCGAATCGGGTACGAGGGGGCACCGCGTGCTTTCGCTTGCTTAGCGAAGGTCCACCGCCGCGATTCCTCGTTTCGCGCTCGATGGTGCCCTACCTCGATTTTCAATTCGAGGCGCTGAACGGCTATGTGGGGCGTCAACGCTGGTATCCGGTCGAACATCGTATCGTCGACACGAGAGCTGGTAATTGCCCGGATCCAACGATTCATTTCGCCCGCGACGTCGGCGACGGCCAATTCATCACCGTACGAGAGCATGCCTGGTATCGCGAACAGACGGACAAATGGCGCCCCTGAAGCGCCGGAAACGTTCACGAGGCCGTTCATGCCGGACATTACGGGTAGACGATTGGTTTTTGTATTGCGGCGAACGAATGTACCCGTTGAGGTACTGCACTAACGGGCGTTCCCCCGCACACAGGGGGTGGCGTCCTTCGGGTTTTTTATTCATCGAAAGTCGCAACTCCACTTTAACCACACTCCAGCGCGTGCTACTGTTTAGCTCATAAGAAAGTGGGCTAACCTTTTGATGGGAGTTCTGTGAATGGCAGCTCGAAAAGCTGGAAGCCGTGGACCCAGCAAGGCTCAGGCGATTCGCGATGTACTGAATGACAAGGGACACGACACGGCTCCCAAAGACGTCATTGCGATTCTCGCGCAAAAGAAGATCAAGGTTTCTGCGGCGCAGGTCAGCAATCTCAAAGCCGAGCTGGCGCGCAAGACGGGCTCGTATCAACCCAAACGCGGCCCCCGCAGCAAGGCGAATGGCGAAATCACGCTGAGCACGTTGAAGGCCGTCAAGGCGATGGCCGAGAAGTTGGGCGGCGTCGAGAAGACGCGGCAAGCCCTCGATGCGCTCGCGCAGCTCAGCTAGCCGACGTACTCTTCCGTGGCAGGCGGTCGCTGTTCGGCGATGCGCCGCGTGACGACGACGGACACACGACACAACCTGGAAGGTCGCTGCCGGAACTCTCGAGCAGCGGCCTTCTTTGTTTTTTCCTCTACTCGCCGACCACGGCGTCGCAGGGCGTGCGGCCATCTTCGCTCGATGCGGTACACCGGATGCCGCCAAGACGCGAAAACACTTCCCTTTTCAGCGTGCTCTGGTCGCTTGACCACTTTGCGCCGCGGGACCTATAATCCGCGCCTTGCCACGATCGCCCTGGTGTGCTGATCGAGCATCCCCGACCGTTTGCCCTCCGAACCGGACTTCGACGGCCCGACGACTCGCCTGTGAGCGTGGGCCGCGATTCATTTCGGGCCGGCCGTTTCCAATGTCGAACCGTGGCGCACTTTGTCGCGGTGAAGGAACAGTATGAAGATCCACGAATATCAGGCGAAACAGATTCTCCGCGAGGCGGGTGTCGCGGTGCCGCGCAACATCGTGGCACGTTCGTCCGCCGAGGCCGCCGAGGCCTTTCGCACGCTGGGGGGCTCGCTGGCCGTCGTCAAGGCACAGATCCACGCCGGCGGTCGGGGCAAGGGAACGGTCCAAGACAATCCCGCCCAGCGCGGCGTGCAGTTGGTCAAAAGCGCCGAGGAAGCGTCAAGCGTCGCTGAGAATCTGCTCGAGCACAAGCTGGTTACCATTCAAACCGGCGCCGAGGGACAGACGGTGCGACAGGTCCTCGTCGAAGAGGGCTGTGATATCGCCCGCGAGTTGTACCTGGGCATCGTCGTCGACCGAGCGGCCTCGAAGCCGGTCGTGATGGTGTCGAGCGAAGGGGGCATGAATATCGAAGAGGTGGCCGAGAAGACGCCGGAAAAGATCTTCAAGGCGGCCTTCGATCCCGATCGTGGCCTCGGTAGCTACCAGGTTCGCAAGCTGGCGGCCCTGTTGGGGCTGACGGGGGCCAGCGTCCGTTCGGCCGAGAAGTTCATGAAGGCCCTCTGCAAGGTCTTCGTCGAGAAGGATTGCAGCCTGGTCGAGATCAATCCCCTGGTGGTGACCGGCGCCGGCGAGTTGCTGGCGCTCGACGCCAAGATCACCTTCGACGACAACGCCCTGTTCCGCCATCCGGAACTGGCCGAGCTCCGTGACGTGGCCGAGGAGGATCCTTCGGAAGTGCGTGCCGGCAAGGCCGGCCTGAGCTACGTCAAGCTCGAGGGCAACATCGGCTGCCTGGTGAATGGCGCCGGCCTGGCCATGAGCACGATGGACCTCATCAAGCTGCACGGTGGCAACCCGGCCAACTTCCTCGACGTCGGCGGCGGCGCGAATGTCGAGCAGGTGACCGAGGCCTTTCGCATTCTGCTGTCCGATCCGAACGTGAAGGCCGTGTTGGTCAACATCTTCGGCGGCATCATGCGCTGCACGACGATCGCCACCGCGGTCGTCGAAGCGTACAAGACCGTGGGCTTCAACGTGCCGCTGGTCGTGCGGCTGGAAGGCACCGAGGTGGAAGAAGGCCGCAAGATCCTCGCCGGCAGCGGCGTGGCGATCATCTCGGCCGAAGGACTCACCGACGCGGCCAAGAAGGTTGTCGCGGCGGCGGGCTAGGACCACGTTCCCTCGAACACAAGCGCGTAAACTGGACTCTCGGAACATGAGCATCCTGATCGACAAGGACACGCGGGTCATCTGCCAGGGTATCACCGGCAAGGTGGGGCAGTTCCATACCCGCGGTTGCAAGGAATACGGCACGAAGATGGTCGGCGGCGTCACGCCCGGCAAGGGGGGCGAGACGGTCGAAGGCGTGCCCGTGTTCGACACCGTGCATGAAGCGGTGGAGCAGACCGGCGCCAACGCGACGATGATCTTCGTGCCCCCCGCTTTTACCGCCGATGCGATTCTCGAAGCGGTCGATGCCGGTATTCCCACGGTGGTGGCCATTACGGAAGGCGTGCCCGTGCTCGACATGGTGCGCGTGTACGATGCCGTGAAGCGCAGCAAGTCGGTGCTCGTGGGACCGAACTGTCCGGGGGTCATCACGCCCGAGCAGTGCAAGATCGGCATCATGCCGGGCTACATTCACAAGGCGGGTCCGGTGGGGGTCATGAGCCGCTCGGGCACGCTGACCTACGAGGCCGTGTTCCAGCTCAGCGGGCTGGGGCTGGGGCAGTCGACGTGCGTTGGTCTCGGGGGCGACCCGATCGTCGGCACGTCGTTTATCGATTTGCTCAAGATGTTCGAGGCCGATCCCAAGACCGAAGCCATCCTCATGATGGGCGAGATCGGCGGCACGGCCGAGGAAGAAGCGGCCGCCTACGTGAAGCAACACGTCACCAAGCCGGTGGCGGCCTTCATTGCCGGCCGTGCGGCGCCGCCGGGCAAGCGCATGGGGCACGCCGGGGCGATCATCTCCGGCGGCAAAGGCACCGCGGCCGAAAAAGTGGCCGCCTTGGAGGCCGCGGGCATCGCCGTGGCCGAAAGCCCCGCCGACATGGGCACCGCCATGGTGCGGGCGATCAAGGCGAAACGGTAGCCTCGCGCTCGGGGAGCTACCGTTCCCGCGAAAGCTTTTGGGGAGAGACCGGGCACGTCACGGACCGCCGGGTACCCACTCGGGCGATCGCGGCTTGCCGGCCGCCACTCACGGTTCGCTCGGTTTGACTCGCGTCAGCGTTCCTTGAATCGTCTGCGTTGGCTTTCCGCTGGCGTCGGTGCGCTGCAAGGTCCATTCCAGCCGGTCGGGAGAAACCCAGCGGTCGTCGATGACGAAGGACGCATCGGCGGTCTTGCCCGTCCAGCGTAGAACGGACGTGGACCGGTTCCACTTGCCGACCGCTTCGTGGTAGTACCCGTCGGAAGCGAACACCCATTGCCGGTAGAGATCCGCTGCGGTGTCGTAAGTCATGATTTGCAGATCGGCCTCTCCCGGCGGAACGGATTGGGCGCGGAACTCCAAGAAGCGGCCTTCGAGCGTTCGTCGGCACGTGGCTTCGCCTTGCGTGTCGAACTCGCGAGGGGGCGGTCCGAAATGGCGAATTTGCGTCCGGGTCTTCCAGTCGCCCAGGAATCGTTCCAGTTCCGCGAGCGTCTCGGGGGGCGCCTCGTCGGCCGTTGCCCTCGTGGCCGGAAGGGCCAGGCCAACGAAAAACAACGCCGTGAATCTCACGGCCCAGGTGCTGACAGGCCGACAGGCGGCGTCCATTTCGATTCTCCCCCAGGTTTGGAAACGGTGGGAAACCACTTCAAACTATAGCCTACGCCGGAGATGGGACCGCGCGACGGCGGGGGGAGCCGCCACGCCATGCACGGATCGACCGCGCGCAGCGTTTTTATCCGCCGCCAGCCGCGCCTGGAGAAATCGACTTCGTGCTTACAATCGGAATGCAGCAAATTCCAATTGAAGTGAAGTATTGTCGCGGCAAACCGTCACGCAATGATCTGGCCGGCATCAACTCGTTTTGCGGTCAAGCCAAATACGATTCGCCGTTTGGGTTGCTCATTACGCAGGACTTGGCAGGGCAGCTTGACGACCGAACCATCGCTGTGCCGGCATGTGCATTCTTGGCGGTGCGTTAGCCGCCGATTTGTTGCTTGCATCGCGCGCCGATTGCTGCCATCTTTTAGGTTCTTTGCGCTTCTCGCCGAGGGAACGAGTGGGGCACCTGAGGGATCATGGCACAACCGATCACCGAGACGATCGCTGCGCGCGCCGATGCACCATCGCCGGCGCCGCACCCTGGTTCGCAAAAGATGCCCGCCTGGAAGACGGGCGAGCTGATCGATGCGCCCCGCTTCACCTGGCGCAACTGGGCCGCCATGCTCGGTCCCGGGCTGGTGGCCGGCGGCGCCGCGATCGGCGGGGGCGAGTGGCTGCTCGGCCCCATCGTCACCGCCCAGTACGGCGGCGCCATGATGTGGCTCGCCCTGGTCAGTATCCTGGGCCAGGTGATCTACAACATCGAGATCAGCCGCTACACGCTTTACAGCGGCGAGCCGATCTTCACGGGCAAGTTCCGCACGCTACCGGGGCCGGGATTCTGGCTCTGCGTTTACCTCGTGCTCGACTTCGGCGCCGTGTTTCCCTATCTGGCAGCAAACGCGGCTACCCCCTTGGGGGCGCTCATCATCGGCGAGATCCCATCGCCCGAGACCAACGCGAATCACTGGTGGCTGTTAAAGGTGCTGGGCTATGTGATTTTTGTACTCTCGATCTTGCCACTCATGGTCGGCGGCAAGGTGTACAACTCGCTCAAGGCGGTGATGATGTTCAAAATCGTCTTCGTCTTCGGGTTCCTCCTCGTGCTGGGCATTTTCTTCTCGAAGCCCAGCACCTGGATCGACATCTTCAGCGGCTTTCTGAAGGTGGGCAACGTGCCGGTGCGCCGGGGCGAAGACCTCAACGGCAACGGCCTGCTCGATCCCGGTGAAGACTGGGACGGCGACGGCCACCTCGATATCGTCGAAGAAGCCTATCCGCCGACCATCGACACGAACGGCGACGGCCTGCCCGATGCCTGGGAAGACCGCGACGGAGACGGCGTGCCCGACAAGTTCCACGACGTCGATGGCGACGGGATTCGCGACGGCACAAACATAGACAACATCTTCCTGGCCGTATGGGAAGGCCACCCGCTGCCGATTATCGACCTCACGCTCATCGCCACGCTGGCCGGTTTTGTCGCCATCGCGGGGCAGGGAGGGCTGTCGAACACGCCAATCAGCAACTACACGCGCGACCAGGGCTGGGGGATGGGCTGGCAGGTGGGGGCCATTCCGGCGGTGTTCGGCGGCCGCGACATCAAACTCTCGCACGTTGGCACCGTCTTCCATCCAGATGAAGGATCGATCCCCCGTTGGCGCCGCTGGTATCGGCACGTCGTCCGCGATCAGTTGGCTGTCTGGTTTCCAGCCTGTTTGCTGGGGGTAGCGCTGCCAAGCATGCTCTCTGTGGAGTTCCTGCGTCGAGGTGTCGAGGCGAGTGAGTGGACGGCCGCCGGCATGACCGCCGATGGTGTGCATGCACGTGTGAGCGAAGTCTCCGGGATGACGATGGGGAGTGTCTTCTGGCACCTGACGCTTTTCTGCGGTTTCATCGTATTGGCCACGAGTATGGCCTCGACAGCCGACGGTCTCGTGCGCCGCTGGGTCGACGTATTCTGGACGGCCAGCCCCCGCCTGCGCCGCTGGCGTCCGGAAGATATGCGGTATCTGTATTTCGGAGTCCTCTTGAGTTGGTCGGCATTGAGCTTCGTGATGCTAGGTATCAGCAAGCCCGAGCAACTGGTGCTCTACGCCACGATGGTGCTCAACTTCGCCCTGGGCTTCAGTTGCTGGCATACGCTGGCGATTAACCTCTGCCTGCTCCCCAAACCGATCCGGCCGGGTTGGTTCGTGCGGATTGCGCTGTTCGTGTCGGGGCTCTTCTTTTGGGTCCTAGCGACCGTGACGGCACTCAGTAAGCTAAATTTGATCGCTAGTTGATCTCGTGGCCCATCGCGCGCGACCGCGATTGTGAGAGAGACCGTATCGCGATGTTCGTGCGACTGTTTCGCTACCGAGTGCTGCCCGAGCGGCTGAATCGCTACCTGGCAATCCAGGAACAGGCGGGCAATATCTACCGTCGCCACGACTCGGTGCGCACGAGCTATTTCCAGAGCGCGGGCGATCCCTGCACATGGCTCGAAGTACACTGGTATCCGGACGAATCGACCTGCCGACGCGTCACCGAGGAGATCAGCAGCGAGCCGGTGATCGCCGAGCTGTGGCAGGAATTTCAGCGCACGCTCGATCCCCACTTCGAGGCGAGCATCGAAGAGTACCACTCGCCCGGCAAGTCGTAGTGAACCGTGCCGAGCGTCCGGACAACGGGTCAAGGGAAATAAGACGGGATCTCCGCCGTGCGGCGGCCGTCGATCATCTCCTGCAGATACTGTGCGACCCCCGTCACCACCATCTCGGTGAGCTTCGCGCCGGCCTCGGCCGTGGCGAGCGACGGTGCCTGATCGGTCTGGTCGGTCCACATCTCGGTCCGCACGTTCTCGGGAAAGTTCGCCAGGGCGAAAGCCGTTTCGAATTCCTGCGCGTGGCCGGGAATGACGCCCGTCTGCAGCAACTTGCCGGCCACGTCACGATCGAGCACGTCCCAGTAGGGCAGGAAGTGCAGGTTCACTCCGGCCAGTTGCTGAAACTGCCCCCAGATTCCCTGGCACGGCGCGATGTTGCCGCCATGTCCATTCAGCACGAGGATGTGCTGGAAGCCGGCGCGGACCATGCTCTCGATCAGATCGCACAAGACCGCCAGAAAACTGCCGGGCTTGAGCGAGAGCGTGCCGAAGTGACGCATGTGGTGCTCGCTGATGCCCGCCATGAGACCCTCGGCCACCACGACATGCGGGGCGAGGCGTTCGGCCACGAGTCGTGACACGAGCTGGGCGCTGCGCCAATCGTGCTCCATGGCCAGATGCTCGAGGTGTTGTTCGACAGCGGCCACCGGAATGATGCAGGCCTTGAGTTCGCCGGCGGCCATGCGTTCGCGGAATTCGCGGCGCGTGAGCTTGCCGAGCGAGGTTTCTCTGCGTGCGTTCATGTGGAAGCGGTTTCTCCTTCCGCCCTCAGCCGGGCGATGCTCGCGCGAAAGGCGACGAATGCACCGGAGCAAATCGTGCATCGATTCGCGGCGGTGTCACTTGTTCTAGCAGAGACGTTGCCCCGCCGCGACCGCCAACGATCAACGTGCCGTGTGTGCGACATTCCCCCCCAGCACCGCGCGATAGTATCCGGCGAGCGTCTCGGCGGCCGCCTGTGCATCGAAGGCCTCGACCGCCCGTCGACGCGCGGCGGCCCCCAACTCGCAACGTAACGCCGCATCGCCTGCCAGCGTGGCCATCGCCGCGGCAAGTCGCTCGGGCCGATCCGGTGGGACGAGCATGGCGGCTGGTTCGTGCGAGGGAAAAATCTCGCGCGTGCCCCCCACGTCGGTCGCCACGATGGCCGTGCCGCAGGCGGCCGCCTCGAGTAGTACGCGCCCCAACGGTTCTTGTCGTGCCGCATGGACGAGAAGATCCAACTCCGGCAGGATCAGATCGACGTCGTGCCGCACGCCGAGGAAATGCACGCGCTGCTGCAAGCCCAGGTTGTGAAACGTTTGCCGCACCTGTTGCTCGTATGCGAGCGCTTCGGGCTTCCGCGAGTAGCGCTCGCCGATGATGAGGTAGTGCAGCCTGAGATGGCTTTTGGCGAGCATTCCCGCGGCCTGCGCCAGCACGTCGAGCCCCTTGCGCTGCACAAGTTGCCCGATGTTGCCCACGAGGAGTGCCTCGCGCGGCAGATCGAGTTCGCGGCGCAGCCAGCCATCGGGCGCATGGGGACGGAAGCGGGCCAAATCGACGCCGTTGTACATGACATGCGTCTTCTCGGCGGCGATGCCCTGCGCCACGTGATAGTCGCGTGTGGCGTGCGACACGGCCAGCAGACGCCGATGCTGATTGAGATCGTCGATCGACCCCTGCGACAGTCGCAAGATGTCGCGCAGGTGCGCCACGCTGGGCAGGTTCATTTGTGCCACGACCGGTCCCGAGATGCGCCCCATCTTCAGGCTGTTGGCGTGCAGCAGCGCGGGCTTGAGCTTCTTGAGAATCGCGGCGAGCTGACGCCGCATTGGCAGCGGCTCGCTCGTCGGGGGCGTGCCATTGTCTGGCGTTCCGGCCTCTTCGAGCGGAATCAGGTCGACGCGCCGCGCCGCCAGCGCCGCCGAGAGGGGGCCGTGGGCGGGGGCAATCGCCCGAATGTAGAAGCCCGCCGCGCGTAGACCCTCGAACGTGGCGAGCAACGAGTATTCGCCGCCGTTGAGCGTCGGATATTCGAAGAGCCACGCAACCTCGAGCATCGGCGCTACGTCCGATCAGAGCAAGCCATAGGCCGAGAGCGTTTTTCGCAAGCGCGCCTCGAGATCTTCATCGAGCGACGTCATCGGCATGCGTAGCTCGCCCGTATCGCGCCCCACCAGCTTCATGGCCGCCTTGATCGGAATGGGGTTCGTCGCCAGTCCGAGCATGTCACGGCAAAGGGGAAACAGCTTGTGGTGCCACTGCTGGGCGCCGGCAATGTCTCCGGCGTCCCAAGCACGGAGCAGGCCGAGCATGTCTTGCGGCACGATGTTGCCCACGACCGAGATCACGCCACGTCCGCCGATCGAGAGGATCGGCAGCGTCAGGCTGTCATCGCCGCTGAGGACCGTGAGATTCGTGAGCGACAGGATCTGCGAGGCCTGATCGAGCGACCCCGTCGCCTCCTTCACCATGGTGATGTTGGGCAGCTCGGCCATGTGGGCGATCGTTTCCGGCTCGATGTTCTTGCCGGTACGGCCCGGGATATTGTAGACGCAGATCGGAATGTCGACGGCTTCGGCCAGGGCCTTGAAGTGCTGGTAGAAGCCTTCTTGCGTGGGCTTGTTGTAATAGGGAGCGACCACCAGCGCGGCATCGGCGCCTTGCTGGGCGGCCCACTTGGTGAGTCGCAGGGCTTCGCTCGTGCTGTTCGACCCGGTGCCCGGCATCACCTTGATGCGTCCGGCGGCGGCGTCGACCACCGCGGCGATCACGTGTTCGTGCTCGTCGTGCGAGAGGGTCGGCGACTCTCCCGTCGTCCCTACGGGGCACAGGCATTGCGTGCCGGCGGCAATTTGAAACTCGACCTGAGCCCGCAGCGTAGCGATGTCCAGCTTGCCATCGCGAAAGGGCGTGGTGATGGCCACCGACAGCCCGGCAAAGGCCTCTCCCTTGGTCGTCATGAGTGCTCCGTTGTGGCAGGTCTGCGTGGTCGATCCGGTCTCGCGCCGAACGATGGCGGCGCGCCGCGCTTCCTCATGGGGAACATCATAGGATAGCCGGCTGCCGGGTGTAAACGGGGTGGATGCGAGTTGCCGTGCCGGCCGGTTCGACACGCGGCGCGGAGCAAAGGTTCAGCCCGATTGCCCCCTCTATCCCAGCCAGCCGCTCAAGAACGCGATCGCCTTTTGTCCTTCGGTCCAAATGCCCCAGCCGCCGGCAAGCAAGAGTCCCCCGACGGAGAGCCACAGCAAGAGATCCCACAGCCCCCCCGGCATGATACGGCGATCGCACCTTCGATAGCGGAAATACAAACCGGCAAACCCCAGCATCGGCAGCATCACCGATTGCGCCATGCCGCTGGCCAGGACCATGCCCACGGGGTTACGGACCAGCAGGTACATAGACAGCGAAACAAACGGAAAGACGCCGGAGAGAATCGAGACCCAACGCTGCTGGACGCGGGGCGTCCCGTCGCTCAGGCGGAAGATTCGCAGCGCGTCGCTCGCCATGCGTGCGTTACCGGCCGTGGCGATGAAGAACGTCGAGTACAAGACGGCGAACGCTCCCAGCAGAAAGATCCACGCCGCCCATTCTCCAAAGACGGGGCGATACATTTCGGCGAGCGTGGCGATCATCTGGTTGCCCGAGGGGTTCAAGTTCGCCCGGTGGAGCACGCCCGCCCCCAGCAGGTAGAACGCGACCGTCGCGAGCGTGTAGACCACCATCGAGCACCAGGCGTCCCAACGCATCACGCGCATCCAGCCGCGGGCGCGCACCGCCCAAGATTCGTCACTGGTGCGCGGACCGGTAAAGCGGGCGTAGCCTTTCTCGAGACACCAATAGGGATAGGCGATCAACTCGCTCGCCCCCACGCCGATGATGCCAAACGTGGCCAGGGCCGTGCCGACGGGTGACGTGCCCGGTCGATTCGGGGGGAGGCGAAAGCTGAAGCCGTTGCGCAGTTCGTCCCAGGTCAGGGCCCAATCCTGGTGATATTGCAAGGCGAGCAGGTTGAAGACGGTCATGCCGGTGAACATGGCCACGAGCGCCACCGACACGTTTTGAATCATATTGTAGCGCCCGATCACGAGCAGCACCGACGTGATCAACGTGACGAGCGAAGACCAATAGATATCGTCGCGCGTCTCGCCCGTCGGACGGGCTCCGGCAATCTTCCCGGCGGCGATCAGCAGGCGGACTTCGGTCTGTTCGTCGCGTTCGACCGGCGAGGTATCGGCAGCCTTACGGGCTTGTTCGAGAGCGGCCGGAAACTCGACGAGATCGTACTCGCGTTGCTGCTCGATCAAGCGGTTGAAGTCTCCCGTGATGGGAAACGTCATCGACAGCGATTGTCCCACGCCGCCGACGATGGCGCCGAGTTGCCCGAGCCCCAGGGCGAACATGAAGACCCAGTACCACATCAACCAACTGACGCGGAGATGGGGGCCGGGCAGATCGTTCATGCCCTCCATCGAGGTGCGACCTTGGCCGATCGAATAGCGGCCGAATTCGACCTGCACGAAGACCTTGATGACGCAGCCGATGACGATCAGCCAGAGCAGATAAGTGCCGGCTTCGGCGCCGGTTTTCGTGGTGCCGATCAACTCGCCCGAGCCGACAATCGAACCGGCGATAATGAGCCCGGGACCCAGCCGACGCAGAATGCCCCCCACGGTGTGGGGCGGATGCTGCACGAGCGAGATCGGATGCTCTTCGGTGTGAGGCGTCGTTGGCGCGGACATGGGCACGGGACACCGCGCGGCGACGGTGCTTCGCAGGTTGGCTGGCAAGGCCCAAGAGGAAAGAGCGGGATTGTCTCGCAGCCTCAAAGCGATTGCAACTGTTTGGCCGAGAATTGTTTCGTCGGCGTACGGCAGCTAGTTCGATCCCCAACGCAGGCGGACCGGCCGCTGTTGATGGTACCGCGCGATCTGTGCCGCCAACGCTTCGAGCTGGGGACGCTCTCCCGCGTCGCGGGCCAACTCGAAGGCGCGCAAGGCGGTTTGCTGGGCCGCCACGTAGTCCCCCGTTTCGGCCTGCGCCATCGCCAGCACGCTGAGAGTTTCGATGTCGTTTGCTCCCAGCACCACGAGGGCCTGCTGTGCCCAGCGTAGGGCCTCGGGCCCGTGGCGTATCGAGTCGTTGTTCGTGGTGGCGAGGATCTTCGCCAGGTCGCGGGCGGCCAGGCCAAAGTCGAGGTCGATGACGAGCGCTGCGCGCAACTGCGCCGTCGCCTCCGCGACATTGCCCGTCAGGGCGAGGCTGGCCGCATAATTGCGCCGGGCTGGGATATAGTTCGGCCGAAATTCGACCGCGCGGGCCAGATGAGTAGTCGCTTCCTCAAGCTGTCCAGCGTGCAGCAGTGCTGTGCCATAGTTCATTTCGGCGCAGTCATTCCGCGACGTGACCTCCAAGGCATGGCCGAACAGCGTGAGATCGTTCTGCCAGACTTTGACCTGGCGCCAGGTAAGCACGCCGCAAATCAATAAGATCATTCCGCCGGCCAGTGCCGTCTCGAAAGCGAATGAATGACGCGCACGAACGGGCTCGTCCGTTCCGGTCGTCCTGCTCGGGCGTTGCTCGAGCCTGTCCAGCAGCGCGGCCACACCCCACGACACCGCGATAAAGATTCCCACCAGTGGAATGTACGTGTACCGATCCGCACGACCTTGGCGTCCCACTTGTACGATGCCGATGACCGGCACCAGGGTCACCAGGTACCAGAACCATCCGACAAAAAGCCATGGGCAGCGTCGCCAAGAGACAACGGCGGCCACCGTCACGACGGCGAGCAAGGCGAACGCCCCCCAGACGTCGAGGGCCTGCCAGCCTTGTGCCGCAATCTCGTCGCGCAGGTGTGGGTAATAGACCGACAATCCCGTAGGCCAGAACGTCTGCCTCAGGTAAGCGACCGTGGATAGTGCGGCGTTCGCCAGCCGGATGGGTAGCGCCGTCGGCTCGAGCAAGCTCGTCGTGCCGCCATGTTGCTGCGCGTGGTAGGTGATGAAGGCCGAGGCCAGCGACAGCAGATAGAGCGGCCATTTTTCCAGGACGCAACGGCGCACGGCCGGCGCGGAAACACGCGTTACATCGCCGGCCTCGACCGTCATTCGACGCAACGGCCAGAAGTCGAGCAGGATCAGCACGACCGGCAGCATGACGATCATCGGTTTCGACAGCAGGCCCAGCGCGAAACACGCGGCGACCAATAGGTGTCGCGTCGGGCTCGGTTTTTCGACCCAATGTGCATAGGCGAGCAGCGTCAACCACCAGAACAGCCCGCACAGAACTTCCTTGCGTTCGGCGGCCCACGCGACCGCCTCGACGTGCAAGGGGTGCAAGGCGAAAAGGGCGGCGACGAAGGCGCTCGCCCAGCGATTCGCGCTCGTCGAAACCGAGGACTGGCCGGAAAGACGCAAGAGTGCCCAGAAGAGCAAAACCGTACTGAGCGCGTGCAGCAGCAGATTCGCGGCATGATGCCCGCGCGGGCTGCTCCCGGTGGGAGCGGCGCCGAACAATTGGCAATCGAGAATGTGCGAAAGCCAGGTGAGGGGATGCCAGTTGGCTTCGTAAGGGCGCCAATCGTCTCGGAAGCTGAGCTCGAACGACCAGCGAATCGCCTCGGTCGTGAAGCCCTGCTGCACGTGGGGGTTCTGCCAGATATAGACGCCGTCGTCGATGTTGACGAAGTCGTTGTGCCACAGCGGCGCGTAGGCCATCGCCGTTAGGACGATCAACCCGGCGCTGAGGAACAGGCACTGCTGCCGCGACGACATGCGAACGAAACCGAATGATTCTGCCGTGCTGGAGAGAAACGCTTACGGTTCGCGAGGCGCGAAGGAAAAGCGTACACGTCGCGTTCCAGCATACGCCGCCGCCCGCGTCATGCCCAGAAAAGGGACTACACTTGTTGATCGGCACGCTCGCCGGCTCGACGATCAGCGCCTCCGTCGGCCATGGCCTGCTGCACGCCGTCCTGCCAGGGACGGGAAGAGATCGCGAACGCTTCTTCGCCGATCGAGGGAGAGAATCGCGGCGCCTTTGGGTGGCGCGGCCGGATTAGCGGTGGAGCAGACGCGGCGGACGCCGGGCATATTCGGGCGTCTCGTAGGTGTAGGCCTCTTCCGCGGTCAAATGCAATTCGGCCGGCCGGCCCGACGAGTCGTACATCTCGGCGTCGAAGCTCGACATGCCGGCTGGCAGTTGTTCGTACTCTCCCTCGTATTCACCTTCGCCCAGATAGGTGCCATCGCCGTACATGTACGAACCGTCGAGAATCGATCCCGCGCGATAACGCGCATCGCACGGCACGTCGCAGCCCGGACCCGTGAAGGTCGGCGGGCAGTAATCGTAGGGGCTTGCACACTGCTTGCAACCGAGCGCCGTAGCCAGCGTGGCGACCGCACAAAGGCCCAGGAGTCGCATTTGCCAGAGAAGTTTGCGATCCATCGCAAGCAGCCCTCGAACTCGAATAGGGTGGCACTGCCGACAGGCCCAGCAGTGTGACGGGACGAGCACGCACTGTCGAATCGTCGTCGCGATGGTGTGCGCGGCGCGGAACCGATCTGTGTCGTGTCGTCGCTCAACGGTATATTCGGCCGGAAAGCTTGCCTGACCCGCACAATTCTACGGATTCCGCGGCCGTCTACTGTCATGCAGTCGGAATCAGTTCATCGGTCTGCCGTGTCTTCTGCGCCCCTTGCGCAGACTCTCGTCGTCGTGGCCTTATTGCTAGCAGGTAGCATGCTGGTGCGCCTGCCTGGCGTGGCGCGTCCGCTGTTGGGCAACTTTGCCTCGCGGATGACGATTCATGGCATGATCGCGCGGAACTGGGCCTTGGACGAGGCCTCGGTCTGGGAACCCACGGTCGACTGTCTCTGCGACGGCAAGCCGGGGCTGCACCTGGTCGAGGTACCGCTGTCCGCCTACTTGAGCGGCCTGGCGTGGCGGTGGGGGGGAGGTTCGCTCGACCTCTGGGGACGCCTCACGGCGATCGCCTTTTCGGGCGCGGCCGTGGTGTTGATCTATTTTCTCGCCCGTCGCTGGCACGGGCCGCGGGTCGCCCTCGTCGCGGCACTGGTCATGGGCTTCTCACCGGCGAGCATCGCCTATGGCCAGGGGTTTCTGCTCGAACCCTCGATCGTCTTTCTGACGCTGACGATCTTCCTCGCCTTCGACGTCTGGCTCGAGACTCGCCGCGGCTGGTTATGGCTCATTTGGGTCGTGGCTTTCGCGGCGCTCTTGTTGTCGAAAATCTACATGCTGGTCCTGTTGCTTCCGCTAGGAGGAGCCGTTTGGCGCGCCGCGACGCTCGAGCGACGTCAATCTTGCTGGTGGAGCGCCGCAGGTGGAGCGCTCTTGGCCACGCTGCCGGCGGTCGTATGGTGTACCTTTGTCTTCGCCACAACGCACCCCGATCATCCCCGCGCGGGCGAGATTCACTACTCGCTCGCCTATAGTGCGGGGGCGAATCGGTGGCCGCATCCGCTGTTGCTCGAGGGCACTTTCTACGGCAGGGCGATGTTGAACCTCGCCACGATGGTGCTGACGCCGATACCGCTCGTGCTGGCCCTCGCCGCCTGCTTTCGCGCGGATTGGAAGCGGCATCTTCCGTGGCTGTTGAGCATGGCGGCGCTCGTCGTGCTCTTGCCGCGCAAGTTTCACGAGTTGAACTATTACTATCTGGTCGTGTTGCCCCCACTGGCGCTGCTGGTGGGGTTGGGATATGCGTGGTGCCTCGAACGCTGGCAGCCTCGCCGCGTCTGGGTCGGACTGGCGATGCTCATCACGCTGGCCTGTGCGTTGCGTTATGCGGTGGGACCGGCCTTCGTGACTCCTGCCGAAGATCGCGGCGTGCTGGCCGCCGCGGCCGAAGTGCAGCGTCTCGCACCACGTGGCGAACCGATCGTGACGATGCACGGCTCGACGATCGATCTGCTCTACTATTGTGACCGGCGCGGCTGGGCAGTGCCACCCGAGCACGATTCTCTGACCGAGACGATCGACGATTATCGTCGGCAGGGAGCAAGATATCTGGCGCTGGCCGACGTCGACCGTGCCGAGCGAAACGCCGCCTGTCGCCAGTTGCTCGAGACGTTCGAGCTAGTGCGCTCGGGCGACGATTTCCGCATCTATCGGATCGACGCCGCGGTAGCCGGCCGACCCAGCGAGGGGACCGCAGCGGTGTCGTGCGACACGTCATCGGGCGTGGAGTTGGCGGAGCGTCGCGCGAGCAGCAGCAAACCGCAGACGCCCGGCACGAGATAGCGCAGCGCCGTCAGAAGTCCCACCGCTGCCAACGGCGCGGGGTCGGTGACGTCGCGAAACAGCGCGATCAAGGCGGCATCGCGCGTGCCCACTCCCCACATCGACAGGGGGACGACCCCGGCGAACAACGCGAGCGGAATCCTCGCCGCCGCCACTTCGCTCGAAACGAAGATGCCCGCCGACCGCAGAAAGAGCTCGATCTGCCAGAGGTGCAAGCACCACAGCGTAAGGCTGCTGGCGGCAATCGCTAACCAGGTACGACCGGTCGTCCGTCCGGGTGCGCTTTCGTCCCACGCCATTCCTGCGTTGGACGACGGCAGCAAGCAGGCCGCGGCGATCAAGACGACGACGATGCTCAGCAGCATCGGCCACGCGAATCCTGACAGACCCAGCGCCAGCACGGCGAGCAACGCGACAACATCAGCGGCTTTCTCGGTGACGACCAGTCGCGGGCCGACCCAGGCGGGGCGCGCCGCGTCGCTCGGCAGCATGGCGCTCTTCGAAAAATCTCCCAGCTTCGATGGCAGCGCCAGGTTGGCCGCCGCGGCCAGGAGCGTCTGACGAACTCCCTGGAGGACGGAAATCTTCGTCCAACGAACGACGACGCTTCGCCAGCGGATGGCCGAAACGACCGTTTGCGGCACGAAGAGCAACATCGCCGACAGCAGATAGCCGGGCGAGAGACGGGCCAGCGTGGCCACGACGCGCGGCCAATCGGCTGCCCAGTAGAGACTGGCCGCCAGCACCACGGTCAGCGCCAGCCGCACGGCACGCGACTTCAGGAGCGTTTTGCACTGGGCCCACATCAGAGGAACTCTCGCTGGATCGTGACGCGCCTTGTCCGGTTCAGTTCGTCGACGTAGGTCGATAAATCGATCCAGGGACACAAAACATCGTCGTGATAGATGTTCGTCGCGGCGACGTACGCCGATTGATGATCGCTGCCGATCGAGAGTCGCCGCACCGTAAGACGACGATCGACGATCTCGAGTGTGTCCGTCACGCGCAACGAAGGGCCGTCGTTCGATTCGACCGCCGCCAGCTCGATGCGCCGCGTGTGATGGACCGGACAGCGTTTCTTGCCCGTGATGAGTCGCCGCTGAAGCAGCCGCCGCACCAACTCGCGGCACCAGCGTCCGGCGAACGCCATGCCGACATGAAAGATTGCCTGTTTCGTGGGGGTGGCCGTTTCGTGTCGCGCCCAAGTGAGTGCCTGGCGGATGTCGAGCACCCCTTCGCCGCGCCAGGCAACGTCTCGCGCAAGATCGTGCTGTTGCGAAACCGCCACGCGGCCGTCGCTGAACTCGACGACCAGTCCGCTATCGACTACAGGCGTCGCCCCGCCTGCAAAGTGCTTGAAGCTGCCGCCGCGTGCCGCCGAGACGATCGTCGTGCGTTGCGCGCGGCGCGCGATGAGCATGCGGCAGCCTGGCAGATAGCGATCCGTGTCTTGTGAAGTGTCTTCGGGGCGCGCCGGTCGCGTTGACGACCAGTCTTCGTAGGCCTCGACGAGATTGGCCAGGCGATGGGCGATCAAGCGATCGTCGTCGAACGATGCCTCCCGATCTCGTGCCAGGCTGCCGAGGAACGCATCGGCCAGATCCGCCGCATCCGCCTGACCGCCGGAGAGCAATTCCATGCCGTGGGGATAGAAATGGTACGTGCCGCGAGAGCCGTATTCGCCGCCGTAGCCGCCATCGGGATGGAGAAACAGTCGCGCGAACTTCACCGCGCGACGCAGTGGTTCGTCGAGCCAGGGGGCGGGGGTCAAACGCTGGTACTTGGCCAGGCAGTCGATCGTGACGGTTTGGTAGCCGGGATCGGCGCCGCCGTATTCCTCGAACCAGCCTTCGTCCGTTTGCCACGCGAGCAAACGCCGCAGCCGCTCTTCGGCGGCGTCGTGCCATTCCTGGCAGTCCAGAACGCGCCCCGTCCGTGCGAGCGCCAGCGCTGCCAGGGCGTGGTGATTGCTCAAACGTCCCGATTCATCGTGCGCGGCGATCCATTGCGCGCGCCGCGCGAACGCTCGCCGCAACTCGGCGTCGTCGAGTTGCAGGACTTCGTACGCGCGCGTCGCCGCCTGCAGCGAGAAGACCGCCGCCCCCAGGGCCCGCTCGTAGGGATAATAGTCGTCGCACGAGCCGTCGGCATGACTGTACCGCGCCGAAAAGCGCAGGGCCGCGATGGCTAGCTCGCGCACGCGCGGAGCGCCGAACCAGCGGTTGTCGGGGAGTGGCGTCGTAAAGGCGAGCGCCAAGGCGAGCGCCCCCTCTTGATACATCTCCGAGGGAAACGCCGCCGTGCGATAGTGCCAGAACTGGCGATCGAGGCAACCGTACGTCGCGTGGTAAGGATTGCGATCGATCGCGCCGAGTAAACGTGGCAGACGTACGAGCGCCGCGCGCGCATACCAAAATCGCTGCGCGGGATCGCGCGCGACACGATCGTGGGCCGGCCGCGCGGCGGCGGTGAAGAGCGGAGAGGCTGCTGCCGAAGAAGGCGTCATCGATCGAGCAGCCCCTTTCGCGTCAGGTACGGGGACGATGCGCCGCCACCACCTCGGCCAGCAGACCCGCGACGAAGGTCATCAGGCCGCAGCCCAACAGCACGAGCGAAGCTTCGTCTGTGCGCGCGCCAGGCTGCCAGTCGAGCAACATCCGCGCGGCGCCGGTGGCCGCCATCAGGCCGGCCAAAGGCAGAAAGATCTTCATCGGTCGGAAATACAATGCCATGCGCAGCACGGTCAGCACGTAGCGGTACGTGTCGCGCAGCGGATGGAATTTGCTGCGCCCGATGCGGGGGCGGTATTCCGTGGGCACATACTTCACCGAGTACCCGTTGGTGAGGAACGTGAGCGTCATGGTCGTGACGCAACTGAATCCGTCGGGCACGATCCACAGCCAGGGGAGCATCGCCTCGCGCTTGAAGGCCTTGAGGCCCGTGTTCAGGTCGGGGATCTCGCGGCCCGTCAACCGGCAGGCCAGGCGACGAATAAGCCACTTCACCGGCCCGCGCAGCCACGGCCACGTGCCCGCTTCGCACGTGCGGGCGCCGTTCACCTGGTCGTATTCGGGAAAATGCTCGAGCAGCCGGTTGATGCTCGCCGCCGGATAGGTGCCGTCGGCGTCGAGCATGACGACGATCTCGCCCTGCGCGGCGCGAATCCCCTGCTTGCGCGCTCCTCCGGCGCCACGACGCTCGGTCGAACGCAACACGCGCACCGGACACATCCAGCAATCGACGGCAAACTGTTCGGCCAGCTCCGCGGTACGATCGGTCGAGGCATCGTCGACGACGAGGATCTCGTATTGAAAGTTGAGCTCGACGAGCGCCTCGGTAATCTCGCGCAAGACGCCGACGATGGCCCGTTCTTCATTGAACGCGGGCAATACTACGCTGACGCGGAAGCCGGCCTGCGGGGGCGCGACCGGCGCCTGTACGATCTCGGCTCGTAGACCTTCCATGGTCGACATCCGCGCTCGGGAGGGAACACACGGCAAGCGCGTGCCAGCCCGGGTGCTAGCACGTCGCGGCGGGTTTTATAACCGCCAAGGGAAGGCGCGACCAACCCCAGTTCCATACGGATTGCTGGCAGCGCGATGCTAGCGTCGCGTTAGCGCAGCAGGTAGAGCTGATAGCGCCGCCGGGCGCCGTCGGTGTCGAGAAAGCCATAGTTGGCTAGACGGGCCAGTGAACGTCCCGCCGGCTGCGAATCAGTCCCGGCGAGGAGTCGCGCCAGCGTCGGCTCGTAGTGAATTCCCGTGTTCGTTTCGTTGCTCGCCACGAGCACGTGCGTGAAGCCGCGCCGGCGCAACTCGTGCGCCAGGGCATCCGGATCCGTCCGCTCGGTCAGACTCCGATCGTAGGCGGTCTCGCGCCGGTAGATGCTTTCGCGCGTCACCGGGCAGTTGAAATAGAAACCGCGATAGTCCTGGCTCAAGACGTGGGCCCCGCGCGGCAACAGGTGGTTGACCACGAACGCGGCCTCATAAGTCGGTTCCATTCGTAGCAGGAAGGCTTCGCGCGACTCGAGCCCCACGGCCACGGCGAACTTGTCTCGGGCGCGATAGAGGGGCCAAACCGCGCCCAGCAGCAACATGAAAGTCAAGACGCCGCCGGCAACGGCTCGCGGCGGCTGCGGCAGTCGTGGCAGCTCCATCCACAACCACACGGCGGCGACCAGGAACAATGGCACCGCCGGGTAGAGAAAGCGCACGTTCTGTCGCAGCAGAAACCACAACAGGCCGTAGACGCCGGCGATCGCCAAGAGGGACGTCAGGCCACGCAACCGACGCACGAAGATCAGGCACGGCAGCATGGCCAGCAGCAGCGGACCTAGTTCATGACCACGACCGCCGAAGCGGTCGGGATGGAATGTCACCAGCAACGGCGCCGCGACGAAGGACCAGGGAGTTCGCGACAGCGGTGTCTTATCGGCTCCCGTCACATACTCCGCTCCGTCGAAGGTCATTACCGTTCCCAAAAAGGGATAAACCGGATTGCCCCGCAGCCAGTAAGCTCGGGCGTACCACGCGCCAGCCACGCAGATGGCGGCGGCGAGCGTGAGGCACGCGCCGCTGAGATACTCGCGTCGGCGATCGGTCTGCCGGTAGAGTCGATATCCCCACTCGGCAGCGACCGCCAGGGCGAAAAGCATCGCGACGTACTTGGTCGACATTGCTGCGCCGAACATCAGTCCAGCCAGGACATAGAGACGCGTTCGTTGCCGCGGGGAAAGGCCGTCGTCGCTCGGATCGCTGGCGGCACGCCAGGCGACGAGCGAAAGGGTCGTCAGCGCAGCCAGGGCAATATCGTTCAGCGGCGCCGTCATTTGATTGGTGACGCCTGGGATGAGCAGCGCCGCGGCGCCTGCCATCCATGCCCAGTCGTGCCCCAGAATGGGACGGGCCAGCAGGACCGTGGCCCCGGCAAAGAGCAGACCGAGCACCCAATGAAACAATTGGGCGGACACGCCCCCCTCGAGCGCGAGCCCCCAGGCGTACCACATCTCGACGAGGAGTGGATAGGTGGCGTTGTCGTTGTAAGGAACGTCGACGATGGCGTGCTCGGCCAGAAATTGCTTCGGCAGATCGAGGTGGTAGCACAGCGCATCGCCGGCCGTCGGGGGCGCGCAGGCCGAAATGAACGACGCTCCCACGGCGATCAAGGCAAGCAGGCCCACGCCGCACAAGCACCACGGCGCCGGCGGCGGACAAGGCGAAAGGTTCGATTCGGCAGATGCCTGTTCCTCGCGCGCCAGGTGGCGAGTGCGCCAGGTCGCCAGGAGGCCAAACGCCTCGCCGGTTCCCCAGCAGGCGGCGACGGCCGTGAGGATGGCAATCGCCGTGCGATAGAGCATGCCCGCCAATCCCAGTCCCGTGAGCAGCATGCCCCAGGCGAGCAATCCCAGGCCCATGCTCCAGACAAGCGTGGCAAAGATGTCGTCGCGTTCGATTCCTAGCCAGCGCGCCAAGGGCCGGCCGACGGCCAACGTGGCCGCGAAGAGGGCGATCCAGACGATCCAGGTGGCCAGAAGTTCGAGCATGACAGGTTCTGTCGGGTTGGAGACAGTGCGAACGGCGGACGGCTCAGAAGAGTCGAGGGCCGATGAGCGTTGCGACGTAGGTCAACGCGATCCCCGCCATCCAGGCGGCAATCGCCCAGGCCTTCCAGTGGGAGACGAGCCGTGGGGTGGCGGGCATCTCTTGCCCGCGCAAGAGCGCCGCGGCGATCGCGCGTCGTGCTTCGACAAACGAACGACGTTTGGGCGACTGGCGAGTTTCGGTGGGGCGCAAGGGGGCGATCATGCAATGCTCCTCCAGGAGTCGCGACGCGGCTGGCTGCGCTCGAGGCGATTGCGGAAGTCGGCAAAGGCGAGCATCGGCTCGTCGAGCATCTCGGCCACCGCTTGCAGCACGGCGTCCGGATCGAGTCCGCGCATGCAGGGATGATCGGCCAGGGGGCACGTCGTGGCATGGCACGGGGAGCAAGAAACCGGTTCGCGCAAGATCGCCACGCGGCCGCTGCGCGGCCGCCACTGCTCAACGTCGTTCGTGCCGCTGAAGAGAACCACCACCGGCGTGCGTTGCGCTGCCGCGAGATGGGCAGGTCCCGAGTCGGCCCCCACGACGATATCCGCCCGGCCGCATAGCGCGGCCAATTCCGCGAGGTCGAGTTGCCCCGTCCAGTCACGCACGTACTGGCTGCCAAAACCGCCGACAATCTCTTGCGCCGCGGCTTGATCCGCGGCGGAACCGACGAGAATCACTTCGCCCAGTTCGCGCGAAACGAGCGAACAGACCAGCGAACGCCAGCGATCGATCGGCCAGCGTTTGGCCTGCGTGCCGGCGCCGAGGTGCAGCACGATCAAGCGCCGCTTCGCATCGTAACCGGCGTTGCGCAAGCGCCAGTCGATTGCCGAGCCGATCGCCACGCTGGGAGACCAGGAAGGGAAAAAGTTCTCTCGATCGACCACGACGCCGAGCAACTCGAGCAACGCGGCGCGCGAATGCAACTCCGCGCGACCAGGCACGTACGGCGGGCTCGCCGTGAGCATGAATCCACCGCCACCGGCGTCCCAGCCCAGCCGCTGGCGTGCGCCCGTGAGCGCGATCAGCAGGGCCATCGGCAGTTCGCCACGCACGTCGATCGCCAGGTCGAACTTGCGACGCCGCAGCTTCCAACCCCACCACAGCGTCGAGACCATCCACAGACCGGCCAGCCGGCGATGAAAACGGTTCACCCCCGACACGTGTACCTGGGTTACCTCGGGCACGCCGCGAAAGACCTCGGCGCCGCGCGGTCCACAGAGAACTTCGATCGAAGCATGCGGAAACTGCCGACGCAGCGGGGCGAACATGGCCGTCGTGATGACCGCATCGCCCAAGTGGTCGAGTTGCACCAGCAGCATGGAGCGAACCTGCGCGGGATCGGGGGGGGACGATTCCGCCGTGCGAGATCCCAGCCGAGCGTTGCCCCCACCAAGCAAACGCATGACGATCAGTCCGAGCGTGTCGATGGCACGAAGCAGCACGTGCCAACGTCGGCGGACGTAGCGATACTCGAGGGTCTGCGGGTCAAACGAGCGTTCGGTACGCATCGCGCGTCGCGGCCGCGGCCGCCCTCCAGGTGTAGCGTTCGCGCACGAGTCGCGCCAGTTGTGGGTTGCGCGGCGAATCGAATGCCGCCAGCACGGCGTGGCGAATCGACTGACGATTGGCCGGCGAAGCGTAGGTGGCCAACTCGCCGAAGTATTCACGTGTCGGACCGCGGTCGGTCAGCGCCAAAGGCACGCCCGACATGCCGGCTTCGAGCGCGACCAGGCCCGGCGTTTCGAACCAACTGGTCAGTGCGAGACAACGACACGCGGCATAAGCGCCGGCAAGCCGGGGATCGTCGTGGGCGAGTCGCGGCACGAACTGCACCAGGTTGCCCGCCGCGCGGCGACAGGCCTCGAAATAGCGCTCGTGTCCTGGCACGGGATCTCCCAGCACGACGATCGGCACCGCCGCGCCGCGCATCGCACGCAAGAAACCGAGTTGGTTTTTGCGGGGCTCGATACGTCCGGCATAGAGCACGAAGTCGCGCACCTGAGCCAGCTCGTGGAACGTGGCGGCATCGGCCGCGGCAAACCGGGGAGAGGCCCCGTTCGGCACGATCCGGATACGTTCCTCGGGGACGTCGTATTGCTCGGCAAGCTGCGCGGCTTCGGCTTGCGAGTTCGGCAGCAGCAGGTCG
This sequence comes from Pirellulales bacterium, assembly GCA_019636335.1. Lineage (NCBI taxonomy): Bacteria > Pseudomonadati > Planctomycetota > Planctomycetia > Pirellulales > Pirellulales bacterium. The sequence continues at coordinate 125,276 of JAHBXR010000003.1, forward strand.
ACCGCCTCGTAGAGATCGCGCCGCCAGTGAGACAGCCATGGTAAGGCACGTCGTCCGGCGACCTTGGCACAGTTCCAGGTGCGACGCGCGAGCGACTCGCCCGAGTGCCAGCGGCTGGCCACATCGAACCAGGCGATGGTCGACAAGACGGTCGTCACGCCGCGGCGTTGGGCCTGTTCGACCGTGACGAGATGTTCCGGCAGACTGCCGAACAGGTGTAGCACGTCTCCCGCCGCGAGCTCGTCTTCCCAGGGGCGCCACAGCCGGGCCGCTACCCCGAGTTCTTGCAGCGCCTGCGCGGTGGCCGCCATTTGCGTTTCGCCCCCGCCGGGAGCAAGCATCGCGGCGGCCCCGCCCGCTAGAAAGACTCGCTGTGATCGCTTTACGAGGCCCACCTCGCCGGACATGCCCGCGCGCAAAAGTTGCGTCATCTCGCCTGCCCGGCGCCGACGACGTTGGCTGACGTCGAGCCCGCGTGGGCCGCGTCTCAGTTTGACGTTCATCTTCCCTGCTTCCTTCACGCCGTGCCGACGTGTTAATCGCGGATTTGTCGCAGCCAGCGCTTCACGCGCCGCCGCAAGGTGTCGCCCCGCAGTTCCTCGACGGGGGTGACTCGTTCCCAATCGAGCAGTTCGATCAAGCGGCGCTTCAGTCCATGCGGCCGGTCGACGCGCATCACCGTGGCGCGGGGACTGCGGCGCCGACCCTCGAACGCGAGCGCGTGCGGCGAAAAATCGGTTTGCAACCCCTCGAGCGAAAAACGCGCCACGTGCGATCCGCGGCAGAACTCGGCCGCCACCCGGTGCGTGCGGGGCAATTCTTCGAATACCACGCGCAGCCGATCGTCCTGCTCGACGACCGAGTAACGCAGCGCGTGCCGCGTGCGCCACCACTCGGCAAACTGGCGGTACGAGACGTGCCACACGGCGCCGAGCGTGGCGACGCTATCGAAGGCCGCTTTGAGCACCTCGGGATAACGCCCCAAGCGGCCCGTCGGATGACCGTACAGAAAAATCGGTTCGCCGCTGTCATGCTTCAACCGAGCGATGCGCCGAAAATGCTCGGCGGTGGCCGCGACCCCCCGTTCGCGCACCGCGCGATCCCCCGGCGAGCGACGCTCGGCCGCTTCGACAAACAAGCCAAGACAGATCGGGTGAATGGGGATCTCGAGCACCCGGCTTCCCGACGGCCAGAAGGGGAGATCATCGTAAGCGAGCGCGAAATCCGAACTGTGTGTCACGCCGAGCGATTCGAGCACGGCCAGCAGGCCTCGATTGAAGCGGCCGTGCGGGGCGGCGAAGCCACAAGGGTGAATGCCGTGCCGCTCGAGCGCCTCGATGCCGCGAGCGATGTTCGTGCGGTTCTCTTCGGCATCGCGGAACGTGTGATGCCGGTAGCCATGCGAACCGACGTCCATGCCGCGCAGTCGTGCCAGTGCCTGGGGTTGCTCGACAAAATCGGCAGCGCAGACGAAATGCGTGGTGGCAGCCTCGTGCCCGCGTATCGCGTCGAGGGTGGCGTCGTAATCGTCGGCCACGTAATCGTCGTGATCGAGGCGGAAGTTGAAGGCCGTACGATAGGGGAAGGGGTAGGGGCTCGTGCGGAGCCAGACGCCACCTTCCGCCTGGAGACGCGCGGCCAGGGCCGCCATGAGTCGGCGACGGACGGTCCCCTTGTCGACGCGCGACACCTCTTCGCTCAGATCGAACCCTTCGACCCACCAGCCGGCACGCGCCGCTCGCTCATCGGCCAGCGCAACGAAGGGATCCTCGGCTTGCGTCGCGCGGAACTCGTTTATATCGAGAGCGATCTGCCCGGGCAGCAATGAATTGAGCCGTCCCTGCTTCGAGTCCCAGAGCACGAAACGTCCGCCGCGTGGCGCGCTGGCGCGCTCGACGGTAGCCACCCCTTCTTGCGCGAGCGCGATTCGCAACGACTCGGGCGTGCGGTCGAGGACCAACGGCAGCAATGGCAAGGTGTTCGGCATCAGGCCCTCGCACTTAATAGGGCCGATGGAGTAGCAGTCTTGTCGACGCGCACCGTTGCGCTCGATGCGGCATCCGGCGGAGGCGTCGCACAGGGGGACAAATGCCATAGACGACGGTGCCGCGCCGCCAGCACATAAGCCGACAAGCCACTCAGCGCGCAGAAGGCCCAACCTTCGGGGCCATCGAGCCAGCCATGCTTCCACACCAGGCGTCGAAACAGTTCGACGAGCGGCGCCGAGTAGAGCTCGTGGCGGCGCGGCCTGCGGGCGTGCTCGACGCGGGCCGCGGCTTCGAGCGCCGTGTAGCGATTCATCTTCGCCAGGAACGATGGCAGATCGGGCAGCGTATCGTGTTCGAGTCCCGCGCGGAGTCTCCCGACGCGCCCGCTGACGCGAAGAACTTCGTGAACGTCTCCCTGCCAGATGGCGGCGTCGCGACGGAACAACCGGATGGGCAGGTCATTCTGTGTCCCGCTATAGCGGAAACGGCGACCAAAGATCGTGCTGCGGATCGGTACGCGGAACGCGCTGGCCCGTTGCTCGGCAAGGACTTGTCGGGTCTCGCGCAGCATGGCAGGCGTTGGTCGCTCGTCGGCATCGAGCGACAGGCACCAGTCGCTTTGTACCTGCGCCAGCGCGAAATTGCGCTGGGCCGCGAAATTGTCGAAAGGTCGTTCGAAAAGACGCACCTTGCTCGACCGGGCGATATCGGTAGATCGATCGCTCGACCCGCCGTCCACGACGACCACCTCGTCGAAGGCGTGCCAGTAGCGCGCGGCAAGCTCGCGCAGGTTCGCCTCTTCGTCGCGCACGATCATCACGGCGGCGAGTGTTGCCCTAGCCACGGACATCCTCCCGCGACCCGAGGAGTCGCCTGGCGACCAGGGCATACCGCGCGATCCAGCGCAAGTTGTAATAGACGGCCACCACCAACAATTCGGTCGAAAGCCAACCAGTGGCAAGCGCCGCGATCAGGAGATGAACGCGCACGTCGGCGTTCGCCGGCGCGTGGTAGAGCGTCTTCAACAGCGAGCGTGCGTGGTTTGCCGGCGGAGAAGGATGCTCTTCCGTTGCCGCTGGCGGCTCCACGCTCAGTCCATACATGAAGAGGTACTTTCCGCTCAGGAAGGCCCCCAGTAGCGCAAAGCCATGCGTCGTGCCGAGCTGCTGCGTCACGACGAACGCCATCGCCACGTGCCAGGCGACGTCGAGTAGTTCGTCGACATTGGCATCGAGCCACGCTCCGAAGGCGCTCGCCGTGCGTTGTCGACGAGCGAGTTGGCCGTCCGTGCGATCGCAGAGCCAGGCGGCCAGCACGAGCGCCGCGGCGACGATCGTCGGTGTTCGTTCCGTCGCCACTAGCAGCGCGGCGGTCAGACCAAGACAAAGCCCCAGGCAAGTCACGTGCCAGGGACGAACGCGCGTCACGGCGAGCGCCTCGGCCAGCGCCCCAGCCAGCGGACGCAGGTACCAGCGCGCCAGTGGGTAATTCGCGGCGCGGGCATCGGGGAGAGCTTCTTGCGCGACGACGTTCATGCGGTGGCCCTTTCCAAAGGGACAGGAACCAGCGCAGGGGGGCGACGTTCGACCGCCACCCGATCGATCGATCGGGGGTGGTATCGACGAAAGAATGCTCGCTCGCGGGCAAGATCGACGTGCGGCAGAGAATCTTCAGCGAAACGCGAGCTCCAGATTTCACGAGCTTCGCGCCAAGCTCGCCACGTGGCGAAGCGAAGCTCGCGCGGCGCGCGGGGAGCACGCCAGGCATCGCGCAAGAGCCGCGCGGCAAGTCCCACGACCTGTCGCGCTCGGTGTTCGGGGGCCCGCAGGTTCTTCCATTGGAACAGTAGCGTGTTGCGCAGCGCGAGCCGATCGCATCCTTGCGAGCCATAAACCGACGAGAACGTGGCGGCCCCCAGGTGATACATCACGGAATCGGGCACGTAACGAGCCTCGTACCCGGCCTGGAATCCGCGGTAGGCAAAATCGAGATCCTCGAGTCGCCCGGGCAGATAGAGGGGATCGAAGCCGCCCAGCTCGAGGAACTTTTGTCGATCGACCGCCAGCGCCGCGCCGGCCGAGGCCGTGACACCGGGGCGTCGATAGGTGCGTTCGTGCCCTTCATAAAGGGACGTGGCCTCGACGAGACCGAATCGCCATCGCACGGCCGTTTTTTGACCGTCGTATGTTTTTCCATCGAAACGCCAACAGAGTGGCGCCGTCATGAAACAAGTGTCTCGACGGCGTCCCCTGCGCAGCAGCGGCGCCACGAGCGGATCGAGGGCATCTTCGCGCAGACGCAGGTCGTTGTTGAGCAGGAGGACGATGTCGCTGTTGGACTCGGCGACGACGGGATTAAAGGAGACGAGCCCCAGGTTCGGCTGACACGAAACGGTCACCGTCGGAAACGACTGTTGCAGCAAAGCGAGCGAGTCGTCGCTCGAGCTGTTGTCGATCACCGTGACGTCGCAGGCATGGCGCGAAGTGCGCGCAGCCCTCACCACCGAAGGAAGACACTCGGCCAACAGGTCGCGGCCGTTGTAGTTCAGTACGAGCAAATGAACGCGCATCGTGCGCCTATGACGATGGTTGCGTGACATCCGTGCAACGCAGCCCCCACGCTCGATCCGGCGCCAGCATTGCTGGCATTTCGCCTGGGGCGAGACCATTCCATACCGGTGGGCGGCACACGATAGATGCAGACTGCATCCAGGGTCAAGACGACCAACGCTCTGGTCAAACCCGCAGACGCGCAAACCCGCCGTCTATATGGTGTGGGATGAGGCGAACTAGGACCTTTGCGGACTGCCCGATCGAGGCGGCTCGACCCCTGAAGCGAGCGGTGGCTGGACTGGCTCGACCATCCACCACCCGTGCCGATAGGTCAGGGAATGGCCAGGTTCGATCCGAAACCAGGCCGCGAACTCTCGTTCGGCATCGTCCCGATGGGTCATGCTCCAGAGTACCCGGGCGGCCACGGCGGTGGCTGCCATTGTTGCTAGCGCCACATAAAGGCGCACTCCCCAGAAATCGCCACGACCCGTTCGCCAGACGGCGAGGGCCAAGAGGGTGAGGGTATTCATCACCACGTGACCTTCGATCGACTTGCGCGCCAGCCAGCCGACGAACTGTCGTAGCGACCGCGGCACAGGCGGCGCCGGGGCTGGTCGACCACCGCCGCCGCCGAGCGTCGTCAGTCGACCATCGACCCGTTTGAGGCGTTGGAACATGGCCTTGTAGCGGACGTCGTTGGCCAGCCCCGCCAGGCACGTGGCGGTGCCCCATGCCAACCCGGCCAATGCCCACAGGGGATTCAGCGTGGCAACGAACAATCCCGCGCCGACGCCGCAAGGAACGACGAGCGCCAGACAGTGGTGCATGAGATAGTCGAGTGCCACGCCGTCGAGCGATTCGGTGCGATGCCAGCGCGCCAGTTGTCCATCGACATGGTCGAGCAGGTACCAGGCCTGCAGCAGCAACCCTCCCGTCACCCAGCCGAATGGCGAGCCGCAGGCAAAGGCTATCGCTGCCGCGAGTCCGCAGCCCCACGCCGCCAGGGTTGCCGCGTGCGCGGTGATTCCCCACGGCGCGACGATCCACGTTACCCGCAGCGCCAGCGGGCGAGCGACATGGCGCGCCATCCAGTTGCCGAGCCGCTTATGCTCGAGCTTCTGACAGGTGCGGTCGAGCTCGGAAAGCGTCGGGCGAGCGTTTTTTACCGGTAATTCGTTCATGCGGCACCTCGCGCCAACGTGCGCCATCCGCCGGCATGCCAGCCGATCCATGTGGTAGTTGCCCAAATGGCGATCACGGCGACCGACTTGAGGGCCGCATGCAGCAGATTGGGGACCGCGCTTCGATCGAATAACTCGCAGGTCATTGCCAGACCGAGCGTGGGGGCCAGCGTCAGGCTGACGCCCAGGAGAAAACGTTGCCGCTCGCGCGACGAGAGATCTTCCCACAGGGCCACGAACGCCGTCAGCAGAAAATGCAACACAAAGCCGGCCGAAGTGGCCACCGCCACACCCGTCAGGCCATACCCGGCACGCAGCGCCACGTGATTACCGAAGGCCGTGGCGAGCAAGGCCAGGATCAGTGGCCACAAGGCACGACGCTGGCGATCGACGGCGATCAGACACTGACTGGCCGGAAGCGCGAGCACCGAAATCGCGGTGCCGGGAACGAGCCACACGAGGGGCATGAGTCCCGAGCGGTAGTCGGGCAGCATGGAGGAAAGGAGCGGTGCCCCCGCGACGATCGCCAGGCCACCGAGCAGGGCCGTGAGCGCTGCCAGTGGCTCGCTCGCCCGGGCGGCCAATCGCGCGACGTCGCGCGGCGAGCTCGTGCGGCCGAACAACTCGCCGTAGCGCGGCGCCATGACGATCGAAAGCATGTTCGCCAGTCCGTAGAGCTGCCCCGTCACGAGCAGCGCCACCGAGTAGCAGCCAAGCTGGTACTCGCGGTCGGGCAGGTAGGCCAGGATCATCAGGCGATCGAGCGAACGAAAGAGCGTGCCGAGCACGCCGAACATCAAGATCGGCGCGCCGATCGCCACGAGTCGTTTGCTCTCGGCCGCGTCCCAAATCCAGCGCAACCGTGCCGGTTCGACCGCGTGCAAGAATCCCGCGGAGGCGGCCAGCACGACGAGCGTGCCGGCGTACATGCCGGGCAGCCCCCACCAATGCACGAAGAGGGCACAGGCGGCCAGCGTGAGCACCGCTTCGAGCAGCGACAGCGCGGCCGTCGCCGAGAAGGCCTGGCGTGCCCGCAAGATGGTGACGAGGAAGGTGACATGACGTTGTCCGATTGCGAGCGCTGCCACCGCCATCAGGCCCAGGCTCCAGACATTGCTCCCAACGTCGAGCGGATGGCCCGCGACGACGCAGGCGGCGGCGACGAGCAAGAGGGCATACAGCACGCTGGCCATCGTGTTGAATGTGAAGGCAATGGAGAGGCCGCGTTCGGCGGCCTGCGCATCGCCCCGGCCAAGGGCGATCGACAATTCGCGCGTGGCCCCCTTGCTGATGCCAAGATTCGCGTAATTGGCATAGCTCAGAAAGAGCTTGAGCCCCTGCCAGACGCCCATTTGCGCGGGATCGAGCAACATACGCAAGACGAGCGCCGTAACGACGCCAAGACCCTGGCAGACGATGGTCGCTCCGCTGGCGACGACGGAATCGCGCACCAGACGCCGCCAGCCAGTCACGGGACGTGGGGCCACGGCGACCGATGCGCTCGAAAGCGGGGGCGCGTCGGCGCGTGCGGCAACGGAAGGCGAGGGGGCTAGCTCAGTGGCCATGGCGATGCTCCCGCCAACGTGAGCTCATCCGTAGCGATGGTTGTCTCGTGGCGAACGGCCACTGGCACCGACACGCGATCCAGCACGACCTCCGCGATACGACGGGCGGCGGCCTGTCCACCGGCCGCGAAGACCGGCGCCGCCGGCGACGTGCTCGCGCCGGAGAAAGCCTGTTCCAGCAATGCTTCGAGTTCGGCCCCGCCGCGCGCGGTACCGACGAAGCCCCAGGCATCATTCGCCAGGAGATCGATGGAACCGGACGGCAGCAGTTGAATCACGGGCACGCCGCGTGCGGCCGCCTCGACGCCGGCGCTCGAGGCGCAGCTCAGCACGACATCGGCACGATCGACCAGCCGTGCAAGGTTGCCCCCACGCAGGACGGTCGCCTTGAGCCCGGGAAACGATGCCAGTACCGAGGTGAAGCTGCTCGTGTCGCGCGTGCGGGGATGCAGCTTAATGGTCAATCGCGCCTGCGGCAGTCGAGATACTGCCTGGCAGGCTGTCATAAGCATGTCGCGGTGCGTCTTGCTCGTCAGGTGGTACTCGACGGCGTCGGGACGTCGATCGCTGGGAGGAACGGTGGCGAGCAGCACGACGTGTTTTTGTGACGCAGGTTTTTCGACCCCGTCTGCCGTGGGCTTGCACGTTCGTTCGCTAAGAGCCGTGGTAGAGACCATCGTGGCGCCGGTGATCGAAATGCGGTCGCGCGTCACACCCCACCGTGCGAGCTGCCGTTGCGACGACTCGCCCCAGACGAGCAGTCGATCGGCTGCCGGCGGAGCGAAGCCGAAGCGAATGCAGGGCGCACCGTGTTGCACGACGTAACTTTGCGTGCCGAACGTACGCGTGACTTGGATCGCCACGCGGGGCAGGGGGGTGGCGTCTTCGTCGCAGAGCAACGCATCGGGCTGAATGGCGCGAAGCTGCCGTTCGGCCTCGGCGAGCAGCCGCGTGTGACGAGGGCCGTATGCTTGCGCGCGATCGGCCAACCAGCGCTCGATGGTGTGTCCCAGGTCGATACCTCGGCAAGCGAGCCGTGCCGTCAGTTTCAATTCGGCAAAGACGTTGGCCGTCCCCAGATCGGAGTCGCACACCAGTTGTCGCACGCCGCGCATACGCCAGCGCGCGAAGCCGCGCACGGCGAAACGATCGTACAGCCACCACACCTGGACGCCGCGGGCCAGTAGCTCGTGACAGACGGGATCGAGCACGCGCGGATTGCCGCAGAGCACGACGCGCGGTCGGTCGCTCGCCGGCAAAGTAGGGTCCGCGGTATTGCGTTGTGCCAACCGCGCAATGCCACGGCGCCACGCGCGATTGGCCGGGAACGCGAGCGACTCGGCACTGCTAGCGTCGTGCCAGCGCTCGACGCGTGCCAGGCGATAGCTGCGGCTCACCTCGCGGAACAGCGTGGCATACGTTTCGTCTCGCCCACGCGCCAGATGAAGCTCGAGCGGCTCGCGGCGGTGCGGCCGGTAGCATTGTTCGAAAAAAGCGATGACACGAATGTATTTGACCAGCTCGTAACGCAGGGCGAGCGCATTCAACCAGGCGAACAACGCACTGCTGTCTTGGCCATGCGCCTCGGCGGCGCATTCGGCAAGACGCGAGGCCTCGCGATCGATCCAGGCAAATCGCGCGTCGATGGCGTCGTCGAGCGAAAATCGCGCGGCGCTCTGCAAAGGGGCAGGCCACGAGCCTTCGCAGAGCAGGGCCGGCTCGTGCGGAGCGAGATGGGCGGGAATCAGATCCGCGCGGGCGAAAACTTTCAAGCGTGCTCCCCCCTACGTAGTGGCCGCGCATCGTTCGGCGGCAGACATCCAGGCGGCAAAGTCGGCCAGACTATCGAAGTGCGCATGTACGGTCGCGGCCGGTCGCACGCCGATCGACATGCCGCGCATTCCCTGCTCGATCGCTCCCAGCAGCGATACCGGACAACTGGAGACGAAGGCCGTCCGATCGGCAGACTCATCGACCGTCGTCAATATCGCGGCATAGGCAGCCGGCTCGGGCATGGTGAGCTCAAGATCGAACGACGACAGCACCGTGTGAAACAGGCCGCCCAATCCGTTTCGTTCGAGTTGCGTGGAGATTTGCGTGCTCGAACGCTCATCGTTCGTCAGCACCGCCAACCGATAGCCGGCGCCATGCAACTGCCACAGTGCCGACCGGACGCCAGGCAAAAGCCGTGTGCTGATGGCCAGGTCGCGGCGTTTGGCCGTGCTGGCGGCCTCGATTTCGTCGAACTGTGCCGGCGTCAGGCCCGACGAGAGCAGGAACGATTGAAACGCTTCATCAAACTCGCGTCGGCCGCGGTAGACATCGGCGAGATATTCTCGGTCCCATCGCGCGAAGAAGGTCTCGAAGTCGGCCTGCACGCCAAAACGGCCCAGCAGTTGGTGGAGCCAACGCCGCCAGAGCGTGGCATCGAACAAGACGTTGTCCGCCTCGAAGACCAGGCAGGCGACGTCGAGTCGCGCGGACGAATCGTGCGCCGGTGTGTCAGGCTCACCGTCGGCGCCCCGGGTTGAACTGGCCATGATGTACCTCGTCGTTGGCTGCGCAGCGTTCATCTGCCTGCGGGATACGCTACCGGCTAGATCACATCGTCCCAAGTAAGTGTTGTGTCGGCGGGAATATGGCGAGCCACGCGGCGCCCGACGAGGTGGCTTCGTTCCGACCAGCCCAGCCCGTCCCCCGGCGACTTCATCACGAAGGCCGATTCATCGAGTAGCGCGCCGGCAGGCAGCGCATGACGCGTGGCCAGGCTGCGGCCGAGCTTGGCGCGGACCGCGCCGATTTCGGGAGAGATGGGCTTATCGCTACGACCCAGGGCGACTTCGGCCTGGCGTAGGTCGGCGATCATCTGACGCAACTCGTCGGGTTCGAGCGAGCAGGCGTGATCGGTCCCCTTCATGCGGCGGTCGAGCGTGAAGTGCTTCTCGATCACCACGGCGCCCAGGGCGACGGCGAGTGGAGGCAGGAGCCAGCCGATCGTGTGATCGGAAAAGCCGACGAGCGCGTCGTAGCGTGTGGCGAGCGAAATCATGCTTCGCAGGTGGACCTCGCCAGGAGGCGTGGGGTAAAGCGACGTGCAATGCAGCAGCGCGAAAGTCGCTTCGGCCCCTCGCAGTTGACCGACCGCCACGTCGATTTCGTTCCAACTCGACATGCCCGTCGAGAGGATGACCGGCCGGCCGGCTCGTGCGATGCGTTCGACGAGCGGGGTGTTGGCCAGGTCACGCGAGGCGATCTTCAGCCCGTCCACTTCAAGTTGCAGTGCCAAATCGAGGCTCGGCGGATCACTGGCCGTGATGAGGCAGAGCAGCCCGTGGCTGGCGGCGCGCGCCCGCAGCGTGGCGTGCTCCTCGGCCGAAAGTTCGAGCGCCTGGCGATGCTCGCCGTAGGTGGCGCCGTACGCATGGGGGCTCGTGTAGGGTTGCTCGCGCGCGGCCGCCGAGAGTTCCCAGTCGAGATCGCGTTTGACGAACTTGACGGCATCGGCGCCGGCCCAGGCCGCCGCGTCGATCAATTGTTCGGCGAGCGCCAGGCGGCCATTGTGATTCTGACCGATTTCGGCCACGACCAACGTCGGCCAGCCGGGGCCCACGAGTCGCCGTGCGCCGAAACAGATATCTGCGGCGGCCATGACTTCAGAATCCCTTCCGAAAGCTGGCACGTGTCCCCCCAACGCGAGAGTGGACTGCGCCACGTCGCGCGAATCGGCGAGACATCAAGCCTTGATATGGACGCGGTTCAACTCCGCCATCCGTTCGCGTAGGGCGGGCTGCTGCTCGAGCAGCAGGGCAATGCGCTGGTAGTCGAGCGCCTCGGGACCGAGGGCATCGTAGATCGTCTCGGCATGCTCCCAGTCTTCCTCCAGGTCGACGGTGAGACGCACATCGTGGCGATCGATCGAATCGGGGGCTGGCAGCAAGCGAATCTTGAATCGCTCGGGGTGGGAGTAGATGTAGCGGGTCACATGCTCGCGATCGAGCGGATCTTGCGTGTTCGCGGCCGCTTCGCGCAGCGCCGCGGCGCTCGTCCACTCGGCGAACACGCCCAGGGGCGAAAGGATTACCGGGCGGCCGCAGCGCGATTGATAGCTGATGTAATCGCAATCCGGGTGCTCGGCCGCCGCCGAAACGAGCCGATCGATCAAATGCGGGTCGATGAACGGATTGTCTGCACAGACACGCACCACTGCCTCGGCGGCATACGAGTCCAACGCCGCGACAAAACGGCTGAGCACGTCGTCCTCGCTGCCGACAAAGACCGGCACGTCGGACGGAACGAGCTCGGCAATATTACCATCGTCCGGGCCATTGCCCGCTGCCACGATGACGGCGTCCAACTGATCGCAATCGGTCACGCGGCGCACGACCCACTCGAGCAGCGATTTGTTTCCGAGACGCCGAGCCAATTTGCCACGCAAGCGGCGCGAGCCGAGTCGCGCCTGTACGATTCCCAATGTCTTCAACATGCGGTCCACCTCGAAGGTCCATCTAGCGAACGTGGCCCCAGAACTCCAGCCATCCGCCTGATTCTGGCGGCGCGGAGTCTAGCAGTCGTGCGCCAACAGGGTCAATACGAGCAGAAGGGCAGTGCTAGCACTCCGGCGACGCGCCTTGCTAGCATGACCCTCTCGCCAGGAAGGCCGCCTCGTGGCACGTTCGGTCACCGGCGGCGTTCGAGACGTTCGCGCAGCCCCAGCAACTCGGGCACTCCGAGCAACTGCTTCACTTCGTCGAAGGTCATCATCTTGTCGGCAAGATGGTCGACGCGGCCTGCGCTCAATAGCTCGGTGGCCAGACGCCTCAGCACCGCGCCGCTGGCGAGTAGCGGTGCGACCGGACAGACCGTGATGCGATAGCCAAGCTGCTCCAACTCCTCGGCGGAAAAAATCGGTGTGCGCCCGCCCGTGAGCATGTTCACCAGCAGAGGATGACCGACCGACCGCGGGAGTCGCTCGATCTCCTCGCGCGACGTGGGAGCTTCGACGAAGCAGAGATCGGCGCCGGCCGCGGCGTACTGCCGCGCACGCTCAACGGCCCCCTCGAAGCCTTCGATCGCCCGGGCATCGGTTCGCGCGATCAAGACGAAATCGGGATCGGTCCGCGCGTCGAGTGCCGCGCGGAGCTTGAGCACCATCTCCTCGGTGGGAATGAGTTGCTTTCCCTCGAAGTGCCCGCAGCGTTTGGGAAATTGTTGATCCTCGAGGAGCATGCCGGCCGCGCCCGCCGACTCGAACTCGCGCACCGTGCGCTCGACGTTCAGCAGATCGCCGTGACCGGTGTCGCCATCGGCGACCACCGGCACGCGCACGGCACGGCTCACGGCGCGCACGGCATCGGTCATTTCGGTGAGCGTCAGCAGCCCGAGGTCGGGCAGTCCCAGCCGGCTGGCCGCCACGCCGAACCCGCCGAGAAACAGCATCTCGCAGCCGGCGGCCTCGACGATGCGTGCGGAGAAGGCATCGTAAACGCCCAGGCTGCGAATGATCGGTGGTGCCGCCAACAACTCGCGTAAGCGGCGTGCGGGGGTCGACATGGGATATCTCTCGTCGTGCCAAAGTTTCCGGACGATGCGCGATTGTAGGTCAGCCGTTTCGCCGCCACGAGTGTCCCGTCTCAGGTGAAATCTGCACCGCCACGAGCCACGTGGGCTGTGTGAACGGCCGTCTGCGGGCAACTTGTCCCCCTGCGGGCGCCTACTTACAATGACAGTGCGGCCCGGCTTCTACGAGGGCCGTTTTGTTTTTGGTCGGAGTACCAGCTCGCATGTCTACTTTGTCGCAACGCCACGCGGAAGCGGGCTCGGGCAGTCTTGCCGACGAGCAGGAAGAGGATGCGCCGGGCAAGGCGCACGCGGCCGTCGACCAGGAACGCATCCAGCGCGCCGTCCGCGAGATCCTCTTTGCCGTGGGCGAGAATCCCGATCGCGAAGGGCTCCGCGAGACGCCGGCGCGCGTGGGACGCATGTATGCCGAGCTCTTCAGCGGGCTGCACGAAGACCCCCGCATCCACCTGAAGAAGTTCTTCACCGAAAAGTACGACGAGATCGTGCTGGTGCGCGACATCAGCTTCGACAGCATGTGCGAGCACCACATGCTCCCCTTCATGGGCAAGGCGCATATTGGCTATGTGCCCAACGGAAAGGTCGTCGGCCTGAGCAAGTTGGCCCGTGTCGTCGAAGTCGTCGCGCGGCGCCCTCAAGTGCAAGAACGCATGACGGAGACGATCGCCGATCTGCTGGTGAGCGAACTCGACGTGAAGGGAGTCGCCGTCGTGATCGAGGCGACGCACACCTGCATGACCATCCGCGGCATCCGCAAGCCGGGCAGCCTGTGCCTCACGTCGGCGATGCGTGGCATCTTCCGCTCGAATCTGTCGAGCCGTTCGGAAGTGATGACGCTGATCTATGGGGAGCGACGCTGAACAGGCGGCGGCGCGACCCGTGGCGATTCTGACTCAGTTCGTCTTCCGGCTGGCCTTTGGGCTGGCGCTGGCCATGTCGATCACGCCGGCGCGGCTTGTGCCGTCGGGCTTCTACCGAGTCCATCTGTACGTCCTGCTGGGACTGAACGTCTTGGCGACGCTGGTGGCAACGACGAGCGGGGAAGATCAGATCGACCTTGTGCCACCGGTTGCCGGCGCACTGCTGAGTTATGCGGGAGCCGTGGCGTGGCTATACGAGAAGCCAAAAGCCGGGAAACTCTTTCTCGTGGCGGTGACGGTCACGTCACTGTGGGGGGCGTGGCTCCCGTTGGGGAAGTTGTCTCTCCTTAGGGCTGGGGCGGGGCAGACGTTCGTCGCGTGGTGCCTGGAATGGATCGATGCCCCCACGGCCGGCTTGCTCTTAGGGGCTTCGATGGCCTCGATGTTGCTCGGCCACTGGTATCTGAACACGCCCACCATGGACCTGATTCCCCTGCGGCGACTGGTGATTCTGCTGGCCGCCGCGGCCGTGTTGCGGGGAATCGTCTGCGCGGCGGGGCTCGGCTTTGAAATCGCGGCCGTGGGCACCCTGCGTTTCGAGCAGGTGTTGTTCCTGGCCTTGCGCTGGCTAGCCGGCATTTTCGGCATCCTGGGCCTGGCCTGGATGAGCTGGCAGACCCTGAAAATACCGAATACGCAGAGCGCGACGGGCATCCTCTATGTCACCGTGATTGGCACGTTCGTGGGGGAATTGACCTCGCAGCTACTGTCGGCCCGGGCAGGGTATCCTTTATGATCGAGGGTTTGGGGCCCGCGCGAACCTGCACCGCCTTGCTCGGACCGGTCCGAGTGCCTTGCCGATGAACGTTACTTTCTCTTGTCCCCGCTGCCAGCAGTCCGGCCGGGTCGATTTTGCCGCGACCGATCATTCGCTTCGCTGTCCGAATTGTGAGCAGGAGCTTGCCATTCCCGCCGAGGCCCTGGTCGACGGCGAATTGCGCCGCTGCCTGGTTTGTCCCAGCACCGATCTTTTCGTGCGGAAAGATTTTCCGCAGCGGCTGGGGGTGGGCATCGTCGTCGTCGGCTTCGCGATTAGCTGTTTCACCTGGGCCAATTACTGGTTGATCACGACGTTCGTCGTGCTGTTTGCGACCGCGCTGCTCGATCTGCTGTTGTACATCACGGTGGGCGATGCCTTGTCCTGTTATCGCTGTGCGGCGATCTACCGCGGGTGCCTGGGGCACGAGCAACATGGCGCGTTCAATCTCGAAACGCACGAACGCTATCGGCAGCAAGCGGCACGCCTGGCCGAACGTGGCGTTGTGAGGCAGACACCGACCGCACCTCGTTGAGCATTCCGCACGCTTGCTCCGACGACGCCAACGAACATATCTCGTATGGACGAACAGCGAGCACGCATCCAGGACGATCTCCGCGGGCTACTCGCGGGCGATGTGCGTTGCGACGACCTGTTTCTCGAACTCTATTCGAGCGACGCCAGTCTCTACCAGATCCGGCCGCTGGGCATCGTGCTGCCCCGATCCACCGAGGATGTCGTCGCGACGGTGCAATATGCCGCCACGAATCAGATTGCCCTGCATGCGCGTGGTGCCGGGACGGGGCTGGCGGGGGATTCGCTCGGTCCGGGGCTGATCGTCGATTTTTCGCGTTTCATGCGGCGCGTCG
Organism: Pirellulales bacterium; assembly: GCA_019636335.1. Taxonomy (NCBI): domain Bacteria; kingdom Pseudomonadati; phylum Planctomycetota; class Planctomycetia; order Pirellulales; species Pirellulales bacterium. The sequence continues at coordinate 140,685 of JAHBXR010000003.1, forward strand.
TGCAGACCGGCGAACGATCGGTACGCGTGCAGCCGGGGCTGGTCCTGGAACGACTGAACGATCATCTCGCGCCATTGGGACGCATGTTCGGCCCCGATCCCGCCATGAGTCATGTGACGACCCTGGGGGGCGTGGTCGGCGTCGACAGCGGCGGCAGCCATTGGTTGCGCTATGGATCGGCGCGCCGGCATATCGAAAGCCTGCAGATCGTGCTCGCCGACGGTAGCGTGATGGAAGTGGGGCGAGAGCCGATTTCGAGTCCGGCCGTCGAGGATGCTCCAGACGATCGCAAACGCAAGCTGGTAGGCGATCTGGTCGATTTGCTGCGCCGCCAGGCCCCGCTCATCGAGAAGTATCGTCCGCGCAGCCTGGTGAATCGCTGCGGCTACGTGCTCGACGGCATGCTGACCGAGGAACACCTCGAGCTGGCGAAACTATTGTGCGGCGCGGAAGGGACGCTGGCCCTGATCACCGAGATGACGTTGGGTACGGTTCCCGCGCCGAAGTATCGTGGCGTGGCCTTGTTGTTCTTCGACCGGCTCGAGTATGCGGCCCGGGCGGTCCACGAAATCGTGGCCCTGGAGCCGAGCGCCTGCGACTTGATGGATCGCCGGCATTTGAGCCTCGCGCGCGAGACCGAACCACGCTACGACCTGCTCATTCCTCCCGAGGCCGAAGCCTTGCTGCTCGTCGAGCAACAGGGAGATGATCGCGCCGAGGTGCGCGATCGGCTGCGCAAGATCGTCGATCGCGTGAAATCGAAGCGTTGGGCGTTCGATTCGCGGCAGACGTTCGAGGAGGAAGAAACCGAGTTCTATTGGCAACTGGCGCGCAGCGTGGTTCCCACGCTGTATCGCACGCGCGGCACGACGCGCCCCTTGCCCTTCGTCGAGGACGTGGCGGTGCCCCCCGACGTGCTGGGGAAATTTCTCGTGCAGGTGCAGAACGTCTTCAAGCGGCACCAGGTCACCGCGCCTCTCTTCGCGCACGCGGGGCATGGGCAGATTCACCTGCGTCCGTTTCTCGACGTCGAGAATCCCGTGGATGTGCGTACGATGCAGGCCCTGGCCGAAGACCTGTACGAGCAGGTCCTCGCCGTCGGCGGCACGATCAGCGGCGAGCACGGCGACGGGCTCAGCCGGGCCCCCTTCGTCGCGCGCCAGTACGGCGAACTGTATCCCGTCTTCCGCGAGGTGAAGCGGATCTTCGATCCGCAGTACATCCTGAACCCGGGCAAGAAGCTGGGAGACATTCCCGATTCGTTGACGCGCAATCTGCGCAACGCGGCGCCGCTCGAGGTCGTCTCGGGCGAGGAGGCCGCCGAGGAAATCGATGTTCCCCAGACGCCCATCGTGGCGCTGCAGTTGAATTGGAATCTCGACCAGTTGGCCGATGCCGCGGCGCAGTGCAACGGATGTGGCGCCTGTCGCACGCAGAAACCGGGATTGCGGATGTGCCCGATCTTTCGCATCTCCCCCGCCGAAGAGGCCTCGCCGCGTGCCAAGGCGAATCTGATGCGCTCGGTGGTCACCGGCCGGCTCGACGCCTCGATGCTCGTCAAGGACGAGTTCAAAGAGGTGGCCGACTTGTGCGTCAATTGCCAGATGTGCCGGCTCGAATGTCCGGCCGTGGTCGATATTCCGCGGCTGATGATCGAGGCCAAGGGGGCCTACGTGGCGACGAACGGTCTCCGCCCGACCGATTGGTTTCTCTCACGCATCGACCGGCTCAGCTCGCTGGGCAGCATGTTCCGGCCCTTGGCCAACTGGTCGTTGACGAACCGCGGCGCACGGTGGTTGATGGAAAAGACGCTGGGGATCGCCCAGCGGCGCAAGTTGCCGCGCTTTGCGCCCCAGACATTCTTGCGCCGCGCACGCCGTCGACGCCTCACCCGTCCCACGCGCCGCACGGGACCGAAGGTGCTCTACTTTGTCGACACGTACGCGAACTATCACGATCCGCAGCTCGGCGAGGCGCTCGTGGCGGTGCTCGAGCACAACGCGGTCGCAGTGTATGTGCATCCGCGGCAGATCGGCTCGGGCATGGCAATGATCTCACAAGGCGCGCTCGATCCCGCGCGGAAGGTGGCACGCCACAACGTGACGATCCTCGCCGAGGCCGTGCGGCAGGGTTACCAGATCGTCACCACCGAGCCATCGGCCGCGCTCTGCCTGACGCAGGAGTATCCCGCCCTGCTCGACGACGACGATGCCCGCACGGTGGCCGAGAACGCGACCGAGGCCTGCACGTTTTTGTGGCGACTGCACCATAGCGGCAAGTTGGCGCTCAACTTCAAGCCGGTCGATGCCATATTGGGCTATCACCAGCCCTGTCACCTGCGGGCTTTGAACGTGGGCAGCCCCGGCGAGAACCTGTTGCGGCTGATTCCCGGCCTGCGCGTGCGACGCACCGCCGACTCCTGCTCGGGCATGGCCGGAACGTGGGGCATGAAACGCGAGAATTTCCGCAATAGCCTGCGTGCCGGTTGGCCGTTGATTGCCAGCCTGCGCGATACCCGCTTGCAGGCGGGCACGACGGAGTGCAGCACCTGCAAGATGCAGATGGAGCAGGGCACGACCAAGCCCACGATTCATCCGCTGAAACTGTTGGCCTACTCGTACGGCCTGTTGCCCGACGTCGGAGTGCTGCTGACGTCGCCGGGCCAGGAGCTCATCGTCACATGATCGTGCGGGTGAGAATGTTCGCGGCGGCGCGGCAACTCGTCGGCGCCGAGCAGGTCGAAGTCGAACTGACGGAAGGCGCCACCGTGGCCGATTTACGCCAGGCACTGGGCGAAAACTATCCTGCAGTCGCGAGTTTGTTGCCCCAGTCGTTGTTCGCTATTGATGCAGAATATGTCAGAGATGACACGATCGTGGCGCCTACGGCCGAAATTGTCGTCATTCCGCCTGTAAGCGGCGGCTGAATCAGACGTTCGGTTCCATCGCGCCCGTGTCCGCTGGTGAGGCGCGCGTGTAAGATTACTGATGCTGGGGGCAAAAAGTTCCCGGCGCCGCACTCGATGGCCGGTTTTTTGTGAGACCCCTCGCCGGAGTACTTGGCGCGGGCGTCGCAACGGCCGCTACCTCATTTCCTGGCACGTTGGTCCGATTTCCTCGCTGCGCGATGATTGAGCTTACCCGCGAACCGATCGACTCGGCAAAGCTGCTGGCGCTGGTCACCCGGCCCGAGGCGGGGGCGGTCGTGCTGTTCCTGGGGACGGTGCGCGAGCTGACGCATGGCCGCCGCACGGTGGCGCTCGACTACGATGCTTATCCCGAGATGGCCGAGCGGAAGCTGGGCGAACTCGAGGCCGAGGCCCGCCGCCGCTGGCCCATCGTGGAATGCGCCCTCGTCCACCGGCTGGGTCATCTCGAGCTTGCCGAGGCGAGCGTGGCGGTCGCCGTGAGCACGCCTCACCGTGTCGACGCTTTTGAAGCGGGGCGCTGGTTGATCGATACGCTGAAAGAAGTCGTGCCGATCTGGAAGCAAGAGAATTGGGACGACGGCTCGACCGCCTGGGTACACCCTGGCACGGACGGCAGTGTGGCCTCGTGCGGCGAGCGCCCCACCTCGCTGCGAGGTGAACCATGAACGTCGCCGGTCCGCTCGTCGATAGCTTTGGCCGCGTGCATGGCGATCTGCGCATCAGCGTGACCGACCGCTGCAATATCCGCTGCTTCTACTGTATGCCGGCGGGCAATGTCACCTTTCGTCCCCGGCACGAATTACTCACGTTCGAGGAGATCACGCGCTTTGTGCGCGTTGCGACGCGATTGGGCGTGCGCAAGTTGCGACTGACCGGGGGCGAACCCCTCGTGCGGCAATCGCTGGCCGAACTGGTGCGCATGCTGGCTCACGTGCCTGGCATCGAGGATATCGCCCTAACGACCAATGGCATCCTGCTCGAAGAGCAGGCCGCGGCGCTCAAAGGAGCAGGTTTGCGCCGTTTGAATGTCAGCCTCGATACGCTCGATCCTGCTCGTTTCGAGCAGATCGCCCGTCGCGAAGGACTCGATCGGGTGCTGGTGGGGATCGCCGCCGCGCGCCGCGTCGGTTTCGAGAAGATCAAGTTGAACGCCGTCGCCATTCGCCATCTCACCGAAGACGATGTTGTGCCGCTTGCGCGGTTTGCGCGCGAGCAGCAGCTCGAGCTACGGTTTATCGAGTTCATGCCCCTCGATGCGGACGATGCCTGGCAGAGCGAGCAGGTGTTTGCCGGCGAGGATCTCCGCCGTTTGCTGGAGGCCGAGTTCGGCCGTCTCGTAGCACATCGGTCGGACGACCCCAGCCAGCCGGCCACCGACTATGATTACGCCGACGGGAGCGGGCGCGTCGGTTTCATCAATCCGGTGACGCAGCCCTTCTGCTCGAACTGCAATCGGCTGCGGCTGACGGCGGAAGGGCAGATTCGTAACTGCCTGTTTTCCACCGTGGAATGGGACGCCCGGGCCGCCCTACGTAGTGGCGCCACGGAAGAAGAACTGGCGGAGCTGATCCGCGATTGTGTGGCGGCGAAACGTCGCGCTCACGGGATCAACAGCGACGAATTCGTCCGCCCCGAACGGGCGATGTATCAAATTGGCGGGTAGTTTCCCGTTGCCATCAGCGATTGAATGGCTTGTGAGACGTCGGTGGGCAAGGGGTGATTCATAGCCCTGAGTATACCTGCACAGTGGCCCGGCTGTGAACCATTTCTGTCAGTTCAACTCGGTCGCTTCTTCCCAGTGGGCGTAAAGATTCGGCAGCACTGCCTGGTGCTCGTCCAGTTCGCGGTTGAGTTGGCGGACCTTGTCGCCGTCGCGCAACACTTCCGGCTTGGCGAGCGAGGCGTGGATCTCTTCGATCGCCGTCTCGTGTTGCATGATTTCAGCTTCTAGATCCTCGACCTTGCGGTAGGGAAACTTGCGCTTCGGCTTCGTCCCCTTCGACTTGTCGCGCGTGGCGCTCTTGTTGCCGTCGGCGGAGTCCTTTGACTTGCTCGGCGCGTCGGTGTCGCGCCCCTTGCCTGTGACACCGGCAGCAGCATCGCTCGTCGCTGCCGAACGGACCAGCGCGAGATACGTATCGTAGTTGCCTTCGATCACGCGGAAACGGTGCGGCTCGACCACCAGCAGATGGTCGACGACCCGATTGAGAAAGTATCGGTCGTGGCTCACCAACAGCACGCTGCCTTCGAACGCGCTCAACGATCGTTCCAGCGCGTCGCGCGCCCAGAGATCCAAATGGTTCGTCGGCTCGTCGAGCACGAGCAGGTTGGCATCGGCCGCCGCCAGTCGCGCCAGCGAGGCGCGGTTCCGTTCGCCACCCGACAGGCTGCCTACCTTCTGCAGTGCCTGGTCGCCGGTCAGCCCGAATCTCGCCAGCAGGTCGCGCCGTTGTTGCAGCACGAATTCCTTGCCGTGCGGGCGGATCGCATCGACCACTTCCATCTCGGGGTCGAGCCCGATCAGCCGCTGGTCGAAGTATCCGAGCTTCACGCCGGTCCCCAAGATCACGCGTCCATCTTCTGGTTTGACTTCACCCACCAGGCAGCGCAGCAGGGTGGTCTTGCCCGAGCCGTTGGGCCCCAAGATGCCCCAGCGCTCGCCGCGGAGGATGTCGAACGAGAGATCGTCGAACAACGGGCGATCGTAGGCCTTCGACAGATGCTCGACGCGGACGACGACGTCCCCCGTGCGCGAGGCGGGAGGAAAACCCATCGGTGGCGCCACGATCATGCGGGGGGGCGCGACGAGTTCGACGCGTTCGAGCTTTTTCTTGCGATCTTCAGCCTGGGTGTGCTTCTGTCCGGACAGGTTCCGCCGAATGAAATCCTCGGTCTTGCCGATAAACTCCTGTTGGCGTTCGTAAGTGCGGCGTTCGACTTCGACGCGCTCTGCCTTTTGCCGCCAATAGGCCGAGAAGTTTCCCGTGTAGCAGTCGACGGTGCCGTCGTAGAGCTCGAACGTGCGATTCGTCACGCGATCGAGGAAGTAGCGATCGTGGCTGACCAGCAGAATCGCCTGCTCGCATTCGGCCAGATAGCCTTCGAGCCATTGGGTCGCCTCGACGTCCAAATGGTTCGAAGGTTCGTCGAGCAACAACAAATCGGCCCCCGATAGCAGCAATCGCGCCAGCAGTAATCGATTCTGCTGGCCGCCGCTGAGTTGATCGACAGGCTGCTGGTAGCTGTCTGATGAGAAGCCCAGGCCGTCGAGCACGCGCTCGATGCGATGATCGAGATTGTAGGCATCGTGCCGGTGCAGCTCGTGCTGCAGGCGGTCGAACTGCTGCGCCAGCCGGCGATGTTCTGCGTCGTCGGTGGCGGCGGCCAGTCGGTGGGCCACCTCTTCGGCCTCGTGTGCCATGGCGATCCACACCGAGAGTGCGTCGCGGGCCACATCCCACAGCGTTTGCCCCGGCAGAAACTCGGGATGTTGTTCGAGATAGGCCAAGCTGGCCGAGGGATGCAGTTCGACGTCGCCGCTGTCGGCCTGTTCCTGGCCGGTGACGATGCGCAGCAGAGTCGACTTGCCGGCGCCGTTGGGGCCGACGAGCCCAACCCGGTCGCCGGGGCGGATCTCGCACGACACGCCTGCCAGCACCGGCTCCGGCCCGAAATGCTTAGTCACCGATTCAACGCGTAGCAGGATCATCGGCGGTCGGGAGGTGTCGCGCGGCGGTGCGGAGGGAGGAGCAGTCGCGGAGTGCCTGGGCCATGCGGCACGCGAACCGCTCGCCTCCGCCTCAGGGCGTCAGTGTACTATTTCCCGCGTTTGAGGGGAGTAGCCCTCAGCTTGCGGTTTTCCTGCTTCTTGCGCAGATGGGCGAACTTGGTCGCAGGCCGTCGCGCCGATTGCTTGCCAGATGGGGCCATGGCTAAGGCTTCGTCGACAACTCATGGAAGCAACACCAGTGGGCGATGAGGGACTCGAACCCCCGACATCCACGGTGTAAACGTGGCGCTCTAGCCGACTGAGCTAATCGCCCGATGGTCTCGGTCTCTCGAAATCGTAGTTCGCTGCAGGCGCCCCTGTCAACGCAGGCCTGCGTCGGCGACTGGCGACTCGCCGGTCTTGTTGTCGCCCAGACAGGCGGCGGGTATGCTCGGCACGCACGTCCGGTCGCACGGGTAGGCGGAAACGGGCGGACGTCGTTGCAGGCGTTAGGCCTTGTTTTTGCTTCGAAGTTCTCTCTCACTGCGTAAGGATCGCTCGATGTCGCAGGCCGCATCGTCCCAGAAACCGCACGAAGAATCGATCCCCTCGTTCCGCTACGCGATGGAGGATCAGGAAGGTCGCGTCAGCGCGGCGGGCTCGGCCAAAGAGGCCAACGTCGACGAGTTTCCCATCTCCGAGGGGATCGCCGCGGTTTCGATGCGCCTGGAGCCCGGCAGCATTCGCGAGCTGCACTGGCACGCGATTGCCGCCGAATGGGCCTATATGCTCTCCGGTCATTGCCGGGTCACGGTCTACTCGGGCGACGGCACGGGCGAAGTGGCCGATTTCGGGCCGGGAGATGTGTGGTACTTTCCACGCGGGTATCCCCACTCGATCCAGGCCCTGTCCGACGGCTGCCACTTTCTGCTGATCTTCGACGATGGGCATTTTTCGGAGTTCGGCACGTTCAGCCTGACCGATTGGGTGGGGCATACGCCGGCCGAGGTGCTGGCGAAGAATTTTGGCGTGCCAGAGGCGACCTTCGCCAGGTTCCCCCGCGAGGAAGTCTATATCGTGCCGGGCACTCCACCGGGACCACTGCCAATTGATCCGCCGCGCGGCTCGCTACGGAGCGGTCCTCTGACGCACAAGTTCTCGCTCGAAGCACAAGCGCCGCGTCGCTTTGCCGGGGGCGAGATGCGCATCGTATCGTCGGCCGAGTTCCCCATCTCGACAACGATGACCGGCGCAACGATGACGATCAAACCAGGCGCGATCCGTGCGCTGCACTGGCATCCCCACGCGGCCGAATGGCAATATGTCGTGGCCGGCAGTGCCCGCGTGACGGTCTTTGCCTCGCACGGTCATGCGCGCACCGAGGAGCTAGGCGTGGGAGATATCGCCTATATCCCGCAGGGATTTGGCCACTACATCGAGAACAGCAGCCAGGAAGATTTGCAACTGGTGATCGCCTTCAATAGCGGCCGCTACGAATCGATCGAGCTTGCCGATTGGCTGGCCTCGAATCCATCGGACCTCGTGGCGGCGAATTTCGGCGTGCCGCAAGAGGTTGTCGATCGCTTGAGCCTCGACGGCGGAGCCATTCGCTGAAAAGGTGACACCGTCATGACGCGTATGCCATCGTCATCGAGAGAACGGTTTCGAATTTCTCGGCCTATGTGCCAGTTCTGCTGGGATGTGTGGCCAGTGGGACTACGCTCCACGAAACCGAGCAGCTTCTTCGAGAAGCGATCGTCCTGCACCTGCAGGGACTCGAAGCAGATGGGCTGCCCGTACCCCAGCCATCGAGTGTCGTCGACTATGTCGAGTTGCCGGTCGGTTCGTAACAGCGTCCAGGTGACGCGTCGCGGTCTGGCCGATGATCCGACGCAGGTGTTGCAACAGCGTCATATCGCCGTCCAGCCGCCGTCGACGACCAGGTTGTGGCCATTCACATAGGCCGAGGCGTCAGAGGCCAGGAATACCGCGGCGCCCGCGATATCGTCGTGGTTCATCATGCGCCCCAGCGGCACGCGGCGATTGTAGGCCTCGACGAACGGGGCCGGCTGATCGTTGAAGTATCCGCCCGGGCTGAGGGCGTTGGCTCGGACCCCTCGGCATCCGTAGTACGCCGCCAGGTAGCGCGTGAAATTGAGCATCCCCCCTTTGACGAAGGTGTAATTCGGCGGCTGCCGCATCTCGGTGCCCGCGTAGATGCCCGGGTCGTTCGAGACGATGCCATAAATACTGGCCACGTTGATGATCGAGCCGCGACCCGTGTCGACCATCGCCGGCAGAAAGGCCTTCACCACGCCGAACAGACCGACCATGTCGGCCTGTGCCGCGGCGAGCCAGTCATCGGTCGACTGTTCGTCGAAGCCGCCGGCGTAGCCGTCGCGACCCAAGGCGCAATTGACGAGCACGTCGAGCCGGCCGAACCTGGCGAGGATGTCGTCGCGCAGGCGGGCGATCGACGTCACGTCGGAGAGATCGAACGCGAAGCCGTGGGCGTCGTGTCCGGCGCGGCGCAGGCGGTCGGCGAACTGCTGGTTTCGCTCCAGGCTGCGCGACGCCGTGATCAGCGTGGCGCCGGCCGAGGCCAAGGCCTCGCTGATGCTCGAGCCAAAGAGGGGGCCCGCGCCGGCGGTGACGAGCGCCACGCGCCCCGCGAGCGAGAACTTGGAAAGCACGTCCGACATCCTACGACTCCGGCAGGGAGAGGTTCGTCCCGGTAGACCGATTACTGGAGACGATTCTACGCCACAGGCTCGACATTCACCCAGCGGCGATGATCGGCCGCGTCGAGAATGGCCAGTGCCGTGCGCAGCGTCGTGCGCGCCTCGGCCAGCGAAGTCATCACCGGCGACTTGCCCTCGACCGCGTCGAGGAACGAATGCGCCTGGGAGATGAAGCCCGTGTCTCGTTCCTGCAAGGGGAGATCATGGACCGTCCAGGCCGCGTCACCGCGGCGCATCGAAAAGCAGCGGCTGGCGTGCATTTCCCAACGGAGCAGTCCGTCGCGACAGACGACGCTGAGCGTGGATTCGTTTGGCGCTTGATGCTGATTGAGTGAGAAGCTGGCCAGGACCTCGTCGCCCCTCTCCGAAGCCATGCGCGAGAGGACATGCACCGTGTCCTCCACCGCGACCCCCTCGAGATGCAGGTGCGCCGCGTCGGCGGCCACGCGGCGTGTCGGCCCGACGAGCCACTCGGCGGCATTCAGCGAATGAGTCAGGGCATCCTGGATCGCACCCCCCCCCGTCGCACGGTCGCGGTAGTAGATCTCGCGATAGGCAGGGCGAAAGTGTGGGAAGTCTTGCCCTGCCACGTATACCAACTGCAAGGGGGGACCGAGCTGGCGCTGTACGAGCTGCTGTCGCAACCATTGCATTCCCGGATGGTGCCGGAGCACGTAGGCGACCCCCACGCAACGCTTAGCACTCGCCGCTTCGGTCGCTAACTCGTCGAGTCCCTGTTCTGAAATCGAGAGAGGTTTTTCGATCAACACGTGAGAGCCGGCGGCCAACGCTCCCCGCGCGTGCGACACGTGCAGGTGGGCAGGGGTCGCCACCACGACCACCGTGGGCTGCGCGGCAAGCGCTGCTGCGAGAGAATCGTACGTAGCGGTCAGGGGATATTGCTTGGCCAGACGCGAGCGGATCGTCTCGCTAATATCGCACACGCTGACTGTGGATCGACCGGTCGCGAGAAAGCAACGGGCATGTCGCTCGCCGATCGATCCACCCCCGACGATGAGCACGGAAGCTTTCTCCGCCATCGATCCCTCGTGCCCTGCGCATATCTGCTGGAGCCACAAAAAAGAGGAGGAGGCGCCACCCTCGCGCGGCGCCCCCTCCCAGTCTTGTCACACCATGCTACGAATGTGACGAGATTGCTTACTTGGCTTCCTGGAACTGCGGCAACTTGGCCGTGAACTTGGCCGGATCCTTCTCGAAGGCGTCCGGGCAGCCGTCGCAGCAGAAGAAGACCTTCTGGCCATCGTGCTCGACCGAAACGGCCGCGTCGATCGGCTTGTTGCTGATGGGGCACTTGGTCTGCAGCGTGAAGCCCTTGGCCAGGTCGCCGAAGACGAGCGCCAGCAGATCATCGCCCGAGGCCTTCGCCGCCTTGCCCTTGCAGCCGCCGCAGCAGAAGGCGACCGTCGAGCCGGCCACTTCCACCGTCTGCTCGGGATTGACCGGCTTGCCCGCTAGGGGGCAGGCGACCTGCACGATCTGCTTCGTGGCGAGCAGTTGTGCCGCCGCCTTGTTGGCGAACTTCTCGGGATCGGCCTCGAACGCCTTCGGGCAGTTCTGGCAGCAGAAGTAGACCTTCTTGCCCTTGTAAGCGACCGAGTTGGCTTCCTTGGCTGGGGCGCCCGAGACGACGCACTTGGCCGAGAACTCTTCCTTGTCGTCGCCGATAGCGGAGAGCTGAGCGACGGCAATAAGGGCCGCAAAAAGGGCCACGCTCAACAGGCGAACTTTCATGGCGATTTTCCTTTCGGGTTGAATAACCGGACGATTCAAATTCGTGATTTCCGAACTGGCGCACACCGAGGCATGATCGGCGTTCACGTGCAGCCGCGCAACACGCGTCGCGGCCGTTTTCTCAAAGAGCGGAGACGATGCCGACGCGATGTAGGCGCGCAGCATCACCGCCGAGAATGGTCAAACTTGCCAGATGCAAAGTTTGCGATGCAGATCGATCCCCGCCGAACGTTGATGGAGATCAACACCGTGAATAAGAAAGCTGCCCAAGAACGAGGGTGTCGCAGCAACGGCCGTGGGGCCGTGCGACGAGAGGACCGTGATGGTCAACTGCTCGATACGCTGCGAAGTGTTGCCCTCGGTAGGCAAGCCGGGCTGCTCACCCTGGTGATTGCAGCAGCAGCGTTTGAGCGCAGGGGAATCAACATCGCTCGCGTCGCCGCGATGGCAGCAGCTTTTCTTCGCGGTGCGACCGGGCGATTTCTGACAGCAGCCGCAGCCGTTGGAGCAGTGGCACGTTTTACCATCGCTGGCGGCCTGACAACTCATGGTTTGCAGGCCGGGTACGCCCCCCAACGAGACGCCACACACGACGATCGCCGTGGCCACAACTCGCCAGAGATTCATGCGTTTCGATGGCATACCCATCCCGCTCTCACGACTGCATGGGAAACTGGAACCGGGGCGTTTGCGACCGTTCCATCCGCGCACGCATTCTTCAAACCCGCGGCTGCCAAGTCAAGTTTTCTTGTGCCCACTTTGCGGGATTCGCGACCGATGGTCGGACCGCCCGATGCGGACCTGGCGGCAGCATTATCGTCCACGCACGGCGACGGACTTGAGCCCGGCAGCGGATACCGCTCGTCCTTCGGCTCGGTCCTGGGCAGCAGGCTGGCCTGCCACCGATCATGGCTCTAGGGTGCAAGTCCTTGTGTTGACAATAGTTTGCGTCAGAAACGGGGTTGGACGGGCAAGGTCGCAGTCGCGCCCGGGGCGGGCTAAAATCGAGATAATATGTCCAGCACGCCAGAGCTCCTCGCCGCGCAACCTCAGCCCGACTGTGCTGCCGGTACGCCGACGGAACCGGGCAATCGCCGGGCATGGCTGGCCACCGCCGGGCTGTTCTTGCTGGTCGCGGCCCTCTATCTGCCCTCGATGGCGAACGGCTTCGTCTTCGACGATCACTTGCTGATTCTGCAACAGCGGCGCCCTGAATCGGCAGGCGAATTGCTGCAGGTCTTTACCGAACGGCACTGGCCCGACTTGCCGTATTACCGACCCGTCGCACGATTGACGATGGTCGCGCAGAAGATGCTGCACGGCGACAACCCGGCGCCGTACCACGCCTTCAACGCCGGGGTGATGGGATTGGTTGCCGCGGCGGCGTTTCTACTATTGCGGACCCGCGTGTTTCACTTGCCCCTCGCGCTGGCCTGGGTCGGGGCGTTGCTCGTCGGCGTACACCCGATTGCCTCCTCGTGCGTGTACCCGATCTGTTCGGGACGCGAGACGTCGTTGCCGGCGCTCTTCATTCTGTTATGCACCAGCGCCTGGTTGCGTGCCGGCGCCGTTTGGCGTGGCGTGGCGCTGCTGACTTTTGCCGCGGCGCTGCTCTCGAAAGAGCAGGCCATCGTTTTGCCGGTGATTCTGCTGATCGCCGACGTGCTGCGGCTGTCTCCCCGCGATACCGGCAACGAGCCCTTGTGGTGGTTCCGCCGCTATACGCCGCTGGTCGTCATGGTGCTGTTCTACCTGGGCACGCGGCAGGTTTTGTTTGGCGCCGGCGAGGAGCACAAGCTGGCCGTCACCGAGCAACCGATTCTCCCCTTGCTCACGGTAATGTATGCCACGCAGACGACGTTTCTGCCGTTCGTGCCACTGACCTACGAACCGACGCCGCTGGTCTGGTTTTCGTGGTGGCGCCAGGGGGCGAGCTGGTTGATCGTGGCTGCCCTGGCGGTGGCCCTGGCACGCGTCTGGCCACGCATGCGATCGAGTGTGCTCTTCTGGCTGGCGTGGATCGTGCTCGTCAATTTGCCGACTGCAAACATCCTCAATCAAGAGGCCTGCTTCGATGAGCGCTACGAGTTGCTTTCGCTGGTCGGCGTAGTCGCTTTGATCGGCACGGTGCTGGCGCAGGGCTGGCAGCACCGCGCCGTGCGCGTGGTGTCGTTCTCCACGGCGACGGTGTTGATTTTGCTCGCGGCGGGAATCAGTTACGGTCGTGCGGCGTACTTCCGCGATGATTTCACCTTCTTCGCGCAGTGGAAGGCGACCGATCCGGAGTTCGACTTTGCCGGTTTGCACCTGCAGGCGGCACGACTCGAAATGCGCCGCGACAAGTACGCCTCGGCCGAAGCGCACGCTCGCGCCGCACTCGAGGCGGCCCCCGGCTCGATTCCCGCGCGACTGACGCTCGGCGATGCGCTGCTGGGCGAAGGCCGTATCGATGAGGCGCAGCGCGAATTTGAAGCGGTACTCGCCGAGCATTGGGAATATCCCGAGGGGCTGGCCGGCATTGCTCGCGTGCATGCGGCTCGCGGTGAGTGGAGCGCGGCGGCCACGCGGTATCGCGCGGCGCTGCGCCAGCAACCCATCCATGCCGAGACGGCGCGCGAATTTGCCTGGCTGCTGGCAACTTGTCCAGAGGCATCGGTGCGCGATGGACAAGCGGCCGTACGTTGGGCCACGATCGTCGTCGAGGCCGATCGCCAGCAGGATCCCCAGGCGCTCGATACCTTGGCCGCCGCCCATGCCGAGGGGGGCGACTTTGCGGCCGCCATCGCCTGGGCAGAACGAGCGGTGGCTGCCCGGCGAAACGATGAAGATGGGCCGCTGCGGCGCCGGCTGGACCTCTATCGAGCGCAGCGGCCCTACCGCCAGGAGACGGCTTCTCCCGGGACTTGAACTCTGGCGGCCTTCACTTCTTTGACATCGCCCGGCGCCGCCGGTACGTTCGTAGTCACGTACCGCAACTGCCTGCCGGCGCCGTGGCGAACGAGGCCGCTCGTTTCGCTGCTGGCGTATGACATCCCACGCCTTGGAGAGGAGTTCCGCCATGAAGAAGCTGCTCGCGCTGTCGCTGTTGGTGTGTGCGACGCTCGTCCTGCCGGCTTTAGCCGCAGAGAAGGAGGAAAAGGTGGCGTCCGCGCTCGATTTCAAGATGAAGAGTCTGAGTGGCAAAGAGGTCGACCTGTCGAAGTATCAGGGCAAGGTCGTGCTGATCGTGAACACCGCCAGCAAGTGCGGCCTGACGCCGCAGTACGAGAAGCTCGAGGCCCTGCACGAGAAGTACGTCGACAAGGGACTGGCGATTCTCGGCTTTCCGGCCAACGAGTTCGGCAAGCAGGAGCCGGGCAGCGACACCGAGATCGCCGAGTTCTGCGCCAAGAACTACGGCGTGAAGTTCGATATGTTCTCGAAGGTCGTGGTCAAGGGAGAGGGGCAGTGCCCGCTGTACGAGTTCCTGACCTCGGAAGAGACGAATCCGAAGTTTGCCGGGCCGATCAAGTGGAATTTCGAGAAGTTTCTGCTCGATCGCGATGGCAAAGTGATCGCTCGCTTCGCCCCCCCCGTTTCGCCCGATGCGGATGAAGTCGTCGCGGCGATCGAAGCCGAGCTTGCCAAAGAGAAAGAGTAGGCAGTCGATCGCTCCTACGGCCGGACCGGTTTGAAGTACCGCTTCGAGTCGATCGCGAGTTCAACATGGGGAGGATGCTCGAACCGAGCATCCTCCCTTTGGTTTCCGCGGCAGACTGGCAACGCGGACGCGCGATCATTCGTTCGCTGCCACGTCGTAGCCGCACCTTTCCCGGTGTCACGGCCGCGGGGCGAACCTCTGCACGCGCTGGTTCAAGGTATCGGCGACATAGAGGAGGCCCGCGCGATTGAAAGCCATCGTGTGGGGCACGTCGAATCGGCCCGGCTCGGCGCTCGCTTCGCCCGTCACGCCCAGGCCGGTCAGGTATTGCCCTTCGGTGGTGAATAACTGCACGCGATGATTCGTGGCGCTGACCCAGAGTCGTCCGGCCCGGTCGAAGAGTAGGGCGATCGGTCCGACGAGGGTCTTGTTTCCGCCGAAGGCGCCGTCGCGGACCTCGTTGCTCCCCCAGGCGGCCAGAAAGGTGCCGTCGGGCTGGAATTTCTGGATGCGGCCGAGCGTCGGTTCGGTGGTGTAGATGTTCCCGTCGGGGTCCACGGCCGTCAGGCAAGGGCCACCGACGCGATTGACGGGGTTCTGCGGCGCGCCGAATTGTCCTGGCTTGTCGCCATACTCGCCCCACTGGTTGAGGAACTTCCCCTCAGGCGAAAATCGCTGCACGCGGTGATTCACCTGATCGCACACGACAAGCGCTCCTGCGCGGTCGAAGGCCAGCCCCCCGGGTTGATCGAACTCCCCGGCCGCGGTCCCCTTGCCACCCCACTCGCGCACCAACTCATAGGCACTGGGCACGTCGCTCTTTTCCGACATAGCAGGCACGCGACGATAGACGCGGATCTTGTGATCCATCATCACGGCGACGTAAATCAATCCCTCGCCGTCGAGGGCGATGCCGCTGGGAAAGAAGCCCACGTCGATCTTGTCGAGAAATTTTCCTTCGCTCGTAAAACGCTGCACGCGATTCTGCTGCGCATCGGTGACGTAGAGAAAGTCGTCTCGATCGAAGGCGAGTCCAATCGGAGAGAGGAACTGGCCGTCTTCCGTGCCGTGTTCGCCGAACGAGGCCACGAACTTGGGGGGCGCGATCGACGCGGTCGTCGCCTCGGGCGTGGACTCTTCGGCCCGCGTTTGCCCGACCCTTGTCAGGGCGAACGCGCCACCAAACAAGACGACGAAGCCAATCGTCCGCAGGCGTCCGCTGGTGGTCATCGCGTCCTCACGGGACAACGCGGCAAGGTTAATCCTGTCTGGCGTCGTCCTGCTTTGCCTCGGGCAAGGCGTAAATCGATTCGTCGAGATCGAGCATCAATCCCGCCTCGGGGAGGGGCATCTTCAACGTCCAAAGGATGCCCTGTGCGACGAGACGCCGGTACTCTTCCCGTTGCCAGTTCTTGTGAAAGTGCAGGCCACCGAAGCCGAGCGATCGACCACCGTCGGGGCGATCCCAGCACCAGGCGACCATCTGCGGCTCGCCATCGATCCGGGCGCGGAGCAGCGGCACGATCGCTTCCGCCGGCGGCTGCAGCTTGAGCTGGTAATAGAATTCGTCATAGAGGCGGAAGTTTTCGATGCCTTGCGTGACGGGATGCGACGAGTCTGCCACCTCGATGTCGGTTTCCAATTTCTGATACTTGCGGTCGGGGCCGCCGTGCGCGGCCCCCAACAGGCGCAAATAGCCGGGCAGGTATTGCGCCTCTTTGCCCCCCACGGCCCAATGCAGCGCGACGAGGCCGCCGCCACGCGCCGCCAGCTTCGACAGGGCGTCGTAGCGGCGCGGACCGGTCTGCATCCACTGGGCCCCTTGCGACAGGTACAAGAGGGCGCCGTCCGCCTTCGAGAGCAGGTCGGGGCCTTCGAGCCAGGGTTCTTCGGCGAAGCTGGTGGTGATCTCGAGCCCCGGTACCCCGGCCAGAGAGGCTTCGATCACCTTCAGCCCGGCCATGAACTCATGGGTCGTTGGCGGATGCCCGTCGGGCCCCTGTCCGATCAACAAGAGGCGACGTGGCTTTTCGTCCGCCATCGCCCCGGAAAGGCTGTTCAGAGCACATGCGAGGAAAAACAGAACAACAACCGGGCGGAATACGGGCATCAGCGAGCAGGATCTCATCGGCGATCAACTCTCGGACAGCGTCCAGGGGGGGCGAGGGACAGCAAAGCAAGCACCGGTAATTCTAATCGACGTATTCCCCCCAGTCACACACGTTGGCCAAGGCTGCGTGATTCGTCTTTTTCAGGGGAGCCGTGGCGACTATAGTCCGCCCCGCTCGACCCACAGGAACCACGATGCCCGTCGAACCGAACGAATCTATTCCGGCCGATCCGCTGGCAGTTTCCACGCCTCGACCGGCGCTGGCCGATCGTACGCGCATCGCGCTGTTGCGCATGAATGCGCACCCCTGGCCGTGGTTGACGCTGTTGATCGTCCTCCTGGCGATGCAGGTGGGCCCCTGGTGGCATCCGACCCCCGACGCGCGGTCGTACCTTTCGATGGCGCGCAGTTTCGTGTCGGGCGAGGGAATGACGAACCTCGGTCGCGAGCAGCTCTACTATTCGCCCGGCTATAGCCTGCTGATCAGTCCGGCGTTCCTCTTTGGCGATCGTCCCTTCCTGGCGATTTCGTTGCTGCAATTCGGTCTGGCATTGGTTGCCCTGTGGGGCGTGTATGTCTGGGCCAGGCAGACGGTGCGTGAAGGCGCCTTGCTGGTGACCGCGTTCGCCTTTGTCAACGTGCTCGTCTGGATTCACTATCGCCGCACGCTGAGCGAAATGCCCTTTCTCTGCGCCGTGGTATGGACCGTGCTGTCCATGCAATGGACCCTTGCCGCCCCCTCGCTGCGCGCAGCGCTGTGGCGCGCGGTTCCAACGGCGGCACTGCTGCTGGCGACTTGTCTTTTGCGCCAAGCCGGCGTGGCGGTTGCCGCGGGATTCGGCACGGCCCTGTTGATCGATCTAGGGCGTCGGCACGTATCGTTTTCCCACGCCGCGATTCTGTTGACCGTGGTCTGTCTGCCGGCGGCCCTGGCCGTGTGGATCGTCGTGCAGAACGACGTACAGGCCTCGGCGGGTGAGGATACCTATCTCGACGGGTTCGTCGTTGCCGACAGCTCGCTTGCCACGCAGATTGTTGAATGTGTTCGCATGCGCATTTGCGACATTGGCCGTGTCGTCGTGCCCGGCATGTTCAAGGCCTACTCGCGCTCAGGAAGTTGGTTGAACGCGAATATGCCGCTCTATGTTGCCGTCACGGGACTCGTGGCGTTCGGCTGGTGGCGGATGGTCCGCGCACGCTGCGACATCATGGCCCTGGCCTTGCCGTTCTACCTGGGGCTCTACATGACGTGGCCCTTCGAGACGGGGGGGCGCTTCCTCGTCCCGCTCGCGCCGCTGCTGGCGGTCTGCCTGTGGTATGCGCTCGAGCCGATCGCGCGACATCGCATGAATATCCTGGCCTATCTCGTCGTGTTTCATCTCGCGGTGGCGATTGGCTACTGGGGCGCGATCGACATGCCCCGGGCCATCGACTATTTCCGGCGTTGGGATGCTATCGATACGCTGGCCGCGGCGGTCGACGTCGAGCACGAGAAGGTTGGCATCGTAGGATTGCCGATCGAGACGAGACTCATGCTCGAGCTGGCGCTCGACCGTCCCGTGGTCGAGGCCCCCACGGTCGAGCAGCTCGCGCAACTGCCGGAGTGGATCGTCGAACCGGCGGGTCGAACGTCGACGGCGGGCTTCACCGTGTATCGCGGAGTCGACCAGCTTCGTCTCTTGTCGCGCACGAGCGCCGCTCAGAACTCGGCCGCGGCCGAGACCGCACGCGGCCCTTCGGCCACTCCGTCCACGCGTCGCTAGTTACCGCGTGTGGAGCAGGGATTTCTCGGCCTTCTCGGTCCAATCTGGCAAGAAAGACTTGCCTCGTCGCGGCCGGTGGGTAGTAATGGAGCCGCCCGTGCCCGGCCGTGGTTTCGCACCCTGGTTGCGTTGCCGCAGGTGCCGCTGCCCGAGTTGGCCACTCGCTTGCCGTTTTACCAACGGCCCCCCGTGGCATCCCTGCCTGCCACGCTCCATCTATTCCCTCCATCCCCACGTGGTCGCATGTTGATGAGCTACACTCCCCTTCGCCCGGTTTGGATTGTCGGCCTGATTCTTATGTCGCTGGTTTCCGGCGTCAGGGAAGCCCCCGCGCAAGAGCGTCTCAAGCCATTCGTCCGCGAGCCCCGCTCCGTCCGCAGCCGGCCCTTCGATACCGAGCACATTCGGCTCGATCTGAAATTTGACTTCGACGCCAAGACGGTCCAAGGCCGGGCGACCGAACGACTGCGGCCCCTCGCCGCGCTCCGTCAACTCGAGCTCGATGCCGAGCTGTTGCAGATCGAGCGCGTGGCCCTGTTAGGATCGGAATCGGCAGAGCAGGAGTTGAAGTTCGCACAGCACGAGACGAGCGTCAGCATCGAGCTGGGGCGCGAGTTCCAGCGCGGCGAGCCGCTCGAGCTGGTGATCGACTATCGCGTCGTCGAGCCGAAACGTGGCATTCATTTTGTCCTGCCCGACCGGCACGAACCGGAACGAGGCAAGCTCGTCTGGACGCATTGCCAGCCCGACGATGCCCGGTGCTGGTTTCCCTGTTTCGATTCGCCCAACGAACGCGTGACAAGCGAGATCATCGCCACGGTACCCGAGGATCTCTTCGTGCTGTCGAATGGCACGCTGGTCCGCACCAAGCACAATGACGACGGCACGCAGACGACCCACTGGACGCAGGAGCAGACGCATCCCCCCTATTTGATGTCGGTCGTGGCGGGCCGCTTCGAGCCGGTGCAACAATCGTGGGACGGCATTCCGATCATCTCGTACGTGCCTCCCGATCGCGTGGCCGATGCCGAACGTTCGTTCGGCAAGACGGCGGCGATGATGGCCTACTACAGCGAGAAGATCGGTTACCGCTACCCCTGGCCCAAGTACGCGCAGATCTGCTGCGACGAATTCGGCGGCGGCATGGAGCACACCTCGGCCACCACGCTCACGCTCGACACGCTGCACGATGAACAGGCCCACCTCGATCGTTCGAGCGATGGGCTCGTCGCCCACGAGCTGGTCCATCACTGGTGGGGCGATCTCGTGACTTGCAAGGATTGGGGCGAGCTCTGGCTGAACGAGAGCTTTGCCACCTACTTCGCCACGCTCTGGACCGAGCAGGATCTCGGCTGGGACGAGGCCACCTGGGAACGCCGCGACGAAGCGGAGCAATACTTTGGCGAGGACAGTGGCCGCTATCGCCGGCCCATCGTCACGTACCGCTATCCCGAGTCGATCCAGATGTTCGACCGCCATTCGTATCCCAAGGGGGGACGGGTGCTGCACATGCTGCGCTACGTCTTGGGGGACGACGACTTCTGGCGGGCCCTCAACCACTACGTGAAAAAGCACGAGTACGGCGTCGTCGAAACGGCCGATCTGCGCGTGGCGATCGAAGAGGCGACGGGGCAGGGGCTAAACTGGTTTTTCGACCAGTGGGTCCATCGCGGCGGCCACCCGGAATATGAGGTTTCGTACAACTGGGATGAGGCCGACAAGCTGGTGCGCGTGACCGTCAAGCAGACGCAGAAAGTCGACGAGCTGACGCCTCTATTTCGCATGCCGGTCGAGATCGATCTGGTCGTGGGCGACAGCTCGACGCGGCACAAGGTCACCGTGGCCAAGGCCGAGGAGACGTTCACCTTCTCGCTGCCCGAACGTCCGCGCCGCGTCGTGTTCGATCCGCGCGATTGGATCCTGAAGAAGCTCACCTTCAAAAAGTCGAAGCAGGAGTTGCTCGATCAACTCAAGCACGATCCCAACACCGTGCCGCGCGCCCAGGCGGCCGAGCAATTGGCCGACTATCGCCCCGACAGCGACGCACGCGACGCGTTGATGGCGGCGGCGAAAGAAGACGCCTTCTGGGGCGTGCGCGAGGCGGCGGTGAAGTCGCTGGCACGCTTCCCGGGCGATGCCGTGCGCGACGCACTCGTCGCGAGCTCCAAGGATGATGCCCGCTCGAACGTTCGACGCGCGGCGATGAAGGGTTTGGTCGACTTCCCCGGCGACACGACCAACAACGCGCTGCGTGACCGTATCGCGAACGATCCCTCGTACTACGTCGCCGCCGATGCTTTGACCACATTGGCCAAGGTCGATCCCGACCGTTGCCGGCCCGACCTGTTGGCGGCGCTCGATCGCACGAGCGACCGCGAGGTGATTCTCGCCGCCGCCTGCAATTCGTTGGCAGCAGCCGACGCCGTCGATGCTCTCCCGCGTTTGAAGGCGTTGCTCGAGAATCCCGGCACTCCGCGACGCCGGGCGGCGATCTTCGATGCCCTGGCCGCTGCCGGCAACGGCGATCCGGCCGTGACCAAGCTGCTCGCCGGGCAATTGAACGACTCGCGCGATTACATCCGCCGCGCCGCCGCGATTGCCCTGGGTGCAACAGGAGATCGTGGCGCGATCGAGCCGCTACTCGCCACGCGAGCCATTCCAGGACACCCGCGCACGCTGGCGGCGATCGATCAGGCGGTAACCAAGCTGCGCGACAGCGGCACGGTCTCGAGCCTGCGCCGCGAAGTCGAAACGCTGCAGGGAGAAAACAGCTCGCTCGAAAAACGCGTCGAGCAACTCGAAAAGGCAGCTACGCCAAATGAGGCCGCGAAGCCTTGAGGAAAAGGATTCAACGCAAAGACGCAGAGGCGCAAAGGAAGGCAATTCTTAGTATCGTAGTGCCGTCGTGGTAAGAAATACGGTCAATGGACCACAACGACACGACGACACAACGGACTATTGTCAGGCGTGACATACTCGGCTGGTGAGACTCTTGGCGTCTCTGCGCCTTCGTGTCTTGGCGTTAAATTCTACTGAGAGTGCGCTTTAATGCGCTTGTCAGCGAGTAAGCTCCACCCAGTGGGTGAGGGCATTGCCGCCGCGGGGACGGTTGTTCGAGAAGACGATTGCCTTGCCTTGCAGCTTGCCTTCGACGAGTCGCAACTCGAGGAAGATATTGCCCGGCAGGCGTCGTGAATCGTCGGTGCCGAGCTCGCCCAGAATGTCGCCACGTAGGACGCCGTTCCGCAGATTTGCCTCGCTCAGCGGCGCGGCTGCGGCATCGTTCAACTGCACCTCGACTTTGCCTTCGGCGTCGATGGTGAGTCGTAGCGGCTTCGCTCCTTGATACGTGGCAACCTCACCCTTCCACTCGCCGGCGAGATCCGCCCATTCCGGCTGCTTGGCGTCCTTCTTTTTCGCGGCCTCTCCATCGCCACCACCGTTCGCATCGGCCGGCTCTTCCTGGGCGGCTACTTTTTCTTCAGGCGCGACGGGCGATTGCTTCGCGGGGTCGGCCTCGTCGGGCAACAACTGATCGACGATCGCATGCGCGAGATTACCCGGCAGATTCGTCGGACCATTGGCGAGCGCCACGACAACCAGTCTTTCGGCAGGAACCATCAGCAGGATCGTGGCCACGCCCGGCATGCCGCCGGTGTGCGAGACGAGCGTGTAGCCACGTCGGTTGCGCGACGTACCCCAGCCGATGCCGTAGCCCGAGCGTCCACGTCCCGGATCGGTGGCGGCCGTGGGACGCTGCATCTTGTCAATGGCCTGCTCGCTCAGGATGGCGCTCTGTCCGTCGACGGGCGTCTTGACGTGAAACATGCCGAAGCGCACCAGATCGTGCGCGCTGGCGAAGACCGCCGACGCGCCGGGATGATCGAAGGTGTAGAAGGGCAGGGCATCGCCATTGCCCGCGTAACGAGTAGCGGTCTGATCCTCCATGCCCTCGGGGATATCGATCGACATGTGATCGAGCCCAAGCGGCGCGAAGACCTCTTCGCGCATGAACTGCGCATACGGTTTGCCGGACTGCTGCTGGATGACGTAGTCGAGCATGCCGTAACCCAGGTTCGAGTATTGATAACGCTCGCCGGGCGGGGTGTAGAGGTTCGCATAGCGCGCGATCGTCTCGGCGGGGGATGGCGGACCCCCCGGCTCATCAACGTAAAAGAACTGGTAGTGCAGCGGCAGGCCGGCCGTATGATTGGCCACGCGCCGCACGGTGGCATCGGCGGCATGACCGACGCGCGGGCTCACCTTGGCGCCCCCCAGGTAGTCGTCGATCGGTCGATCGAGGTCGACCTTGCCTCGTTCGACGAGGATCATCAGTCCCGTCGTCGTGATGGGCTTCGAGATCGAGGCCAGCGAGTACATCGTGTGCTCGTCCGCCTGGCGTCCCGACTCGCGATCGGCGAGGCCAAAGCCTTCTTCCCAGATGATCTTGCCATCGCGCGCGACGGCCACGGCGAGCGAGGGGAGATTCCCCTCTTCGATCTGCTTGATGATCTTGGCCCGCGAGTCCTGCAACTGGGCGGGCAGCTCACCAGCGCGGGCGATTGTGGGAAGCAGGATTACCGCGAAGACGCAAAGACGCGAAGGGGACATGTGGAGTGGGCTCCAAGGGTGGGTGGCCACCATTGTGCGTTATGTCACGGGGGGAGCCAAGCAGAACAGTCGACGCACGGTTGGAAACGCGTTCTCGACATTGGCAATCGCTCTGGTCAGGTACCCCGTACCTAACACTTGATCGGACGAGCGCGGCTCGGCTCTGGGTGCCACTGGCACGGCCAGTGTCTGGTGAATTGAAGTGAGGAGGTTCTTCGATTGTTCGAGTCGAGCCTGGCGCGCGGCTGCCGTTGCAGACTTGGCATACGGTTGCTCGACTTGGCAGAGCACTGGCGGAGCCAGTGGCACCCGGTGTTGGCTGAGTCCCATCGAAGGGATTGAACTTGCCCCTTCGCTCTTGTCAGGTACGGCGTGCCTGCCTACGCGGGGCGTTGCGCCGCCAGCCGATAGAGCCGTTTCAGAATGATGTAGAACGGCGCCAGGTAGATGATGTCGGCGAA
Source organism: Pirellulales bacterium (assembly GCA_019636335.1). NCBI lineage: Bacteria > Pseudomonadati > Planctomycetota > Planctomycetia > Pirellulales > Pirellulales bacterium. Next base: position 164,401 of record JAHBXR010000003.1, read on the forward strand.
GAAGACGACGATCATCAACTCGGGGGGGAGCTTCCCACGCAGCACGTAATAGGCTGCCAGGCAGGAGCCGAGCAGCTTGCTCCAGAAGCCGAGCATGAGCACGTTGCGATTTTCGATCGGGTTCGACGCGGTGAGCCAGTAGCCCACGCCGAAGAGCCCCACGAGAATGCCGACCAGTTGCAGCGGCATCTTCACTTCGGGCTGCTCGAGGCCCATCAGCTTGTAGGCCTCGTGGTAGAAGACGAGCATCGAGAGGCCGGCCAAGACGTTGTACACCGCCACGAAGCGGAGCAGATAACGCATCCACGGCAACAACGGCGGCATCGTGCGATCCTCCTTGATCGGACGGCGTACTAGTTGGCTTCGGCCGAAGTCGGCTTGGCAGCGGCACCATTCGTACCGTTCGCGCCATTGCCGTTGATGTGCGGCGCATGGGCGTGAGTCTTGCCGGTCGCCTCTTCTTCGGTCACGCCGGCGAAATCGAGCAGGGCCTTCGTGCCGACGCGGTGGCAGAAGTCCCCCAACGTTTCGTTCGGCTCGCGCGATTGCTTGAAGAACGTGAAGATCGGCACGAGCGCGGCCACGACTTCTCCCTCGGGCACCAGATCGCGGTAGATCGTGTTCAGACGATTCCCCAACAGGCGGCCGCCGACAAAGATCGTGTACTTGCCGGCCGCCTTGCCCACCAGGCCGATGTCGGAGTTGTACGGACGGGCACAGCCGTTTGGGCAGCCGGTCATGCGAATGGTGAACTCTTCGTTCGAGAGACCGAGCTTGGCGAGTTCGACTTCGATCTGATCGATCACGCTGGGAAGCGCTCGTTCGGCCTCGGTGATCGAGAGACCGCACGTCGGCCAGGCGACGCAGGCCATCGACCAGCGACGCGCCTGCGAGATCTGACTCGACAGCGGCACGCCATGCTCGGTCAAGATCTGCTCGACGCGGCCCCGGCTCTCGGGCGGTAGATCGGTAAAGAGGATGCTCTGATGCGCCGTGAGGCGAATGCCGGGCGAGAGTTCGTGGCACAGCACGCGGAGCGCGGTGCGGAGACGGAAATCACCCTCGTCCTTGATGCGGCCATTCTCGATGTTCAGACCGTAGAACAGGCGGCCGTCCCCTTGCTCGTGCCAGCCCAGGTGGTCGTCGAATCCCCACACGTCGTCCGGGTGCGGATCGGCGAGCTTGTGGCCGTAGTATTCTTCGACCTTCGCCTTGAAACGCTCGATCCCCCAATTGTGAATCAGGTACTTGAGTCGCGCTACCTTGCGGTCCGAGCGATTGCCGAAGTCGCGCTGCACCTTGATCACTTCGGTGGCCACGTCCACCACCTGGTCGGGCGTCACGAACGCCATGCGCTGGGCGAGCGCGGGAAACGTCTTGGCGGCGCTGGGCGTCACGCCCAAGCCACCGCCGACGAGCAGGTTGTAGCCGATGATCTTGTAGTCCTCGCAGACGGCGAGCAGCCCGAGATCGTTCGTGTAGATGTCGATGCAGTTGTCGCCGCACAGCCCGATCGCGGTCTTGAACTTGCGCGGCAGGTAGGTGGGGCCGTAGATCGGTTCGACTTCATAACCTTCGGGGCCGCCGGCGACGCGTTCTTCCGAGCCGGTCTCGAGATCGGTGAGCCAGATCTCGTGATAGGCACGGGTCCGCGGCGCGAGATGCTCGGCCAGACGCTCGGCCAGGGCCTGCATTTCGGCATGGACGCCATCGTTATGATGTGGCGCCGGGCAGCACATCACATTGCGTTCGACGTCGCCGCACGCGGCCAGCGTGGAAAGTTGCACCTCGTTGATCCGCGCGATGGTGCGCTTGAGATTCGTCTTCAAGACGCCGTGGAGCTGCAGACCCTGGCGCGTGGTGACCCGTAGCGTGCTGTTGCCGACTTCGTCCGCGAGATCCAATTCAGACAGCAACTGCGAGCTGGTCAGCTTGCCGCCGGGAATCTTCGTGCGGACCATGTACATGTAGGCCTTCTCGGCCTTCTTGCCTCCGGCGCGACTCGCGGCGCGATTGTCGCGATCGTCTTGCTGGTACGTGCCATGATGCTTGAGCAGTTGCTCGCTCACCTTGCTGAACGGCTCGTTCGGCAAGGTGAGTTCTTCGGCGATCGTGCCACGGAGGTATTGGCTTTCGGTCTTGAACCCCTCGACCGGACTCAGCTTCGTCTCGTCACTCATGGTTTGGCGCCTGAGGCAGGAACGGTCCGTGCCCGGTCACAGATCGCCGCGGCAACGAGGCCATTCATTACTAATATTAGCATCATTATCGTCATTGGAATGGGAAAGATCAAACGAATATATCGATAGGACCTCTTCCCTCCTACCCGAGTTCGCGCGGACAAATCGACCGCAGAGGCCCTAAAACGGCGGACCAAGTCTTTTTATCCAAGCGGTTTCCGGGATCGTCGGCGTGGTGGACACCCCCGCCGCGGCTCGGGTAGCATGCCCCGCATGACCAAGGATCTTCCGATCGAGATACGTCTTTCTCAAGTGGCACGCCAGGGGGGCTGGGTGCTCTGGTTGGCTTCGGGTTCCTACTTTGGATTTGCCCCGTTCGCCTCGGGGACATTTGGGGCCTTGTGGGGGCTGCCGCTGGCCTGGGCGATCGCGATGCTGCAGGGGTTGCCGCTGCAGGGAGCCGTGATCGTGGCCTTGTGTCTTGCGGGCATCCCCCTCTCCAGCGCCGCGGCTCGGCGTCTCGGCGGGCTGAAGGATCCGGGCTACGTCGTCTTCGACGAGATCGTCAGCATGCCGATCACCTTCTTGGCGATTCCCTTCGAACGCTGGGAGGTGATCGCCGCGGGGTTCTTGCTCAATCGTGTGTTCGATATCGTGAAGCCCCCGCCGGCCCGACAACTCGAACGCCTGCCTGATGGACTGGGCATCATGTCCGACGACTGGATCGCCGGCATTTATTCGAATCTGGCGCTGCATCTCCTTCTCTGGTCGGGCGTGCTGCCGCGCCTGTTCGGCGCTTAGTTTTACGGCCGATCTTCGCCTTGCTAGCACGAGGTAGCGGAGCGCGCCGTGGGGCGAACCGGTCTTGACCGGCTTGGGCCCCCCTGGTATCCCAACGCCCCGTTTCCAAGGGCGCGTCGCCCGAACCGATCCCCGTGCGGCCACCGAACCGCGAGGGAAACTTGCGAACGTACCATTCTTCGCCGCGAGCGCTGCTGTGGCTGGCCATGCTTCTGGCCGGGACGCAGACGGTGTACGCGCAACGCGTGCAGTTCCCGTCGGTGGTCTCGAGCCCGGGGGGAGTTCCCGCGACCGCTGCGCCGGTCTACACGGCGCCGCCACCGCCGACGATTTATTCGCAGCCCGGCACGACCTTCGCGCAGCCGGGGACAACATTTGCTCAGCCAGGCATGACGTATGGCACGCCCCCGGCCGTTTCGCTCGATGGATCGATTCAGCCGGTGAATCCGGCGTGGGATCCGTACGCCGCCCAGCAAGCGGCCCCACCCCCGCTCTATCCGCAGCAGGGGTTCATCCAGCCCAACGGCACGATGGCCCTGGGCGAACCCCAGCGGCTGATCCAAGACATTCGCTTCGAATATGCCTTCTTGAACGGTAATGGCGTTTCGGAACTGGGCATCGACGATCTGGCCCTCTCCGGCGCCCTGGCGATTCCATTCCTCTACAACGCCGCGCCGTTGCTCATTCGTCCCGGCTTCGCCGTCCACTACTGGGATGGCCCTGTCTCGCAGGGGCCCGGCACCCCCGACATGCCGCCGCGCACCTACGACGCCTTCATCGAGGCGGGCTGGAAGCCGGTCGTCACGCAGTGGCTCTCGGGCGATCTGCGCATGAGCGTCGGCTACTACAGCGATTGGTCGAAATACCAGAGCGAAGCCATTCGTATTCGCGGTAGCGGTCTGGCGATCTTCACGCTCTCGTCGCAGTTCGCCATCGTGGCGGGCATCGATTACATCAATCGTCTGCAGATCAAGCTTCTTCCGGCGGGGGGTGTCATCTGGACACCCAGCCCCGACATGCGCTGGGAAATCCTCTTCCCCAACCCCAAGCTGGCCAATCGGATCACGACCTGGGGCAACACCGATGTGTGGCTCTACGTGGGGGGGGAGTACGGCGGCGGCACGTGGGCCATCCAACGGCAGGATCTCAGCGAGACGTCGGTCGATTACAACGATCTACGTGTTTTCATCGGTACCGAGTTCCTGGGCCACACGGGCATGAAGGGCTGGTTCGAAGTCGGCTTCGTGTGGAATCGCGAGCTCGTCTACCTCGACGGGACCCCCGACTTCAAGCCCAACGAGACCGTGATGTTGCGGGCAGGCGTCTCTTACTAACGGCAACTCGCGCCCGGTACACGGACACTCCATGCACGTCCGCATCGCGCGAGGTCGTTTCCATCCGACACGTGGCAGGCGCCTGGCTGCCTTGGTGTTGTTGGGAATGGTGACGCTGGTGCCAGGCGAACGAACAGGCGCGCAATCTCCCGTCGTGCCCTTGCCGCCTCCTTCGTCGCCGCTTCGTCCCTTGCCACCCGCCGCCGCGGCGCAGGCGCGGCGGCCACAAGCGCCGGTCGACGGTCTGCGTTATGCTCCGCCGGCGACTCCGGAATGGTACCCCGTGCCGCCGGTCACCGCCGCGAGCCCCACGTTCAGCGGGCCGATCGCCTATCCCCCGCCGGATGCAATGATCGAGGACTATGATCGAATCGATCCGGCGACCGGCCAACCGGCGAAGGTGTTCGGCGCCGCGTTTGCCAGCGCGGCAGAGCCCGGTCTCGACGTGCAGGACGAAGTGGACGCTCCGGCGGCATCCACGCCGGCGCGTCCCTCGGGCACGAAAGAGGGCGTGCTGCAGCAGGTCAGATTCAGCGGCACGTATCTGGCGCGCGGCGGTGGCGAGCGGGCCTTCGGTATGAATGACCTCGAGCTGCGCGGAAGCCTGGCATTTCCGTTCTTCAAGCGCGAGACGCCGCTGATTCTGACGCCCGGCTTTGGCGTACACTACCTCGACGGTCCGGCGATCGTCGAGCTGCCGCCGAACGTCTACGACGCCTATCTCGACATCCGCTACTTGCGACAGCTCACGCCGCGCGTCGGCATGGACATCTCGATCACGCCTGGACAATACAGCGACTTCGAATCGACGACGAACAATGGTTTCCGTCTGACGGGGCGCGGTCTGGCGGCGATCGAGTGGACGCCGACGAGCAAGATCATCCTCGGCGCCGTCTACGTGAACCGTGGTGACATTAGCGTCTTGCCGGTTGGCGGCGTGGTGTGGATTCCGCGCGAGGAGACCCGCTTCGAGTTGGTCTTGCCGCAGCCGCGCATCGCGCAGCGCTTCGGCCTGCCCGATCCCTGCACGGGGGGCGAGTGGTGGGGCTACGTCGGAGGTGAGTTCGGCGGTGGACGCTGGGCCTTCACCGACACGACTGGCCAATCGGATCGCTTCACCTACAACGACTGGCGCGTCATCCTCGGCATCGAACGCAAGAATTCGATCGGCAACAGCCTGCGCTTCGAGACGGGCTATGTCTTTGGCCGCACGCTCCAAATCGACAGCCTGGGCGACGGCGAGATCGATCTGACCGACACCGTCATGGTACGTGGCGTAGCGGCATACTAGGGCCGCGTGTGCCGCGACATGCGCGTCGCGCCAGCAGGGCACGTGGGCTTTTCAACTGCCTGCGGTCGGCGCCGCGAGGGGCTCGCTTCGCGAGGGGATGACGAATCGTCTCGGTCCCAACTCGCGCGCCATGCGCTCGAAGCCCTGGATCGAGACCGCCGTCACGGCGATGGTCGCGAGTCCATAGACCAGGACGCCCAGTTGATACACCGCGATGGGATCGAAGCGATGTTGGTAGCGGTGGGGTGAGTACCACAGCCAGAACGCTTCGAGATACACCATCGCCCCGGCGAGAACCATCTCGGAACCATCGTGGTGTATGAAATACGAGACGAGAGGGGCCGCGATCAGGAGATATCCACCCGCGAGAATGAGTGTCGCGCCGACCGCGGTGGTGATGGCCCAAGTCGAGGTTTTCACGCGTTGGGAGATGAGCACGCCCAGCGATGCCATCCACAGGCCCAAGAGCAAGGTGGTCCCCAGCATGTTGAGCCCACGCCGCCATTCGTCGGGGCGCAACTGGCATTCGAGCCACCAGACAACGAGATACACGCCGAGCATGCCTCGCAGGACGAAGAGCGAGCCGAAGGTCTTGGCCAGCACGATCTCGCGGGCCTCGAGCGAGGTGGTCAGCAGGGTGTCCCAGGTCGCTTGCTCGCGCTCGTGCGCAATGGAAATCGCGCCGCGCGCTCCGGCCAGCAGGATGAACAGGCAACCGAGCAAGAGTTTGATCGTGTCCGCTCCTTCGAGAAAGTCGTACTCTTGCAGATCGCGAAAACCTGCCCGGCAGAGCCCATAATAGGCCACGATCGTCAGAGCCACGAAGGCTAATCCCACCGGCGCGATCCAGGTCGACCAACGATGCTCGCGCTGGATGAATCGCTCGGCGAATAGTTCCTTCCAGAGCAGGGGATAGTTTCCGATCTGCGGCGGCCGAAAGAGTCGCAGCGGCCGGCGTTTGCTGGCGCCGGGCACCGCAACAGACTTCAAGTGGGCGCGCCGCACCTGCCAGACGGCCATGCCCAGAAAGACGAGACTGAGCGCGCCCGTGTTGCGCACGAACTCGTACAACGAATCCCAACTGGTGCTGCCGCCTCCCTGGTAGCGCATGTCGGACCGCATCAAGTAGACGAAGGGATTCATGTCGCGAAGTTGGACCAGCGTTTCGTCGATCCACCCTGGCAGCACGACGTTTGAGTTGTATAGGGCCTGGTAGACCATGCCCGGCACGGTCAGCCCCGCGACGATAAGCAGCAGGCTGCGCAAGAACGCATCGCGGCCGCGGCGCGTCGTCACCGACACGTAAACGCAACCACTGGCCGTCGCCACGATCGTGCCGGTCGTGAGGACTCCCAACTCGAACAGAGCAGACAAATCCACTCCCCCGAAGAGCATGGAAAGTGCCAGCACGGGCACGGCCGCCAGTAGCAGGCTCAAGACGAGCAGCAGCCGCACCAAGAGCTTGTCGAGCACGATCTCGCTGTCGGTCAGGTGGCTGACGAAGAGATACTCGATCGTGCGCCGGTCACGTTCTTCGGCAATCGTACCGGCGGTGACCGAGAGTGTCACCAACAGCGCGACGAAGAGCTGCAGCATTCCATAGCTCAGAGTGAAGTAGTGCGCAAACTCCGCCATCTGTCCGAGGGTAATCTGCGCACGCAGGCCGGGCGGCGCCGCTGCATAATGGACGCCCGGCGTATGGAACGCACTCAGATACGAGATGCCGAGCACCGCCAGCAGCAGGGCGCCGTACCCGGCGCGCACCACCAGATGACGGCGGCGCCGCGCCGTGCGCATCAGTTCTGACCGAAAGACGGGCCCGAACACGAAAGGCCTCTTCTCGCTACCGCGGGCGACACGGTCCACTTGTCCCGACGATCGTCATCGTAGCGCCGCACGCCAAGTGGTGCAAATCTGCCGCGGCGTTACACTAGGAGCAGTCGCTTCTGGAGTGCTTTTTTGTCCGCTGGCATTTCGCCATGACTGAGCCCGCCCTCGATCAACGCCCCCCCTGGTTGCGACGTGCCGATCAATTGGGCGTGGCCGTGCTCTTGTTGGCGGGATTCGTGGGGATCGCCGCGTGGTGGCTGGCCCACGGCGGACACCGAGGAGGCCTGATCGATATCGAACGGGCCGAGCCCCGACACGCACGATTCGAAGTCGACTTGAATTCGGCCGAGTGGCCCGAGCTGGCCCAGGTGCCGGGCATCGGCGAGGCACTTGCACGGCGCATCATCGAATCACGCGAGGTCGACGGACCTTACCTCGATCACGACGATTTGCAGCGCGTGCGCGGCATCGGCCCCCGAACGATCGAACGGATGCGACCCTACCTGCGCCCCATGCCGCGCGAGGAGAATGTGGCGGGACCGTGAGCGAATAGCACGCTCTTCTCTTCCGGTCCTTGCGGCCTCAAGCTCGCTGATCTCTCACAAAAGCAGTCCGCTCAAGTCACCGCTTCCAGTTGGCGGCAACTAGGAGTGCTTGGTCGCATTTCGCAACTCCGTATGCTCAAAAGCCGATTTCATGCGGTCAATTTCGCTCGCTCGGATGCCCAGACGCTGAGCTTCGATGCGCCATGTGGCGACAGCAGTGCCAACCTCGCTCGCGATTTGCCGAGCGGTTTTCTCGCCTAGTCCAAAATACTCGGCGACTTCAAAAGCGAGGTCCAGCGATGCCGTGTGTTCCTGATCGTTGATGGCGAGACTTAAGCTTCGAGGCCGGATATCGAGGGGCGTCGGGTTGAGATCGTAGGCTGGCGACAGCCGCCAACCGTGCGGCCCCTCCCAAAGGAGACCGTGATTACGCAGGTGATCATCGACGTTTGAAATCAGAATCGAAAACACGATTCTCCGCCACAACTCAGCCGGCCCACTCGACGACTTCGCCCGTGCGATAGGCCTGGTTCCCCAGGTGCGCGGCGAGGACGGCGCGAATGCCCGCTTCGACCGGCGCGTTCGGCACGCCACGCGTGCGGAGGCACTCGGCCCAGTTCGCCAGGTGGAGCACCTCGCCGGGCGGATGCTCGTAGAAATCGGCGCCGCGCGGACCCTGGCCGATGACGTGCTCGCGATATTCGAATTTGCGCCCCGGTTCGGGATACAACTCGTAGCGGCCACGATCGAGATAGAGTGTTCCTTCACTCCCCATGAATTCGAGCATGGCCGCGTTGCGCGCGTTCGAGAAGGTGCCCTCGAAGTAGAGTTGCAACTGCTGGTCAGGGTATTGGTAGAGCGCTTGAATCGAGTCGGGCGTTTGCCACAGGTCCTTGGCCAGGAAGTGATCGCCCACCGCGGTGGCGCGCGCGGGATACGCGAGGTCGAGATACCAGTTGGCGATGTCGATCTGGTGAACCATCAGGTCGGTGAGCAGCCCGCCGCCAAAGTCCCAGAACCAGCGCCAATTGCGAAAGCGATACTCGTCGAACGGTTGTTGCGGCGCCGTGCCGAGAAATCGTTGCCAGTCGACCGTGGCCGGATCGAGCCCTAGCTTGTTGCGGCGGTGCCGGCCCGTGTTGCGATTCCAGGTGAGATGCACCTTCCAGATCTTGCCGAGCTGCCCCGAGCGAATGATCTCGAGCCCTTCCTGGAACTGCGGCATGCTGCGCTGCTGCATGCCGACCTGGACGACGCGGTTGTGCTGCTGTTGCGCCTCGAGCACGCGCGTGCCTTCGTCTAGCGCGTGCGTGAGGGGCTTCTCGACGTAGACGTCCTTGCCGGCCGCGCAGGCGTCGATCGTCAGGGGCACGTGCCAGTGATCGGGTGCGCCGATGATGACGGCGTCGACATCCTTGCGCGCGAGCAGCTCGTGATAGTCCTTCGTGGCGAAGGCTTTGCCGCCGGCGATCTCCTGTGCCTTGGCCCGATGGACATCCCAGATATCGCACACCGCCACGATCTGCGTGCCGGACACCTTGGTCAGCGCGTTCATCAACTGCTGACAGCGTCCGCCCGTGCCGATGCAGCCAATGCCGATCGTCTCGTTGGCGGCGTAACCGCGCGCGGTAGCGGTGTAGCCGGCGGCGAGCATGCCGGCGGCCGTCACGCCCATCCGTTCGAGAAACTGGCGCCGATCGGTGCGCTCGGTCATGGCAAACTCCCCCTGCGTGCTTCGTCCCTTGCTGGCGAGCCGCCAGTGTAGCACTCCGCTCGACAGGGGGCATCTGCCATCGACGACGAGACCCGGATCCCCCTTAGCCTCCCGAGGAGGTCGCGGGCTGATCGCCCTGTGATTGTCCCTCGGGCTGCTTCAATCGAACGAGCAGCCACTGCTCCGTCCGGTCCTGGCCGAAGTGTACGAGTACGGGGGCTTCGTCCTTCGTCAGGTTGTAGAGGCCCGTCTCGAGCACGTCTTGCTTGTTGTCGCCGACGGTCCACGCGGCACGCTGCGTTTTCAGGTCGACCGAGCCCTGAATCGGCAAGGTCTGGTTCGTCTTCGTGTCGGTGTAATTGCCACGAATGATGCCCTGCTTGTTCACCGCCATCTGCAACACAAGGTTGGCGTTGGCATTCGACTGATCGGAATGCGTCAATGCGAAGACTCCCAGCGGCATCCATTGATCGTCGCCAGCCGGTTGTGTTTCGGCCCCGGTCGAGGCGAGTTGCGAGGCCTGCTGGTAGTATTGATCGGCGGTGCCGGCATCCTGACCGTTCACGTAGACGTTGTCGTTCTGGTAGACGATGTCGCTGCCGTAGTCGTAGTAGTCGGGATCCATGGGGGTGCCGAACCAAGTGCCGAGCGCATCCCAGGTCGGTACGGCCCAGGCGCCGGCGACGAATCCTGCCGCGTACCACGCGCCCGGATGATCGTTCCACCAACCACGACCATAGATACCCCAGTCGTTGAAACCACGACGGACATAGGCCCCCGTGGCATAACGCGACGAGGGGGTGACATAGCCAAAGCCGGCCGCTGCGCCGTGCGGTCCAACGGCGACGCCACGCGCGGCGACGTTGCCCTCGGGACCACGCGCGACCGAGCCGGCCGCCGCACGTCCACCTGGCCCCACTGCAGCGCCTTGGGCAAAGCCGGCGCCACCGGGACCTTCGACACCTCGTCCAGCGACCGTGCCGCCGTTCGGGCCGACTGCGGCGCCGCGCGCCGCCGTTCCGCCATCGGGGCCGGTGATCGATGTGCCGGCCGCTTCTCCACCGCGCGGGCCGTCGATCGAACCGTGGTTGATCGTGTAGTTACCGATCGTGCGGCTGTTGCTCGAAACGGCCCCCATGCCCGAGTCCGAGGGGAGTCCCAGGAACGAGCTCAGCCCTTGACGGGTCGGAGCCCCACCCTGGGTCATGTTCATGAAGCCGGGGCGACCGGCGCCGCCGTCCAAGCCGCCAAAGCCATTGGGACGTGCGCCGTTGAAGCCGCCAAAACCATTGGGGCGCGCGCCGTCGAAGCCGCCGAATCCCCCCGGTACGCCGCCACCGAACCCATCGGGTCGGGCGCCGCCACCAAAGCCACCCGGCGAAAAGCCACCAGGATGATAACCGCCGCCACCAAACCCACCGCCACCAAAGCCGCCCCCGCCGCCAAAGCCACTCGGTCCGTGGAAGCCGCCACCACCGAAGCCACCGGCGCCGTGAAAGCCCCCGCCGCCGAAGCCGCGGGCAAGAACGCTAGGCGAAGCAAAGGCAAGCAGGGTGAGCAAGGCCGCGGTCGTGGCGAGCGTGCGACGCATGGCGAGGATCCTTTGTGTTGGACGAAGCAATGTTTGCTGGAGCGGCGCCACTCGAAGTGGCGCGGCGTGATTTTGAAAACGCGTGGCCAAGGCCTGAGTGCCTTGGCGCGGCTATTTGGTTTTCTTCAGCACGACCTCGTTGATGTCCGGCAGCGGTTGTCCCGCAGCGGTTCGATTCAGTGACTTCCACACCAGGGCATCTTCGACCTTGGTCAGGTAGTTCGTTGCCGTCGTATAGGTGCCCTCGGCCGTGACGCCGAAGAACTCGATGGCCCAACCCCCCGGGCCGGCCGACCAGATGCCCTCGGCCCGTCCGCCATTCGAATCAAACATCCAGGACATGATGCGCCCCGTCACGGGATCGGCGCCGATGATCTGCGTCGAGGTCGAGACCGTATGGTCCCCCTTGTGAATATGGTAGTTCGCCTCGAGGTAGGCCTTGCCGGCGATCCAATGACAATCGATGTCGACGTGCGTGCCTTCGTGCTCGGCGGTCCACTTGCCCACGAGGAACTCGAGATCGGCACGGGTCTCGCTCAACGTCGAGGGAGTGGCGGGCAGATCGCGCACGCTGGCCATCAGCCACTTGTTGTCGCGCCGGACGTGAATCGCCGTATACCGGCTGCCGGTGGTCGAACCATCTGGGGCGAACGTCACCGTGGCGTGACCATCTTCGACGATCGTGTCGGGCCCCAGTGCCCGCAGGGCATCGATCGTAATGGTCATCTTGGCGCCGGGGTGCGCGGCGAAGAATTCCGCGTACTTCTTCTCGAGGGCCTGCTGACCGCTGGTGACGTTGCCCGATTCGTCGATGAAGTCCCCTTCGAGGGTCCACAGGGCAGCCACGGCCTTGGCGTCGCCGCGATTGAAGGCATCGGCAAAGGCGGTGGCCGTCGCGCGAACGGCCTGATCGGCCGCTTCCGGCAAACTCGAGACGGGAGCGGCCGGTTTCGCCGCGGGCTTCTGTTGCGCAACGACGCACGTAGCCGCCAGCATCACGGCGGACAGCGTCGCGAGGCACCACGAACGTTTCATGGCGAGTACACCTTGTGACAGCGCATCCCGGCTGGGGGACGCTAGGGGGTGGCAAGTCTCCATCTCGGCAAGCATAGCTTGCCCTGGCGACCCCCCACGCTCGGTGCAACCCGCTTGATCGGTGCCCAAATCGGCCCTGAACCGAAGCCCGATCAGGCTTCGGCAAGCCAGGCTTGGGCGTCACCAAGCTGCGAGGCGTCGAAGTAGCGAATCTTGGCCATGGTGAAGGGCTTGCAGACTTGTGCCATCCACTTCTCCCAGGCCTTCTCTCCCACCAGTGCGATGCGCTCGATCTTGGTGCAATGCGTGGTCGAGAACTTGATATCGTCCCACAGGGCCTTGGCATCCCAGCCGTGAAAGTCGTGGAACTGGGCGAGCATGCGCACCTTGCCGTGCTTGGCGATCGCTTCATCGACGAGCGGCACGAACGTCTTGTAGTCCTCGTCGTGCAGCTTACCCGACATTTTGAAGGCGAGCACCCGATCGGACGAAGTTGGCAAGGTTTCAATCATCGTTCATTCTCCTGACTGCGCGGCAGTGGGGATGGCAATGTTCTCGGCGATGACCCCGACGTAGAGGTCGCCGTCGGTGAACCAAGGATCGCCTCCGCCGTTCTTACCCTTCCGTTGCTTGTGGAAGCCAGCTTCAATGTAGCGTTCCGCAAGCTCGCCGGTACCTTCCAGGCACTGAAAAAGATAATCTCGCTCCTGGTCGATGTCGGGGGCCGTAACGTGGGTAATCTGGCCGGTCCGTCGGCTCAGCCCCACGTGTTCGTCGTAAATGTCGGAGCCGATCCAGACGGGGCGGCCATCGGTGTCGACCTTGTCGGTCTTCCAGAATCGCACGTGATGCCGCTTGCGCGGGTCGGGACCGACCGGCTGCTCGAAGGCAAGATCTTCTTTGCGACCGAACAGGTAGAGACTGCTTACCGGGGCATCGTCGTACTCGCGCTTGAGCACCGTGGCCTCGGCGATCTTCAGATCGGCTCGCAGTCCCAAAGGATCGGCGGGAAACCATTTCGCGGCAAGCATGATCGCCCTGACCTGCGCCTCGGTACCGATCAAGGCCACGTTCAGCGGATCGCCCGGCACGCCATCCTTCAATTGCGTAATGCCCGGCACATCGTCGAGAGCGGGGTGGTGACGCATGTAACGCGACCAGAACGTGGGCATCGCAACGTAAGCGATCGCCAGGTAAGCGACCAGAAACGACAGCGCACCCAGTGCCAGCTTGCGGCGGAGCGTCCACCGCTCGGACGATGGTCGAGGCGGCGAACTTGGTGGATCGGTGGACATTCGAGTTTAATTTAATCCAACAAGAGGGAGCCAGCGGTCGGCCAGTCGACCCCCGGCTTGGCATGGCGAGCTAGAACGCCACCGCAAAGCCCCAGATGCCGATGGTGCGCGGCGAGTTGCTGGTGGTACCGAAGTTGAAGCTGCCCCAAGTGGCGATGCGCCGGTTGATAGTCCAGGTGCCGCCGACGCCGACGATGTTCTGGCTGGGAATGACCGCGTCGGCGAGAGGCACGCCGGGAAGCACCGGCCGCGGGCGCACATAACCGTTGTAGAAGCCCTGTACGAAGACCGACAAGCACTCGCTGATATCGCGCTCGAAGGCCCAGTCGAAGCTGGGCTGATAGGCGGTCTGCTGGAACTCGTTCTCGACGCCAGAGATCTGCACGTTGTAGTTGAAGCTGATGCCCCAAAACACTTCCTGATCGAACAGCAGGCTGAGCGAGGGTTGCGTGCCCGAACTCAGCGCGGAAGTGCCCAGATCGGTGAGCAGGTAGATCTCCAGTCCCACGGCCGGCAGAAAGTAATCGCGGTTTTCTTCCCAGCAGTGCAATTTGAGATCGAAGGCCAGCGGATAGAAGCCGGTGATGGGGTCGGGCTCGTCCTGCACCGTCAGCCCGCTGGAGAAGATGCGAAACTCGAGATAGTCGGTGACGCCATAGCGAAGCAAGAACGCCCAGCAGTAGCTCGAGGGCAAATAGGTCGAATCGCCGTAAAAACCCAGGGGCGTATTCTCGACATACACGCGCCCCTTCGGCAGCGTGTAGGGGCTGTTGGGAAAGTTGGTCGTGTCGGGGCCGGGATTCGTAATGTCGGGATACGAAGGATCCGTCGGCGGCTGTTGCTCGAACGGAATGTCTGGGCGCGATTCGTTGTCACCATTGACGAAGCCGACGAAGTCGGTGGCGCGGAGCGCGTCGTCGTTGTAGGCGAGAAAGCCCGCGTTGGATGGCAGAGCCGAACGCGTAACCATGAAGGCGAAGTCATCGCTCCCGCTCCCAGCGTTTGCCGTCTGATGGGGGCTGGCGAACGTGAGTTGCGAGGCTTGCTGCTGGGCGATGACAACGTGCTCGCTGGCCATCGCGCCCAATACGAGCGAGATCAACCAGCGAAGGTTGATTCGCGCCAATCGTTGAACGGTAGCCGCGATCGCTCTCACCTTGTGGTTCCGCGAGCTTGGGCTGAAGGCGGTTGTCGCGCAGAGCGAAGTGCGAGGCACCCGGATGGAAGCCCGGGCCAGCTTCCCACGACGACCGCATAACCGTCACCATCGACTCAAACCAATCGATAATACGAGCAGATTTGAAATGACCGGGATATCCCGCACAACCGCGCAAGTCGCTCCAAGGAAGATGGCCACACCGAGGCGGGAGGGGCCGAGTTCACCGCGGATGATCGGATCGAAGTCTCTGGCAAGCTATTTTCTGAGTCCGCTCCCCCCTTGCACTGACGGAGAGCTTCATTGCGTAGCGAGGCATGCGTTTGCGCTACGAAGTTGATCGGCGAAGAGGCGAGACCAGAGAGCCAGGAAATGTCTGACCCGTTGGGGGTCAGTGAGCAAGTGGACATCGATCGCCATGCCACGCAGCAGCCACCGTGTCATCAAGAAGATGTCGTGCGGAGCGAACTCGGCATTGGGTGCCGATACAAAGTGCTGAGCGAATGTGACTCGAAGGTACTCTTCCAGCGTGGGGGCAAGGGACTGCAGGAGCGTGCCAAGACTCTTGTCGCGCCGGCTGGCTACCAGAAACTCCACGTAGACGACATGTGTTCCCGACATGAAGAATTCCTGCCAGATTCGTTCCACGAGCTCCTCAGGCTGCCAGCGTGGCGCATCGGCACCGAGCAGCATGTGCAGCCGTTCGAAAACGCGGCCTAAAAGCGTGCGGGCCGCGTCCAGGATGAGCTCGTTCTTTGACGCGTAATGGTGGAGCAAAGCCCCCCGAGAAACACGCGCTTCGGCGACGATGCGACTTACCGTCGTCTCGGCATAGCCGTACTGTTCCAGGCAATGCAGTGTGGCGTCAATCAGCCGGAGCCTGGTGGCCTCGCGCCGCTCTTCCTGCGTTTGCCGATTCACCAGGATCTTTGCCACGTTCGCTTTCCTGTTCCTATCTACTTGCAATCAATCAACTTATCGGGACAGCGCTTCCTATTCTTGCTTGACGCTGGTCGAACGGCAATATACAAACAAACCGTACGTACGTATTGTTTTTTGCGCGCCAACATAAATCGTATCAACCGAGGGCCACCGCGATGCGGAAGGGGATGAGGGCTCGGTATTCGTTGATGAATGCCGCCGGCACGATGCTTGTGTTCGGATGGGCGTTGTTGTGGGCCACGGGCCTGAAGGCCGCAGAAGGTGGTGCCCCAGACCTACGGGTCGAAGAACGTATTGAGCTATCGCCTCGACTCATCGAATACAAGCTTTCCACGTCCGCGCTGGCTGAACCTACTTCGGTTCGCGTTCTCTTGCCTCAAAACGTCGAGGCCGACCGGCATTACCCCGTCCTCTATTTGTTGCACGGTGGGGTTGGCGACTATCGCGATTGGATTCGAGGTGGCGATGTCGAGCGGCTGACACTCGATCTCCCTCTAATCGTTGTCATGCCCGACGGCGGAAGGATCGGCTGGTACACGAACTGGTTCAATCGTGGGGCGGGCGGTCAGCCGCTCTGGGAAACGTATCACATCGACCAGCTCATTCCCTGGATCGACACCCAGTTCCCAACGGTGGCCACGCGCGAAGGGCGAGCCATCGCTGGTCTCTCGATGGGAGGATTCGGCGCGATGAGCTATGCGGCGCGTCACCCCGACTTGTTTGTCGCGGCGGCCGCCTTTTCTGGCTACGTCGATATTGGCGACCCGCAGTGCGCCGCTCGACTCCAAGCCGTGATAGCAGTACAGAAAATCCGTCCCGAGGATGTCTTTGGGAGATATTCCGATGAAACCATTCGCTGGCGCGCACGCAATCCCGTCGACCTCGCAGAGAACTTGCGGCACCTGACGGTTGTTCTCCGAACCGGAAATGGACGCACGGGTCCAGGCAATCCCCGCGTCGATATTCTTGAACTCGGCGTTCATGTCACGATGGAATCGTTGCACACGCGGCTTGACGAATTGAACATCGAAAATATCTGGGAAGACTACGGTCCGGCGGCGCACAACTTTACGCACTGGAAGCGTTCGCTGGAAAAGACGTTGCCCAACTTCATGGAAACATTTGCGCGACCTCCTGCTCCTCCCGCTGCAATCACCTTCGTGGCCGCTGAGCCGGAGTTCTCTTGTTACGGGTGGCAGGTGAAGCGGAGCGATGCGGCACTGGCATTCGTCACGCTCAAGAACGCCAGCCGCCAAGGTTTCGAACTCTTGGGCACAGGGGAGGCCGTCGTCACGACTCCCAGCCAAATGTTCGCGCCAGATGAAGAAATCCTTGTCGTGTTTCACGATGGAAGCGCGCCGCGGGCGCCCAAGACGATGACCGCGGATCGAGAGGGAAGGCTTGTGGTGCCAGTCCGGCTGGGGGCCGCCGATGACCCCGCGCCAACACCTCGGAATGTCGCCGTTTCGTTCGAAAGCACGTCCCCTGGCTCCGCCAGCCTGAAAGCGGAATCGGCGGAGGGGAAACCATGACGATCGGCCAGGAAGTCATCGCACAAGTCGAGCAGTACCAGTCCGGGATATTGAAAGCCATCGAGTGCAACGGCGTCACCGTTCGATATTCCGACGAAGGAACGGGCCAGCCGTTTCTATTTCTGCATCATGGCGGCGCGAGTCATGCGGTTTGGAGCGATGTGCGAGAACGGTTGCGAGATGAAGGACGCACGATCGCGATCGACTTTCCCGGCTTCGGCGCGTCCGACAAGCCTCGTCGCTTGCCCGCATCGAACGCTCTTGTTCGATACGACCTTCCGCTGCTCGTCGAGACCGTGGATCATGTGATTCGCAAGCTTGAGCTCGAACGGCCGATTCTCGTCGGAAACTGCATGGGAAGTGCCGCTGCTTTGGCGTACGCGCTCAATTTTCCCGCAGGCGTTGGCGGACTGCTGTTATGCAATGTGCTCACTCAGGCGACGGTTGAGGCGGGAGAGCTGAGGAAGCTGCTCAAACCCGGACAGTATATTCCCGGGTTACGATGGCTGCTTGCCCAGCAGTTCGAGTGGGGAGCGATGCCCAAGCGGTTCCAACGCTGGTCGATCGGGATTCAACTCGCTCCCGGGCAGCAACTCTCCGATCCACTGCAAGAGACGTTCGAACATCTCTATGGGCAACCGTGCCAGCATCGCGTTCTCAACAACATGGGGGCTTATCTTCCGACTTTCGCGAAGCTGGACTCCGTTCGAAAGCCGTCTGCTTTTCCGCCGACGTGGGTCGTATGGGGCAAACACAATCGCATCTTGCCTTGCGACCAGGGAATGGCATTTTGCGAGCAACTGGCTGCCGATCGAGTCGAAGTTCTCGATAGCGGACATTTGCCGATGGTGGACCGCGCCGATGAAATCCTTGGTTTGTTGCGGGAATTGACGGCACAGGTGCAGACAGCCTCCCCCGCTTCCGCACCCACCAGTCTTGTATCTCCACGGCGTCTTCATGAACTGGCGCAAACAACACCAACCGCCACGGCGGTCGTCGAGGCGCCGAGCTCTCGCCGGCCTGAGCGGTGCGTCGACTGGCGAACACTCTGGCAAATGGCGAATCAATTGGCCTGGGAACTTTGGGAGGCGGGCCTGCGCTCGAGGGATCGCGTTCTGTTGCTCGTTTCGCCGAGCCCCGAGTTTCTGGCTTTAAGTCATGCCATCAGCAGTATCGGAGCGTCGCTAGTCTTTATCGACGGGGGGCTTTCTCCCGCCGCGATGGCCGATTGCATCCAACAGGCAAAGCCGACCGCCTTGGTTGGGATACCGAGAGCGCATCTCCTCCGACTGGCCAAGCCGCGGGCTCTCGCGAGCGTGCGTCGCTATTTTTCACTCGCGACGGATCCGGCGCCGGTTTCGGTGAAGCTTCTGCGGGACTTCGATGGCCGCCTTGGCGTTCCGTTCCCTGCCGTCGAGGTATTGCCCGATTCGCTCGCGGCGATTGTCTTCACCAGCGGAAGCACCGGCCCTCCGAAGGGAGTCGAAATGAGCTTCCGCAACTTCAACGCCATGCTGACGCGGAGCATCGAGTCGATCGGCGACCAATATGGAGACACGGCGCTGATTCTTTATCCGCTGTTTCTACAGATTTTTTCGCTCATGGGCCGAACGTCCGTGTTGCCGGACATCGACTTCTCGCGCCCCACCGCCGCCGATCCAAAACATATCGTCGAATGCATTCAGCGATACAAAACAACTCTTGGCTTTAGTTCTCCCGCGATTCTCGTGCGCATCGCGGCGTATTGTCAGCGACACGGTATCTCGCTCGATACGATGCGAGTATTCTTCGCCGCGGGGGCTCCCATCGCTTATCGCCAGGTAATTGAACCGATCACCAGCGTGATGCCCAACGGTCGCGTGATCACCCCCTACGGCGCGACCGAAGCGTTGCCGGTGGCCAGCATCGACTCCGAGGAAATTCGTCACGACACCGCCGCACGGACCGATCGCGGCGCGGGGATCTGCGTGGGCCGGCCGATCGAGCAGGTACAAGTCCGCATCATTCCCATTGCGGATCATCCTCTTCGCAGCATGAACGAGATCGCCGAGTTGCCACACGGCCAGATCGGAGAGATCTGCGTTGCGGGAGAAAACGTCACGCTCCGCTACTTTGGCCGTCACGAGCAAACGGCCGCCGCCAAGATCGAGGATCCTCAAGTACCGGGGGGTGTTTGGCATCGCATGGGAGATGTCGGTTATCTCGACGACCAAGGCAGGCTCTGGTACTGCGGGCGCAAGAAGCACCGCGTGGCGTGCTCGGATCGGACCTGTTTTGCCCAGCAGCCGGAAGGCGTTGCGGATGCGGTCCCCGGCGTGTTTCGTTCGGCCTTCGTCGGGGTCATGAAGAATGGTCGCACCATTCCGGTTCTTGTCGTCGAGCCGGAAGAGAAGCCACCGCGCTCTTGGGATGTTCTGGCACAGTCCATTCAGAACGAACTGAATGCCCAGGGATTTCCGGTTCAGCGAGAGCACATCCTCTTACACGTCGTCCCGTTCCCGGTCGATCCTCGTCACAATGCCAAAATCCATCGCGAACAGCTTGCCGACTGGGCCAGCGAGAAACTGGGGCTCGGCGTTTCGCAAAAGACCTTCTCCTGGTTCCGGAGAGCCCGAGGCGTTCAAAGTTGGGGCTGACCGAAAACTTCGCATCGGCATCTTCGCCGTCATGATTTCGCGGGCGGATCTGCCTGGTGATTCGAGAGCGACATTGGCGCCTGGCACGGGAGTAATGCGATGAGACGAACGATCGGTCTGGCGGTCGTGTTCGTGCTGGCCGGTGCCGTCGGTTACGGATGGTACTTTTTCAATGGTCCAGTGCCTGGGCTGAAGATCCCATCGACGCCTCGTGGAATGGAAAATGAGGCCCTGGCCGCCATGCATGCTCCCGAATCGGAGCCGGCCGAAGGTGATTCTCCGCGGATCGCGTTGCCAACGATTGCCATCGAGCCTTCCCTGGAGGAAATCGAGAACTTCCCGGCTCGGATCACCATTCGAGATGGCGCAGAGAGTCTTGTGACGGAGTACACGGGGCAGTTCCGCCGAAATAAGGTAATTCTCGGCGCCATCGGCATCGATATCTACGACATTGCCAGTTACGTTGCCGAGCCGGCCAAGGACGGGACGTGGGAACTCCTCGAAGGTTTACTGGTCGACGGCAAGGCCAAGATCTACATGATCCGCTTCCTCAACAACTTGCCGGGCCGACCGCTCATGAACGACATCTACAAGGACATCAATACAGAGTTCACCGATGTCGATTTGGAGCGGTTTCAGGACAATGTCGACACGTTTTGTTCACAGTTCAAAGACGGTTCGCGGCGAGGCGACACGGTTTACATGGTTTGGCTCTCCGACGGCAGAGTCTACAGCGCCTACAATACGGCTGATCCGCTCGCGCTGTTGGTCCATGACGTTCCCTTTGCGCGCGCCTTGTGGCGCAACTGGGCTGGCCCGCGGCGTGGTGATCTCCGCTTCAACCTCGTCCGCCAATATGCGGAAGACGCGGTTCCGTGAAAGATCCTGGAGGACGTGAGTGTCCTCGTGCCTCGTTGCGACGAGCACTTCGAAAATGCAGCCTCTCGACTACGGTGCGTCGGCCAGAAGCACTTCCGGCAGATCGACCAGCCGGGCTCGCAGGTATTCGCCCAGCCCTTTGGCTTGGGCATCGTAGCGCGACGACGAAGAAACTCCTTCGCCCAGTAGTCCGACCACGACGAAGTTCAACGAACGGATGTTCGGCAACTCGATGCGCCGGATGTCGAGTTTGGCCGCCTCGGGCAGCAGCTCGCGGAAACGCTCGAGCGTGAGATACGAGCTCAGCCAGGCATAGCCGGCCTCGCTGCGTGCCCAGAGACCGACGTTGGCATTGCCCCCTTTGTCCCCCGAGCGGGCGCCGATCACCGTGCCCAGCGGCACGCGCTTCGTCAAACCCGCGGGCACGGGGGGCAATTTGACGGCTGCTGGTTCGACGGGCGGGGCGCCGATCACCGGCGTCGACTTGACCGTGCGGCGCGAGCCATCCTCGCACACCACCACCTGCTCGACGAGATCCGCCGGCACGAGCGTCGGCCAGTAGACTCCGTACGGCGTGGCTTCGCCCGGCGGCGTCGTGAAGAACAAGCCCGGGTAGCTCGCCAGCGCCAACTCGACGAGCACGCTCGAGAAGGCGCGCCCCGCGCGCCCCGGATCAGGGCTCTTCATGATCACGCGCAGTTGGGCGCAGGCCTCGTTGTTCGTCGCGGGGTCCACCTTATCGGTGCGGATCAACTCGTACGCGAGTCCCTTGGCCACCTCGGGGCCGAGTTCGCGCTCGAGCGTCTTGCGCACGAGGGCGGCCTTAGCGTCGACGTCAAGGCCCGTGAGGACGAAGGTCATCGCATTGCGGAAACCGCCGAGGTAGTTCAAGCAGATTTTGATGTCGCGCGGCGCCGGTTCTCCCTGCACGCCGCTGATCAGGACGCGGTCCGCCCCCTGCTGTTCGAGCTGGATCGTATCGAAACGCGCGACGACGTCGGCGTTGGCATACGGCGCCCGATCGATTTCGTAGAGCAACTGTGCCGTGACGGTGCCGACCGAGACAAGCCCCCCCGTGCCGGGATGCTTCGTGATGACGGCACTGCCATCGGCATGCATCTCGGCCAGCGGAAAGCCGGGGTGCGTGAGATCGGGTACCTCGCGAAAGAACGCATAGTTGCCACCGGTGGCCTGCGTGCCACACTCCAGCACGTGGCCGACGACGACCGCGCCGGCCAGTTGATCCCAATCATCGCGCTTCCAGCCAAAGTGCCAGGCGGCCGGACCGACCACGACCGAGGCATCGGTGACGCGCGGGCAGACGACCACATCGGCGCCCGACTCGAGCGCCTCGACGATGCCCCAGGCCCCCAGGTAGGCGTTGGCCGAAAGGGGCGTGACCGGCAGCTCGCGCAAGGGGCGCCCGGTGTCGAGATGGCGTAACTCGTGGCCGGCCTGCTGCAACTCGCCCAGACGCGGCAGCAGGTTATCCCCTTCGATGTGTGCGATGTTCGCCTTGAGGCCCAGCTTCTCGCACAATTTGCGCAGCTCGGCGGCCAGGCCGGCGGGATTCAAACCTCCCGCGTTCGTGACGATCTTGACCTTCTTCTCGAGTGCCAGGCCGAGCGTGTCTTCCATCTGCTTGAGGAAGGTCGTGGCGTAGCCGCGCGAGCTGTCCTTCTGTTGCGACTTCCACAGAATGAGCATCGTCAGCTCGGCGAGATAGTCGCCGGTGAGGAAGTCGATGGGGCCTCCTTCGAGCATCTCGCGCGCGGCGGCAAGGCGGTCGCCATAGAAGCCAGAGCAGTTGGCGATACGAAGTGGTTCTCGGCTGGCAGCCATGAAAATTGTCCCTGCAAGAGTGTATTTAGCACCGCGTGTGCGAGGCAACCGCCCTGTGGCGCTCGCACGAACGGCATGGGGCCGCTATTCAGCGGCGGTTTCTTCAATGACGGCCAGGACCGCGCCGGCGTCGACCTGGGCGGCACGCTCGACGCGCAACTCGGCGACGCGACCTGCCGCCGGAGCGGTGACCGGGTGCAGCATCTTCATCGACTCGATCACCAGCAGCACGTCGCCCGCCGCGACTTCGGCGCCGACTGATACTTTCACTTCATGCACCACGCCGGGCAAGGGGGCCACGAGCGAGCCTGCTTCCAAGGCCTCGTCGGGCAGCGGAAAAGGATCGATCTCGACGAGTTCGGTCGAGCCCAGCGAGCTTTCGACGAAGGACGTCGCGCCGGCGCGGTACACGTCGAAGGTGCGCTGCACGCCGGCCACCTCGAGGATGACCTGCGTAGGCGTGCAGGCCGCGAGCCGTACGGCGGCGATTTCACGGCCGTCGATTTCAAGCTGGAGCCCGGTCCGTTGGAAGCGATATCCCACGACGATCTCGCGACCGTCACAGGTAAAGCGTGCCTGTTGCAGTTGCGAGACATTATTGCGCCAACCGCTGGGCACGTATCGCAGCACCGGTGTCGACTCTCGCCGCTCGGCCTGCGCCGCGAGGGCGGCCGCGGCGGCGTGCAAGCCCGTGGCATCCTCGCCAGCCAGCGGCGCCCCGAGATCGGCCGGCTTGTGACGTACGAGGAAGTGCGTGTCGGTCTGGCCGGCGAGAAACTCGGGATGACGCAAGATACGCACCAGCAATTCGCGATTCGTTCGCAGTCCGTGCAGGCGGCTCTTGGCCAGGGCCGATGCCAGGCGCGCGGCGGCCTCGTCGCGCGTCGGCGCGTGGGCGATGACCTTGGCGAGCATCGAATCGTAGTAGGGAGAAACCTCGCTCGTTCCCAAAACCCCCGACTCGATGCGCAGTCCCGGCAAGGCCGGAATGTCGAAGGCATGCAGGCGACCAGTCACCGGCATGAAATCGCGGCGCGGGTCTTCTGCATACAATCGCACCTCGATCGCGTGTCCCGAGATCCTGGCCTCGAGCGCCGCCTGCGAGAGGGGAAGTCCCCGGGCCACTTCGATCTGCAGACGCACCAGGTCGAGCCCCGTGATGCATTCGGTCACCGGATGTTCGACCTGCAAGCGGGTGTTCACCTCGAGGAAGTAGAACTTGCCGCTGTCGGTCAGCAGAAACTCGACGGTGCCGGCGTTCGTGTAATGGATCGCTTTACCGGCGCGTACGGCGGCCTCGCCCATCTTGGCGCGCAGGGTCTCGTCGAGCGCTGGCGAAGGGCTCTCCTCGACGATCTTCTGATGCCGCCGCTGGATCGAACACTCGCGCTCGAACAGGTGGATCACGTTGCCGTGCGTGTCGCCGAAGATCTGGATCTCGACATGGCGCGACGATTCGATATAGGGTTCGAGGAAGACGGTGCCGTCGCCGAAGGCCGACTGGGCCTCGCCTTGCGCGGCTTGGATGGCAGCCGCGAGATCCTCTCCTCGCCGCACGATGCGCATGCCTCGGCCGCCGCCGCCGGCCGAGGCCTTGACCAGGATCGGCCAGCCGAGCTCGTCGGCGGCTTTTTTCAGTTCGGCAGCCGATTGCTGGCCCACCTCGAGGCTCCCCAGCAGCGGCACCCCCGCGTCGGCCACGCGGCGCTTGGCTTCGATCTTCGACCCCATGGCGGCGATCGCCTCGGGCGTGGGACCGACGAACGTGAGTCCTGCTTCCGCACAGCGGCGGGCAAACTCGGCATTCTCGGCCAGAAAACCGTAGCCGGGATGAACGGCGTCGGCGCCGGTACGCTGGGCGGCTTCGATCACCGCATCCATGCGCAGGTACGATTCGGCCGGCGTGGCGCCCCCCAGGGGGACTGCCTCGTCCGCTTCGGCCACAAAGGGAGCCAGGCGGTCGGGCTCGGAGAAGACTGCCACCGTCGAGATGCCCATCTCGCGGCAAGTGCGCATGATGCGCCGCGCGATCTCTCCCCGGTTGGCAATCAAAAGCTTGTTCATCGTGACGTCGTGCGGTGCTGAGGCTCGAAAAAGTTACATGCGGAAGACGCCAAAACGGCGCGTGCCCTGGACCTCCGCCGAATGGCAGGCCGAGATCGCCATGCCGAGCACGGCGCGGCTGTCGCGCGGGTCGATGATGCCGTCGTCGAACAGGCGCGCACTGGTGAAGGCGGCCAGCGATTCGGTCTCGATCTGCGTCTCGACCATCATCCGCACGGCGGCATCGGCCTCTTCATTGAAAGGCTTGCCCGACTCGGCCGCCTTGGCCCGCTGCACGAGCGACATGACGCCGGCGAGTTGTTGCGGGCCCATCACGGCCGTCTTGCTGTTGGGCCAGACAAAGAGGAACCGCGGGTTGTACGCGCGGCCGCACATGCCGTAATTGCCGGCGCCGTACGAGGCGCCGATCTGCAGCGTGACATGGGGCACTTTGCTATTCGAGACCGCGTTGATCATCATCGCGCCATGCTTGATGATGCCCTGTTGCTCGTAACGCTTGCCGACCATGTAGCCGGTGACGTTCTGCATAAACACGAGCGGCACGTCGTGCTGGTTGGCCAGTTGGATGAATTGCGTTGCCTTCTGCGATTCGTCCGAGAAGAGAATGCCCTGCTGATTGGCCAAGATGCCGATGGGAAATCCATGCAGCGAGGCCCAGCCGGTAATCAGGCTCGTACCGTAGAGAGGCTTGAACTCGTCGAACTCCGAGCCATCGACCACGCGGACGATGATCTCGCGCATGTCGACCGGCTGCTTCAAATCGGCCGGCGCCAGCCCGAGCAGGTCTTCTTGATCGTAGAGGGGCTCGCGCACGTCGGTCGACGGCGCGGGGCCGAGCTTGCGCCAGTTGAGATTGGCCATGATCTGGCGACCGATGCGGAGGCAGTCGCGTTCATCGATGGCGAGATAGTCGGCCAGGCCCGAGGTGCGGGCATGCATCTCGGCCCCCCCCAGCTCTTCGTCGTTCGACTCTTCGCCGGTGGCCATCTTCACCAGGGGGGGGCCACCGAGAAAGACCTTGGCTCGGCCTTTGACAAAGACCGAGTAGTCGCACATCGCCGGGTTGTAGGCTCCGCCGGCGGTCGAGTTGCCAAAGACGAGCGCCACCGTCGGAATGCCGGTCGCCGAGAGTTGCGTCATCTCGCGAAACACGGCGCCGCCAGGGAGGAAGATCTCCGACTGGCGCGGCAGATCGGCGCCTCCGGACTCGACCAGGAAGATGATCGGCAGGCGATTCTGCCGCGCGATCTCGAAGCCGCGCAACGTCTTCTTGAGCGTGTAGGGGTTAATCGACCCACCCTTGACGGTGGGATCGTTCGCACTGATGAGGCACTCGACTCCCGAGACGACGCCGATGCCCCCCACGCCCGATGCGCCCACGGTGTATTCCGTGCCGGCCGCCACGTAGGGCGAAAGTTCGAGGAACGGCGAGTCGCGATCGAGCAACAGTTCGATGCGTTCGCGGGCCAGTAGCTTGCCCCGCTCGTGATGCCGCGCGACGTATTTCGATCCACCGCCGGCGCGTGCTGCCGCGAGCAACTTCTCGAGCGCGCCGAGCTGGTTCAGCACGGCGTCTCGATTGGCGCGGAACGTATCCGATTGGCGATCGATTCTCGATCGCAACGTCTGGCGCTTCACGCTCGACCACCTGCGAAAGTTCGTCACGAAACGCAATCGTCTCGATTGCGTGAAAAAAGCAGCCAGAAAGCTAACGGCGGTGGCGCGGTGCGTCAACTAGCCGAATGCGCGGATGTGCGTCACCGGGGGGAGATCAAGAGCGTATCACGGCAAAAAGCATCACCGCGGCAAAACAGCACGCGATGAAGGTGACGGCCGCCGCGCACCAACAAACGGCTTTGCCCCTGCGGCTCAGCAGCACAAGCCCGGCCACCAGGGCCAGAGATACGCCCCCCGCGCAGGCAAACTCCCAACCGTCGCCGATGCGACCCAGTCCGAACGTTTTGAGCACGGCATGTACTGGCACCAGTCCTGGTCCCACGGGTGCCAACATCCAGGCGGTCTGTTTGCAGTGGGCACAGGGGACGAAGGCCGTCATGAAGAGGGCCAGGGCCAGAAACGGGAGATAGGTAGCCGCGAAGGCGAAGAACAGCGGCGTTTTCCAACGCCATATTTCGCCGCGCGGAGGCACGCTCGTCCCGTTCCGTGCCAAAGAGGGCGGAAAGGGCGGGGATTGGTCTGCGCTCATACCAGGCAGCTTATCGCCGTACCAGCTTGTTGGACAACACCATTCCCCGCAGGCTACGCTTGGACCACGCGCGTGCGTTTTGAAGTTGCGCTTTTGAGAAATCCCAAGCGCGAAGCGTCAGCGAGGCAGAAATCCCAAGCGCGAAGCATCAGCGAGGAGATTCCTGGAAAGAGCGCCGCTCGAAGTGCTCCCTTGCTTACCCAGGCGGCGCCGACGATGGTGCGGCGCGACGTCGCGCACGGCAACACACTCGAGTCGCACCGTCGTCGGTGTTGCGCAGTAACAAGAGGGTCGATCGGGCAGGCGCCTTTCAGCAGTTCGCGCTTCTTGAAGTGGCGCGATTCGACCTGGGTGTGGCGACGCCCGAAAATCCACAGCCAGCGCGGTGGCCGAAAATCGACGGCGCAACAAGCCTCGCACCCGTGTACAGTGGTAGGTCAGGTACCCCGTACCTGACACTTGTTCGACTCGGCCACATCGAACGTCTTCGCCCTCGCGTGGTGGTGCGCGATGGTGCGCGAACCAACGCCTCCCACGAGGCCACCAATACCCGCTTGAGAAGCACGAGCGCCCAGCCTGGTCCTCGATACGCAAGTGCCCACCACCATACCGCTTGCAACGAATCCGCTGCTCCTGGGGCGACCGAGTGGTCCGCAGTGGTGCGCGATGGTGCGCAAACCAACGCAATTTCATTCAAAAATCACCAGCGCGAAGTGTCAGCGGTGATAGGCTTTCCCGCTAGACCACCAGCCCCCATTTCCCCAGCAGCGAGTAGGATAGCGGCATGAGCGAGAAGCAACGCCGCTGGTATCAGTTCCGGCTCAGCACGATCCTGGTGCTAGTCGCGATTGCGGTGTGGGCGATGGGCGATTGTGGCGCGGCGGAAGCGGGGACGGGAGTTGCCGGCAGCAACGCGATAATCACACACGACCCGGTTGAGGCCAGGGTTGGTACAGACTTGTGAGTGGTCCCCCGAATGCGGCTGATTTAATCGCAAAGAACCAGACCAACGATAGAGACGCAACATGATCCGGGAATGCTTCGAGCGGCGCGGTTGGCTCTTCTTGATCTTGCTGTCGACCCTCTCGGCGACAACGCATGCGGCGCCACCTGCTGCCGAGCGGCTGATCGGTCACTGGCCCCTCTCAACCGATGCCGAAGACAGGTCTCCCAACGAACTGCACGCGGTGAACAACGGCGTGGAGTTCGTCGAAGTCGACGGAAGGAAAGCAGCAAAATTCGATGGCGGCGACGCGCATCTCGAGATCAAGCCGAGCGAGAAACTGCTGACCGGGACGGGCGACTTCACGCTGGCCGTGCAGGTACACACCGCGGAGAAGTTGACCGATGTGTTGGGGGACATCGCCAGCCGTTTCGATCCGGAGACGCGACGAGGATTCAGCCTGGGTTTAATGAACTACGCGGGGGTTACCTCAGCGCAATCGAACTATCGGCACTTGCAGTTCGGCATCGACGCCGAAACGGCCGCCGAGGAGTGGATCGACTGCGGGCGTCCCGGCGCGGCCGTTTACATCTGCGCCCTGGCCGTCTGCGAGGGAGAACTTTACGCCGGAACGTTTGAAACGGGCGGCAACGAGACGGGACATGTCTGGCGCTATGCGGGAGGCAGACAATGGGTCGACTGCGGCAGCCCCGATCGTTCCAACGCCGTACTATCGCTGGCCGTTTACAACGGCGAGCTTTACGCGGGCACGGCACGCTACAAGGCCGGTGGCTCGGCGCTGGCCGATTCGCCCAATGAGACTCCCGGCGGACGAGTCTATCGTTACGCGGGCGAGCAACGCTGGATCGATTGCGGGCGGTTGGGCGAAGCGAACGACGTGATGGCGATGGCCGTCTACGACGGCGATTTGTACGCCATTCCGCTCTACAGCCAAGGGCTGTTTCGCTACGAAGGGGGCACGACGTGGGCTGACTGCGGAACGCCCGGCGTGCGGATGATGGCGCTCACCGTCTTCAACGGCCACCTGCTCGGCGCGGGCAACGAAGGAAAAGAGCGGGGGGGCGTGCATCGCTACCTGGGCGACAAGAAGTGGGACATCGCCGGCTATCAACAGGGGGTGACGCAGGTCTACGCCTTCGCCGCCCACGAGGGCAAGCTTTACACCGGCACCTGGCCCGATGGAAAGGTCTTCCGCGACGATGGCGCCCCCGACTGGCTCGACGTCGGTCGGCTGGGAGAGGAACTCGAGGTGATGGGCATGGCCGTTTACAACGGCAAGCTCTACGGCGGAACGCTGCCCCTGGCCGAAGTGTATCGCTTCGATGGCGACAAGCACTGGACGAACACGGGGCAGCTCGATCGCACGCCCGACGTCAAGTATCGCCGGGCCTGGTCGATGGCCGTCTATCAAGGAAAGCTCTTTTGCGGCACGCTCCCCTCGGGGCACGTCCATGCGTTGCAAGCCGGTCGCAGCGTGACGCACGATCGTGAGCTGCCAGCCGGCTGGCATCACGTGGCGGCCGTGCGCGAGGCGAACCGTCTGATGCTCTTCGTCGATGGCAACTTGGTCGCGACGTCAGGAGAATTTTCGCCGGCCGACTACGATCTCGACAACAAGCGATCGCTCTTCGTCGGCTTCGGCCCGCACGACTACTTTCAAGGGCACCTGCGCGAGTTGCGGTTCTATGGCCGGGCCTTGTCGACCGATGAGATCGCCGCCCTGGCCGCCGAACGTTGAGACTGGCTCGGCGCCGGTCTGGTTCTTATAATTCCTCCTCTTGCTTACCTGTGGCACACCTGTGGAGTCGAGGATCGAAGATGGCGCATGGTTTCGGCATTATCGGTTGCGGGATGATCGCTCGGTTTCACGCGCGGGCGATCAAGGACATTCGCGGTGCGAAACTGGTGGCCTGCTTCGACTCGTATAGTGGTGCCGCCGACAAGCTGGCCGCGGAGACCGGCTGCAAGGCGTACCACGATCTCGACGATCTGCTCGCCGATCCGGCCGTCACGGTCGTCACGATCGGCACGCCGAGCGGCGCGCATCTCGAACCGGCCATCGCGGCCGCTCGCGCCGGCAAGCACGTCATCGTCGAAAAGCCGCTGGAAATCACCCTCTCGCGCTGCGACCGCATCATCAAGGAGTGCGAGAAGGCGGGGGTCGCGCTGTCGGCCATCTTTCCCTCGCGCTTTCACGATGCCAGCCGCGAATTGAAACGTGCCGTGGATGACGGGCGGTTTGGGCGATTGACGCTGGCCGACAGCTACGTGAAGTGGTTTCGCTCGCAGGCGTACTACGACAGCGGAGCCTGGCGCGGTACCTGGGAGCTCGACGGCGGCGGCGCGCTGATGAATCAGGCCATCCACAGCGTCGACCTGCTCACCTGGCTGATGGGGCCGGTGACGCAGATCTCGGCCCACACGGGCACTTTGGCGCACGAGCGGATCGCCGTCGAGGATACGGCCGTGGCCACGCTGCGGTTTGCCAACGGCGCGCTCGGCACGATCGAGGCCACCACGGCGGCGTTTCCCGGGTATTTGAAGCGGATCGAATTGCACGGTTCGAACGGCTCGGCCGCGCTCGAGGAAGAAGACATCGTGCGTTGGGATTTCGAGAAGCGTGGCCCGCGCGATGCGGCCATTCGCAAACGCATGGCCAGCACGGTCTCGGGGGGGGGCGGAGCGAGCGATCCGTCGGCCATCGGTCATCACGGACACACGAAGCAATTCCGCGACGTGCTCGCCGCGATCGACGCCGGCACGAAGCCGGCCGTCGATGGATACGAAGGCCGCCGCTCGGTGGAGATCATCCTGGCAATCTACAAGGCCGCCGAGACCGGCAAGGCGATCGATCTGCCTTTGGCCAAGGATCCCGTGCTCAAAGCGCGGCAGAAATCGCGCGGGAAACTGGCCGGCACGAAGTAATCTTTCTGGCAAAACGATGCCACGCCCTTTTGACGCAGCGGGATGAGCATGTTGGTCGAGCATTGCCCGGCTGGAAACAGAGCTCGTGCTGAATACCGAACCCCGCTGGTGGCACCGGCCGCTGGCCGGTGTGGCATTCAGTGGGGCTGAGCTTGGGTTCTCTCTCCACCGGCCGGTGCCACTTGATGTCACCAGGAGTCGAATGAGCTACGGGAGGGGGGAAAGATCAACGTTTTTTCCCGATGAGCTTCTTCAGCTCGGGCCACGAGCGCGTATTCGCCACATCCTTCTTGGTGAGTCCGGCACGTCGGGCTTGCAACACACCGTAGCGCAGCACGCCGAGCCCCTCGGTGCTGTGGGCATCGGTCGAGATGACGATCCGTATGTCGTGCGATTTGGCCGCCGCGCAGGCCACGTCGTCGAGATCGAGCCGCGCCGGGTTGGAGTTCAACTCCAGCAGCTTGCCGTGCTGGGCGGCCGCTTTGAAAACCGTCTCGAGGTCGACCTCGTACGCCTTGCGGCGATTGATCAGGCGGCCCGTGGGATGCGCGATCGCCGAGACATAAGGGTTCTCGAGTGCCCCCACGATGCGCGCCGTGATTTGCGCGCTAGGCTGGTTCTGTCCATAGTGGACGCTGGCCACGACCCAATCGGCTTCGGCCAGCACGTCATCGTCCAGGTCGAGCCCACCCCGTTCGAGGATGTCGACTTCGATGCCCTTCAAGACGCGAATGCCTGCGGTGCGCTCGTTGAGTCGATCGATGGCGGCCCATTGTTGGCGCAGGCGCGTCGCATCGAGCCCATTGGCCATGCTGACGCGCTTCGAGTGATCGGTGATGGCAATGTATTCGAGGCCCCGCTCGCGCGCGGCCACCACCATCTGCTCGAGCGTGGCCTTGCCGTCGGTGGCGTTGGTGTGCATGTGCAGATCGCCCCGCAGATCGTCGAGCTCGATCAGCTTGGGCAGTTCGCCGGCCGCGGCCCAGTCGAACTCCTTGCGGGCCTCGCGCAGCTCGGGAGGGAAGCAGGGGAGACCCATCGCGGCGTAGACTTCTTGTTCCGTCCGTCCGGCGATCTGCTCTTCGCCGCGGTAGACGCCGTACTCGTTGATCTTCAGCCCCTCGGCCTTGGCGCGGCCGCGCAAGATCACATTGTGCGCCTTCGAGCCGGTGAAGTATTGCAACGCTGCGCCCCACGACTCGGCTGGCACGACGCGCAGATCGACCTGCAGCCCGCTCTCCAAACGCACCGACATCTTGGTGTCGCCCCGCGCGATGATATTCTCGATACCCGGGCACGTGGCGAGATGATCCATCACTTGGTCGGGCTGGGCCGAATCGACGAGGAAGTCGAGATCTCCCACGGTATCGCGGCCCCGCCGATAGCTGCCCGCGGCCTCGACCTGGCGGACCGCAGGACATGACGCAAGAAATTCCTTGAGCGATTGGACGACGCCGTCGGCCTCGGCCCAATAGATCCGTAGATCGGCGGCGCCGGCGATCTCGAGACCGGAGAGGATCATTTGTTCGGTCTTTTCGCCGAAGCCCTTCAATTCGCGCACGCGGTGCGCCTCG
Organism: Pirellulales bacterium; assembly: GCA_019636335.1. NCBI lineage: Bacteria > Pseudomonadati > Planctomycetota > Planctomycetia > Pirellulales > Pirellulales bacterium. The sequence continues at coordinate 196,737 of JAHBXR010000003.1, forward strand.
CAGGCGGCGCGGAGCTGATCGAGCGATTCGACCTTCAATTCGCGATAGAGCGCCGCGGCTTTTTTCGGACCGAGACCGGGGACGCGCATCACCGCCAGCACGCTTTTCGGGACGGCGGCAATGAGCTCCTGATGAAACGGCTCCTGCCCCGTTTCGAGCAGGCTGGCAATCTTCTCGGCCAGGTCCTTGCCGATGCCGTCGATGTCGGTGAGCTTGCGGTCGGTGTCGGCCGCGATCTTGGCCAGCGGTTCGCCAAGATCGCCCACGACCCGCGCGCCGTTCCGATAGGCCCGGACCCGGAACGTATTCGCTCCCTGGAATTCGAGGATATCGGCAATCTCGTCGAAGACGGCCGCGATTTGTGCGTTGTTCATGACGTGCAAGCAGGGGGTGAGAGGTGTTCTCGCAGGCCGGGGAAGTATTCCTCGGCCTGCGTGGATCGCAGGATGCGATCCCAAAATCGCGACGTAAGTTGTGATTTTGCGAGCCGTGAGCAGCTTTGCTGCGAACCTGGCGCGGGGGAAGAATGCCACGAGGGCATTCTTCCCCAGGTTGCTAGACGTGCAGCTCGACGATGTCCTTGTCTTCGAGCACGTGGTCTCCCTTGACGGTGCTGCCGCCGTGGACCGATGGGCCCCACACGCGGGCATGCTTGAAGTTCTCGACGAAGTCGCGATGGACCATCTCGGCCATGTCGAGCACGGTGCCGCCTCGCCGCAGGGTATACGGCTTCTCGTAGTCGGGGTCTTTGTGCGTGGGAAGCTTACTGTAGACGCGGACCACGTCGAGCGATTCGTAGATGGCCCTGCGCAGGTCTTCGAGGCCCGTGCCATGCTCGGCCGAGATGACGTACTCCGGCCAGTCGAGCGGACAGAGCTCGTGAAACAGTTCGAGTCGCAGCGCTGCGTCGGAGAGATCGATCTTGTTGGGCGCAAGGAGCGTGCGCGTGTAGGAGAGCCCGAGATCGTCCTCGTCGAGATAGGATTGACCGGCCAGGCGGGTCTTCGTCTCGTTGAGCTTGTCGAGCAGTTCTTGTGTTTGCTCGATGCCGGCGTCGTCTCCCAGGTCGACGAGCAGCACCGCCAGATCGGCGCCGCGGATGAGCCCCTGCATGTAGGGTTCGAGAAAATCTGGCGTGATCGGGGGCGTGTCGATCAACTGCACGTAGACGTCTTCCCACGGCATCATGCCCGGTTGAGGGGCGCGCGTGGTGAAAGGGTAGGGGGCCACTTCGGGCGTGGCACGCGTCAAGCTGCGCAACAGTTGGCTTTTGCCCGAGTTCGGTCCACCGAGTAGGATGGCCGTGCCGGCGCCTTGGCGGGGGATCCGAACGCCATGACTCTTCTTGCCGCTCTTGCGCTCGACCTCGGCTTCCTTCTTGGCCTTGCTGAGCTTTTGCTTCAGCTCGGCCTGCATCTTTTCCGAGGCCTTATGCTTCGGAATCTCGCGGAGCATCACCTCGAGCCACTTCACCTCCTCTTCGACCGTGGCCGCGCGGCGGTACTCTTCCTCGGCCTTCAGATACTGCGGCGTGAGATTGGCGGCCATGAAACGTTCTGTTTGGGGAAGAGTGGCGGGATGGCAGGGGCGAGCTCGTCGTGCCTCGCCACGACTTTCCGCGATGGTACCCGCTGGCCGAAAGGCTTCAACTCCACCGCAAAAAGGGTGGACGCGACCTGCTGGGGGCGTGCTATGATACGTCCGCGCGTGGCGGCGGCGTGCTACGCTTTATCGACGGGCCTGTTTCACCGCGTTCCAGGGAGTTGACGAACATGGCGCTTGGTGCCGGCTTGATGGCGCTCCTCGTGATCGGGGCGATCGTGCTCATCGGGGCACTGCTGTTGATCACGCTTTACAATCGGCTCGTAACCCTGCGAAACCGCTACAAGAATGCCTTCTCGCAGATCGACGTGCAACTCACGCGCCGCAACGACCTGATTCCGAATCTGGTCGAGGTAGCCAAAGGCTATATGAATCACGAAAAGTCGACGCTCGAGGCCGTGATTCAGGCCCGCAATCAGGCGGTCTCGGCCGGTCAGCGGGCCGCGGCCAACCCGGGCGATGCCGCCGCCATGACGGCCTTGAGCGGCGCCGAAGGAGCCCTGGGGAGTGCCCTGGGACGCCTGTTCGCCCTGTCCGAGGCCTATCCCGACCTGAAGGCGAATCAGAACATGCTCGCCCTGCAGGAAGAATTGAGCTCGACCGAGAACAAAATCGCCTTCGCACGCCAGGCCTACAACGACTCGGTAATGCAGTACAACACGCAGCGCGAAACCTTCCCCACGGTGCTGGTCGCCGGCATGTTCGGCTTCCAGGAGGCCCAGTTGTTCGAGGTCGAGTCTCCCGAAGTGCGCCAGGCCCCAAAGGTGCAATTCTAAGCGTGGCCTATCCGTCGGTCTGGAAAGGGGGCAGGCGTGGATCGCTCGCCCGACCCACTGTTTGTCTCGGGTAGTGGCGGGCAGACGCATCCCTGGACAAAGCTGCGCCCCCAGGCCGACGATCACGTCGCGATCAGCCGCCGCGGGATCCTCGACACGGCGTCGCCAAGGAACTCGCGCCGCACGGCACTCGTGCTGGGGGCAGGTCGTTGTGAGGAGGTTCCCCTCGCCGAACTCGCCGCGCAGTTCGAGCGTGTTCACCTGGTAGACTCGGACGAAGAGGCGCTCCTGGCGGGCATGCGCGAAGCCGGGCTGTCGGGGTCGACCGGCGATCGAGTCGCGTACGAAGTAGCCGACCTGACGGGTGTCTCGGCCTCGTTCTTAGCAGCAGCCGAGACGCTCTCCCTGTCGCAGGGAACGTTTGCGCGGTGGCACGATGCACTGGTCGAGTTGGCCACGCAGACCCAGCCGCGACCGTTTGCTCCCCAGGCTCACGGCGAGGCCGGCAATCCCGCCGTTGGCTACGATCTCATCGTGGCCTCGTGCGTGCTGTGCCAACTGCACGTGGCGGTCGCCACGGGCATCGCCAGCCTGGTTGCCGAGCGATTCTCGAAAGCCGATGCTGCTGCCTTGCACGCCTCGAATGCCTGGACCGAGGCGCTGCAGTCGCTGGCGCGGCGCATGGAAGCCACGTTCGTCGACAGTCTGGCGCTCCTGCTTGCGCCCGAGGGACGAATCTACTTTTCCGATACCGTGCAGGTTTGCTTCATCCACTACCTGCCCGGCGGGGAATGGGGAACGCCGGGCACGTATCGACTGACGCGCACCACCGACCTGGCCGACTATCTCGACCGGCGCTTCGAAGTCGAACGACTGGGAGAGTGGAGCTGGGTCGTGAAGCCGCCTCGTGAATCGGGACAGATCGGCCGGCTCTTTCGCGTGCAAGGGCTGCGATTGCGACTGGCAACTTCGTCATGAGTTCGATGATTGTTTCAGCGAAGCCGCCACGTCGAAATGCCAGCCGACTTCATCTCGCTTCCAGCGCTGAACGTGCCGGCGCTCGCCGAAGAACTCGGAGATGAGCCGTACCTGGATCACGTGTTCCGCCTCGCGCTCCTCGGCGAGTTGCAGCACGACCTCGACATCGTCTCCCGGCGGACGCACCTTCGAGATGATGGAGGCAAAGTGCATGATGCGCCAGCGTTCGAACTCCATTCGTTGGAATTCGTTGTCGACGAGTGAGGCCTGCGCGTGCTCCCAGTCTCCGTCGAGACAATACTGGGTGAACCGCAGCGCGGCCGTTTCGCATGAGTCGTCGCGCGCGAGCAGGCCCAGGCAGAGCCCCCCCAGCAACAACGCAACGATGCCACCGCCGACGGCGAAGGACCAGCGAGGAATCGCGCGGAGCGATGGTTCTGGCTTCGCCGATGGCCGCCAGCGCATCGCTTCAGCAACAGCCTCTTCGCGTGCGAGACGCTGCGCCGCCGCTAGTTCCTGTGGACCATAGAGCTGGCGGTCGGGGCCCGGCAAAAGCTGAAGCCCGCAGCCCAGGCACTCGGCGCCGTGGAGCATTGCTGTCGACGAGGCCGCTCCCACATGCCCACAACGAGGACAAGAGAACTGTACACGCAACGTTCCATGCTGCGAGTGCAGTTTTCCGTCGGGGCCGATCTGGAAACGGCAATCACAGGCCGGACATCGCATGCCCAGCCGCAAGTGTTCCCAGCAGACCCAGCCCTCGCGTTGACAGCCAGGACAAGCGAACGAGACCTTCAGCTCTCGTCCGAGTTGGGGATATGCTTCGTCGGGCGAAGGCGAATCGGCGGCACGCGTCATGCGGCGGCTTCCTGAGGATCTTCCGGACCTGACCAGGCCATGGGCACGCTCGGTTAATACGAGTTCGAACTCAACGCCTCGCCGTTCGAGCGCGTGGTGAGCGCGGCGAGGGTCCATAGTCCGATCTTGTCCGAGAGGAATCGCACCGAGCCATCAGCAAAGCAGAATTCGGCGCCACCGTCGTGGAAGCTGTAGTACAGGTGACCGTATTCGTTCGAGTTATTGATCTTCATCGTGCCAGGGATCGTACCGCCGCACCAATCGACGCGGGTGCCGATCACGTAGGGATTGTCGTTCGTGGCCCAGGCGCCGCCACGGGCACGAGCGCAGTTGGGCAAGGCCTTGTCGGTCTGCGAGGGACGCATCACGCGATCGCGCCACACGTCTTCGCGGCCGGCACATTCGCCGAACAGGATCGTGTTCGAGGTGCCGTCAGTGATCGATTGCAGCGTCGAAGTGCGATACGCGTACGGATAGGTATTACCCGTGGAAATGTTGGGCAGATTGTCTTCGAAGGGCTGCAACGCGCCGGGTAGCACGGTGGACGTGCCGAAGTTCAACTGCAGTTCCGTCGGCAATTCAGTGTTGATGGCGATGTTCACCCCTTCGGGAGCGAAGTAGTCGCCACACGCGCCGATCTTGTCGCCGGACGCGGTATCGATCTTGTTCTCGATGCGTTCCTTGATCGGGGTCGAGGGGCAGATCAGCACTTCGAGAAACAACTGCGACGTCCTGCCATTCGGGATCGCTTGGTTGGCAATGAGGGGATCGTCGGCCTCGGCGCTGTTACGCCACCAGTTCTGGCTGAGATCGTAGTTTGCATTACTGACGACGTTCGCCTGCTCGAGAAAGGGGAGCAGGTCGGGCACCCAACTACGCTGCGGCTTCGTCGAACGCTTCGAGTAGGGAAGCGCACTGTGTGACGATTCGTGATTATGCATGGCCAGGCCAAGCTGCTTGAGATTGTTCTGGCAGGACGTGCGCGCACTAGCCTCGCGGGCGCGTTGCACGGCCGACAACAGCAAGGCCGCCAACAAGGCGATGATCGTCATGACCACCAGGAGCTCGATCAGGGTAAAGCCAGAGCGCTTTGGCATGGCAAACGTCCTTTCGATGACAACTCGACACACAACCGCTTGGGGAAAGAAGGGCACGCAGCGAAAGCGATTGCGGTTGGCGATCGCCGTGCGCTAGTCCGTGAGCTCGTGGCTCGCCGCCGCAGCAAAGCACTTGGCGTGCCAGATGAATCGAAAAAGATTGATCTGTTGCGGCGCAAGCAGTTACGTGTGGTCAGTGCAAATCGCCACACGAGATTTCATCGTTCGCTGTCGAAAGTATCCGCAGCGAAGTCAAGGAAAACGACACGGCACGCATGCGTTGCACGCTGATGTAGCAGGTGTGCGCGAAGTGATGAGTTCGAGTAATCACCTTACTCGTCGTTGGCGAACTGATCGAGCTTCTTCTTCAACGTCACGCGATGCAGGCCGAGTTGGCGCGCCGTGGCGAGAAACTGTCCAGAATTGCGCGCCAACGCCGTCTTCAGCAACGGCGGTTCGACAATCTTCAGCAAGCGCGTGTAGAGATCGTCGACCTGGGGGGTCGAGTCCAATTCGGCGGTCGTCCAGTTGCGGATGAGCGCGGACAAGGTTTCTGCGCAGTCTTGCACGCCTGGCTCGTTGCGCCGAATGGGGGGCGGCAGGTGCTCGGGCAGGATCTGACCGCCGCGCGCGACAACGATCGCATGTTCGAGCGCATTGCGCAACTCGCGCACATTGCCGTGCCAGGGACGCGATTCGAGCGCCGTCCGGGTCTCGTCCGTCAGATGGGGACGCGCCGTGGCCGTGCGCGCGGAGAAAAGATCGAGAAAGTGCTCCGCAAGCTCGGAGATATCCTGCGGTCGATCGCGCAAGGCCGGCACGTGGATCTCGAACGTCACCAGGCGGTAGTAGAGGTCTTCGCGAAATGTCCCTTCGAGCACGCACTGGTGCAGGTTCTGATGGGTGGCCGAGATGACGCGGAAATCGCTCCGCACGGGCTGATTCGACCCCACCGGTAGGATCTCGCCATACTCGAGTGCGCGCAGCAGCTTGACCTGCACCGGCAGGGGAATGTCGGCCACCTCATCGAGAAACAACGTGCCACCGTCGGCGTGCTCGAGCAACCCCTGGCGTGCCTGCTCGGCGCCCGTGAACGCCCCTCGCACGTGTCCAAACAGTTCGCTCTCGGCCAGCGACGGGCTGAGCGAAGCGGCATTCACCGCCACGAAGGGGCCGGTCGAACGACGGCTGTAGCGGTGAATGGCCCGGGCGATCAACTCCTTGCCCGTGCCACTTTCGCCGTGGATGTGGACGCAGGCGTCCGAATCGGCGACCAGCGCGATGCGTTTGAAAACCTCCTGGCTGGGTGGAGACGAACCCACGATCTGCTGTGGGATTTCGGCGATCGGCGGCGCGGCGGCCGGCGCAGGCTGGGGAGCCGAGGGCTTATCGAGCGCTCGTTCGATCGCCCGTTGCGCGACGTCGAGCTCGAACGGTTTCACCAGGTATTCGAAGGCCCCCTTGCGCACGGCATCGACGGCGGTTTGCAAATCGCCATAGGCCGTGATGATGATCACCGGCGGCGCCTCGGCCATCTCGCCGAAGGCCGAGAGTGCGGTCAGGCCATCCATGCCGGGCAGCCGCACGTCGAGGATCACCGCGTCGGGCACATGGCTCCGGGCGAGCTCGAGTCCTTCCTCGGCACTGGACGCCGTGCGCACGGTATGGCCCAGTTCGCCTCCCAAGCGAGAGAGTCCCCAGCAGATGCTCGGTTCGTCATCGACTACCAGCAGATTCGCCATGATCGCACTTCCATTCTTGGATCGGACGCCGCCGCGCGCTCGACCGCACTAAGTCACCAGAACGAGTTCCGATTTCAGTTTCACGTCGCGCGGAGCCGGCAGCTCGACGCGGAAACAGGTGGTTCCCTGCTCGCGGCTCCAGGTGATATCGCCGCCGTGCGCCCGCGCGATTTCGCGCGCCACGGCCAGGCCCAGGCCGGTGCCGTCGGCCTTGTCGGTGACGAACGGCTCGAACAAAGTCCGCGCGATCTCGGCGGTGGGGCCGGGGCCGGTGTCGCGCACGTCGAGCCGCACAGGCTGGCGCGGAATGGACGTCAACTCGACGGTCACCTTGCGCGCTTCGACCGGCAGACGTTCGACGGCGTCGAGGGCGTTGGTCACCAGGTTGACGACCAGTTGCCCCAAGGCCCCGGCATCGCCACGCAGCAAGACCGGTTCCGCCGGACGCGTAAACTCGAGCCGCATGTGCTGATGCTTGGCTCGCGGTTGCAGCAGCCGCACGATGTCGTCGACGATGTGATCGAGCGAGACCCCTTCTTGCGGTTCGGCGCGGCTGCCCAGGGCCAGCATGCGCTGCACGTGCGATTCCATCAGCCGCAATTGGTCGGCGGCCACGCGCAGCGATTCGTCGTCCTCGCTGCACCCGCGCCGATGGAGCTCGATCGCCAGCCGGGCCCCCGTTGCCGAGTTGCGCATCTGGTGCGCCATGCCGGCTCCCAGTTGATCGAGCGTCGCCAGGCGTTCGCGGCGGCGGATCTCTTCGGCCGAACGCGCCAGCCGGGCCGCCATATCGTTGATGGAAATGGCCAGGTCGCGTGTCTCGTCGTCGCGCAGCGGCAATTGCATGGGACGAAAGTCGCCCGAGGCGATCGAAGCGGCATGGCGCCGGACGTGCTCGATCGGCTGCACCAGCCGTCGCGATAGCAACAAGCTGACGACCACCACGGCCAGTGCCGCGAGCATGCCGATCGCCAAGGGAGGAAAAGCCGCGTTCCAGGCGGCGTCGCTCCAGCGGGTATCCGCGTACAGCACGACCAGCGAGTCTCCCACGCGCGGCTGCGAGGCCGATCGCCGCAGGAGCACGCGGTGGGCAACGTAATCCTGTTCGTGGAGCCGTAGCGACGTGGTGTGGCCGATGGCGTCGGGCTCGCGATCGAGCGGCAACGCGGCGAACTCGCTCCCCGCCGATGGCTTGAGCGGCAACGTGCTGCCCCGTACGCCCCCCTGGGAATCGAGCACGACGAATTCCGCGCCGGAAAGACCAGTCATCTGTTCGAGCACCGGATCGGTCAGCGGAAACGTGGCAGCCGCCAGCGTGGAAACAGTCTGCGAAAGACGCGTTTGCTGTTGCTCGCGCTCGCGCCGGCTGCTGACGACGGCCATCGCCACGCTTAGCAACAAAATCGCCACCGTGGCCACGGCAAGATTCGGCAGCAGCAACTGAAGGCGTATGGGCCAACGCATGGCGTGGGAGATAAGCCGGGGATGGTGCGGGATGCCGTCATCCTAGCAAATCGAGCGCAAAAGCGAGAACCATTCCGATGGCGGTTCCACCCGAGAAATCAAGGCCTCGGGCGAGCCAGAGGTCCCCCGGTCTGTCGATCTTTTCGACAGGCGTGTTGCGCTAATCGGCGCCAGGGGGTGGCTCGAGATGGATCTCGGGAATGCGGTCTGCGTCGATTTCGATTTGTGGAAACTCGTCTTCGCAGGCCATCGCCTCGGTGAAGCAGTCGTCGAGCTGCGCGAGAAACTTCTCCAGATCGAGCCCGAGATGGAAGGGACGATAGGGATCGAGATACTTGCGGCATCCCACGTTCAGCTTCTTCGCCCCGCGCAGATTGCCGTTGCCGAAATGGTGCAGGGCGACGGCCACCTGGATCAGCCCCTGGTAGAACTTGCGCGAGTCGCTGCTATCGTCGGTCCACAATTCCTCCCAGACTTCGTGCGCTTCGAAGAAGTCGCAGACGTTGAAATGCTCGATGCCGGCCAGGTAGAGCGGATCGTAGTCGGGGGTATCGGACAAGGGGCGTCTCGCTTCGGCTTGTCAGAGTGAGCGAACGTCGAAGGCCCGATTATACGTGATTTGTCCGATGGCGGCAGATACCACGGCGGTCCGTCACGCGCGGCTGGCGACGAACTCGGCAGGGGCTTGTATGCGATGGACGTGAGGCGGAGGCCGGACTTGCCCGTGTTGCTGGGGACGGAACGCCAGGGGCGATCCCTCCGCACGATGATAATGCTGGGCGTCGGGGGGCGCCGATTTTGTTTGACCGCCGCCATCCCGGCACCCACAATGCTCCGACTCGCCGCCCGGGGGAAGCAGGCGGTGAGGCCACTTCGGCAAGTCTCTTCACGAGCAGGCAGGGAATCCGTGCCCATGGCTTCGCGCACGATGTTCGCGATCGCGGTCCTCTTCGCGATCAACGCGATGAACTTCTTCGACCGCCAGATCCTGGGGGCGGTGGGGGAACTCATTCGCAAGGACTGGCAGTTGAGCGATACCCAAATGGGTTGGCTCGGCACTTCGTTCACGCTGCTCTATGCCGTGGTGGGCGTGCCCTTGGGACGCTGGGCCGATCGGGGAAATCGCTCGCGCATTCTGGCGGGGGGCGTATTTGTCTGGAGCCTGCTCACCGCGGCGTCGGGTCTCGCGGCGAACTTCCGGCAACTCTTCGTGATCCGCTTGGGGGTCGGCGTCGGGGAAGCCACCTGCGCGCCGGCGGCGACTTCGCTGATTGCCGATCTCGTCCCGCCAGCAGGTCGCGGCAAGGCGATGTCCGTCTTCATGCTGGGGTTGCCCGTCGGCATCGCGTTGAGCTACGCCGTCAGTGGTATCATCGCGCATCGGTATGACTGGCAAACCGCCTTCTTCGTCGCGGGATTGCCAGGTTTGCTTTGTGCCGCGGCCACGCTGTGGATTCGAGAACCTGCACGCGGCGCTACCGAAGAGCACGCCATCGGCGACAAGCGGCGCGAAGGTTCGCCCTATCTGTTGGTGCTGGCCACGCCGACGATCTGGTGGTTGATTGCCTCGGGCGCCTTGCACAACTTCAACATGTATGCCATCGCGGCGTTTCTCGCCCCCTTCCTGATGCGCTTTCACGAGGTGGACGTGCGCGAGGCGGGCATCATGTCGATGGTGATCTACGGGCTCTCGGGCATCCCCGGCCTGTTCCTGGGCGGTTGGCTGGGGGATCGCGTCCGACGTTCTCGTTCGAATGGTCGCATGCTCGTCGGGTCGTTCGCCCTATTGCTTTCCGTGCCGTTGGTCTATCTGGCGCTAGGTTGCTCGGCGGGGGATACGCGTGGCTTCTTGATCCTGATGAGCGCCGGCTGCGGCGTGATGTACGTCTATTACTCGACGGTCTACTCGACGTTGCAGGATGTCGTCGAACCCAGCTTGCGCGGCACCGCCATGGCACTCTACTTCTGTGCGATGTACGTCTTCGGTGCGTCGATGGGGCCGATCGGCACCGGCTTTCTGAGCGATCATTTCGCGATCCGCGCCGCCAGCGAGGCCGGGGTCACCGTGTTCGATGAAACAACACTGGCCCCTTTCCGCGCCGCGGGACTCCACTCGGCCATGTATATCGTGCCGGTGCTGGGCGTGGTGCTGACGGTCGTCTTGCTCGCCGCGGCCCGCACGGTGACGGGCGACATGGACCGCCTGCAGCGCTGGATGCGGCAGTCGGCTCAGGAATCGCTCGACGCGGCCGAAGCGTCGGCTTGATCTTCCGGCTTTTGCGCCACGAGCACGATTTGCCGGGCAAAGTCGATGCCGATCGCGCGAAACAGCCAGCCGAGCAGGTAGCGCCGCAGCAGCTTGCGATGCAGGGGATCGTGGTAGATGCGCACGATCTCGCGCGTCGAAAAGCCCGCCATTTCCACGAGCGCCGCCAGCTCGTCGTAACAGAGAGGCGTGCGGTGCGTGGCATCGCGCAGATAGGCCGGCGGATAGTACGTGTTCGGCGTGCTGAGGATCAATGTGCCCCCGGCCGCCAGCAGCGCGTGCAGCCGCGCGAGCCAGGGACCAATTTCTTCGAGCGAGAGGTGTTCGATCACCTCGAGCGCCAACACGATGTCGTAAGGACCTTCGATCGCGGCGAGATCGCGGTAGTCGTGCCGCGTGCCGGGATCGATGTCGCACGATTCGTACATGATCTCGCGGCGCGCCGCGATGAGCGTGCGTTCCATCTCGCGCGCCCCGGCGCCGACTTCGAGCACGCGAGCTCCGTTCTGCACGTGTGCCACGACCACTTCGCGCACGCGCTTCACGATCGGCAGCGCAAAGATCGCGCCGAAGCGCCGCGCTGCCGCGCGGCGATGTGCGTAGAGCTCAGACCACGAAATTATCTTGCACAATGGAGGCGAATGCGTAGGATTGTGAAGAGATCGATGTCACGCCTGCTGCTGGCGACGAAGCCAAGCGCGGCGCGACTCGAAGCGATGCGTGCCGATTCTACCCGGAGACATGCTGCCGACCCAAGACAGGTGACGGCGTCGCTGAGCCGCGTCACGGTCGAAGCAGGCAGTTGAGTTGTTCCCGCGGCGCACCCCTGCCGAGCTTCCGGACCCAGCCCGGCAAACGGCAAGGAGGTCGCCGGTTACGTGTCAGGAGGCCCAACAGGTGGCCAAGAAGAAAGCTGCTAAGAAGGCTGCGACGAAGAAGAAGGCCGCGAAGAAGAAAAAGTAGCGCGTCGCCGTGCGTGAGCACGGTGCTTCTTTGATTGCAAGCTACAACAAGACAGAAACGCCCGCGGTCGCCACGGGGCACCGCGGACGTTTCTATGCGCTCGCGCCGCGGGCAGAACTCGCGCGGAGACGCGGAGGGATCGTGGAGATTCTCACCGTGTCACGCGTTGCGGCGCACTCTTGCCAGGTCGTGGAAGAAGTCTGGATAAGTTTTCGCCGTGCAACCGGGATCGAGGATTCTGACGCCCGCTTGTCGCAGTCCGACGAGGGCCAGGCTCATGGCCATGCGATGGTCGTCGTAGGTGGCGAGCTCGGCCCCGTGCAGCGTGGCGGGGGTGATCTTCAGCCCCTCGTCGAACTCGTCGACCTTCGCGCCCAGCTTGCGCAGCTCGGCAGCCATCGCCCCGATGCGGTCGGTCTCTTTATGGCGAATATGTCCCACGCCGGTGATCGTCGTCGGGCCGTCGGCAAAGAGCGCCACGGCCGCCAGCGTCTGCACCGTGTCGCTGATCGGGTTCATGTCGACGTCGATGCCGCGCAGCTTTCCGCCGCGCAGCTTGATGTGCGAAGGTCCGAACTCGACCTGGCAGCCCATCTTTTCCAGCACGTCGACGAACGCCACGTCTCCCTGCAGGCTGTGGCGCGAAAGGCCCTGGACCGCGATTTCGCCCCCCGTGATGGCGGCTGCCCCGAAGAAGTAACTCGCGGCCGAGGCGTCGGGCTCAATGTCGTACGTGCGCCCCTGGTAGCGACCGGTCGGCACGACATAGCGCGACGCCTCGAGATCGACCACGTCGACTCCGAACGACGACATGACCGCGGCCGTCATCGTGATGTACGGCAGCGAGACGATAGCGCCGGTAATCGATAGATCGAGCCCCTCGCGCATGTAGGGGCCCGCCATGAGCAGTCCGCTGGTGAACTGGCTCGACGTGTCACCACGCACGCTGCCGATGCCGCCTTGCAGGCCGCTCGCCTCGATCGCCAGTGGCGGGCAGCCTCCCGGCGATTCGCACGTCACCCGGGCGCCGAGCGCGTTCAACGTGTCGGCCAGATCTTGGATCGGCCGCTCGCGCATCCGCGGGGTGCCATCGAGACGATAGCGTCCTTCGCCCAGGGCCAGCATGGCGGAGAGAAAACGCACGCTGGTGCCGCTGTTGCCAATGAACAACTCGGCTTCGCGTGCCGGAATACGTCCACCGCAACCGGCGACCGAGATCGTATGCGCTTGCCGGTTCGCGTTGACAGAAATACCAAGTCGCGCGAGCGAGTCGAGCATGACGTGGGTGTCGTCGCTCTCGAGCGCTCCGGTCAAAAGGGATGATCCCTTGGCCAAAGCGGCACAGATCAGCGCGCGATTGGTAATGCTCTTCGAGCCGGGGGGGCGAATCGTGCCCGCCACGGTTCCACCAGGTTGCATCTCCAGGGAATCGCTCACCGCGTTTCCCTCACTTGCTGGCCTGGGTGGCGTCGGCAATCTTCCACAGGTGGCCGACGCCGCGAAGATAGATCGCCCCGTCGACGAGCGCGGGGGATCCGAGCACCGAATCGCCCAGTTCGTTTTCGGCCACGACTTCTCCCTTTTCGCCCAGCTTGACCACCAGCGTGAGACCATCCTGGTTCACGCAATACATGTGATCGCCCGCCAGGACGGGCGTGGCCCAGAAAGTTCCCTTCAGCCGGGCCTGCCACTTCATGTCCGACTTGTCGTCGGCACAGGCGAGCACGCCCGAGCGGTTGATGACGTAGATCAAATCGCGGTCGAACACCGGACTGCCGGCATAGGGCCCCAGGCGATTCGACTTCCACAGCACCTCGACCGCTCCGTCTTTCGCAGCAGGCTTGAGCGCGGTCAGTCCATCGGCCGGCAAGTAGACGATGCCGTCGGCACTGCACGACGAAGCGATCGACTGGCAAGAAGCGTCGTAGCTCCACAGGATCTTGCCGCTCGCAGGATCGTGGGCCGTCGTACGATCGGGAGACTGAATCAGCACGACGTCGGTCGAGGCGCCATTTTCGGCCGGGGCACGGAAGAGTGTCGGCGACGTCCAGCAGGCCGTCTTTGTCAGATCGTGACGCCACAGATCGGTGCCGTCTTTCTTGTTGATGCCGGCGGCAAACGATTCTCCCTGAGACTGGCACTGTACGATCACCGTATTCCCCACGACCAGCGGCGACGAAGCCATGCCGACGTCGTTGGCCGCGGTGGGGTAATCGTGCGTCAGACCGCGCAGCCAGCGGAGATTTCCTTCGAGGTCGAGACAGATCAGGTCGTTCGACGAGTAAAAGGCAAAGATCGACTCGCCGTCCGAGGCCGGTGTCGGCGCGGCAACCGAGCTGGTCGGATGATGCAGCGTGCGGCCGGTCGCCCAGAAACGCCGTTCCCACAGGAGCGAACCATCGGATGTCTTGAAGCACATCACGTGGAGCCGATCATCTTTGATGCCGCTCGAGGCGGTGATGACGACCCGATTGCCGATCACAATCGGTCCGGAGACGCCCGCCCCCGGCAGGGGAGATTTCCAGGCCACGTTTTCCTGGGCGCTCCATTTCAAGGGATAGGTCGAGCCGCTGGCGATGCTCTGGTTGGCGTTGCCACGAAACTCGAGCCAGTCGGCGCCGAGCATGGGGATCGTCGTCAAGAGCAGCAACAGGGTGCTCGAAACGCGTGAACACGTGGGGGCAGATTTCTGTGTCATAGCAATCCGACAACAAAGGGGCACAGGCCGCCGGCCTGTGCGAGGCCTAAAGTAATTCTTCCTATCAATCCAAGCACCGGCTGGCAGCCGGTGCCACGGTTGCCAATGTTAGTTGGAATCTTCCGCAGACGCGGCCGCAGGTTGCGGGCTGATCGCCTTGGCGGGGGTCGGCGGGCGATCGGTCGACAGGATGGCCGTGCCGGTCGCGTCGCACACGCGCAGTTGGAACTGCCAGTCCTGGGCCCAATCTTCTTTCTGCTCGTTCTGACAAATCTTGAGCAAGATGCGGTTCTTGCCCTGGTGCATCGCGCCGGTGGCCATGTACTGATCGATCTCGGAACCGGCGTGGTAGGCCTCGCGTTGATGAACGAGCTGGCCGTTGAGCCAGATCTTGTTGGCGTTGATACAGCCCAAACGCAATTCGACGGGCTGATCGGCCGGCGAATCGAAGTCCGCCACCGCGTAGGCAATCGCGCCGTTGTGCTTGGCGATGGCCGTGTTCAGATTGACGGTGCCGTACTGGTCCTCGGTCTGGTGATCGTTCCACGAGATCTCGGCGCCATCCTTCCCCTCGTAGGTGGCGGCAAAGTCGATCTCCGACTCCGGCGGGAAGGCCTTGTCGAAGTTGATCGATCCGGTGTGATCGAAGGGCCCGATCAGCTTCCACTCCATGATGAAACCGAAGTGCTTCGGCAGATCGACCGTTTCGCCCAGTGCGGTCAAGCGTCCTTCGATGAGCTTGATCTGATCGACGTCGCGGGCAGCGTCGAGCGCCCGACGATACGACCGGATCGCCTCGGCATTCTGCTGGCCCTCTTCTTCCAACTTGGCCGTGTCGAGCTGTCGCGTGACGGCATCGCGGCGGAACTCCACGCTCGGATCGTCGAGCATGTCGGGAATCAAACGGTCGGGCGTGCTCGGGTCGACTCGCGTCAGCCACTCGAAGGCCAGTCGCCGCGCGCGTGGGGCATGGCTCGTATCGAGCACGAAGGCCTCGAGTTCCTTTGCCGGGAGCGCGCCCCCCTTGGCCATCTCGCGCGCGGCCACGGCCTCGACCGCCGCGGCCAGCCAGTTGGCGCTCAGCGGGCCGGCGCCGTCGATGCCGGAGAGGATCTCGGGCAACTGCTCCGCGTCGGCGTTGCTCAACTGCTGCCAGGCCTGCATGGCTTCACGATTGCCGGAGGCCATGGGGCCCACGGAGCGAAGCTGGTTCACCAGGGGTGTCAGTTCGGCGGAAAAACCCGAGGCAGCCGGCCCTAGAGCCAACCCGGCCAGGGCCATGTGATAAGCGAACCGCATCCACGAATCTCCCGAAGTGCGCATCTGGTGAGCCAATCGCCTGCGACGAGATATTGTAGTGGACGACGGCCAAAGCGGGAAAGCGGCGACGGATGGCCCGCTCGTGAAAAACGGTCGGGCGAGTAGCGCACCCGTGGCACGACTACTCGCCCGGCGAGGGGACTCTGCCCCATGTCCCGTCCCGCGTTAGGGGGTGGCGGGATCGATCCAGTAGGTCTGGCCCTCGATATTCACCAGCACGGGTTCATCGAAGGCCAGGTACCTGGCGATCTCGCGGCCATGCTGGTCGGCCAGCTTGAAGTAGTCGTCGCTGAATTGGACGAGACGGATGGCGTTCTTCTCCGCTTCTTCGGACACGGTCGAATCGACCCAGCGATTCGCGCGGCGATAGAACGACTTGGCCCCCAGATTGCGCACGTTGTCGACGACCGACTCCTCTTCATCGGCATGGAGCGAGGGGAGTCCGCGCACGAGTCCGTCGGCGCCACCGACGGCTCCCAAGGCCGCCGGGGCGGCCATCTGCGCGTTTTGCAGCGACGACTTGGCCGCACGTTGCAGGAAGCCGAACTGACCGTTCGTCTCCGAGAGTTGTTCGAGTGCGACGCCCGCTCGCGTGGCGTTGGCGGCCGTCTCGTGCAGGTTGGTCGAATCGTCGGCCAGGAACGACGTGTAGGGGGTCAAGATGCCATGTCGCGTGGCCAGTTCGACCAACTCGCGGACGAGCTCGTCGTTCTTGCCCTTGAGATCGATCTCGTCGATGATCTCGCCGACGCGACGCATGGCCCACAGTTTCTCGACGAAGGCGTAGCTGTCGTCCTTGCTCTTCTCGACCAGCTCGGCGGTGAAGTCGTAACTTTGCCGCGCACCGTGAACCTGGCCGGAAATCGTCACCTGGATGTTGCCTGGCTTGCGGTAACGCCCGACGAGGACGAGCTGTTCGCCTTCGAACAGGTCGTAGTTCTCGCGCGGATAGAGCCGATTGACCGGCGAGCTGTTGCCCGCCTCGTCCATGACAAACTCGATTTTCACGTCGGTGAGCACGGGCGATTCGATGCGGCGATAAAGACGGCTCACGCGGTCTTCGATGTTCTCGTTCGGTTGTACGAACTCGCTTTGGCCGTGATTTACGCGGGCGAGCTTGTCCAGCAGCCGGCTGTTCACGTCAAATCCCACGCCGAAGGGAAAGATCCGCGCGCGGACTTGATTCGTTTCCTTCGTGCGAGCGACGATCTTCGCCTCGTTTTGCTCGCCCTGGGTGGGCAAGCCGTCGGTGAGGAAGATCACATAGTTGGGGCGGCTATTGTCGACGAGCTGGCCTAGCGCGGCGGTCAGCGCGCCGTCGATGTTCGTGCTCCCCCCGGCGTAGAGTCCCTCGACAAACGTCAGGGCCGCCTGGCGGGTCTCGTCGTCGAACTTCTGCAGTTCCGGCCGGAAGAGCTCGATTTCGCTGTCGTAGGCCACAATGTTGAACAAGTCTCCCGAACGCAGGTTATTTAAGACGAACTTGAGCGCGCCGCGGGCTTGCTCGATCTTTTCCCCACTCATGCTGCCGGAGCGATCGACGACGAAGACCACCGTCTTTGCCGGACGCTCGGCGGCCTGCGCCTCGATGCGCGGGCTGGCCAAGAGCAGGAAGAACCCTTCGTCCTCATCCGTGGGGCGATAGCTCAATACCGCCGTCCCCACCTTGCCGGGATCGACCGCGTAGAACAATCGAAAATCGTCGCGCGGGATCGACTTACTGGCCGTGTAAGTCACGGTGGCGTGGTTCGAGTCGGGACGCTCGATGTTCACCGGGTAACTGGGACTGTAGACGTTCTTGATCTCGATGGCACTTTCGATCGTCACCTTCAGTTTGACGTCGTCGATCGGGCGCGAGGTGTACTTCGCCGTGCTCAGCGGGAAGACGAAGTCGGTCAGTCCGCGGTCCGTGCGGCAGATCTGCGAATAACGTAAAGTGACCGTGCGCTTCTGTCCCGCGGGAATCGGGAAGACGCTCGTGCGGAACATGCCCGTGCCGATCCACTCGAGCAGCGCGGGATCGCGATTCTTGCGCACGATTTCTTCGTACAGCTTGCGGGCCTCGTCGGCCGAAAGCAGTTTCGCGGGGTACTCCTTGCCGTCGACGAGCAGCGTGAGTTGATCGACGGCGCCGTCGTAGGGAAGCGGGAAGACAAACTCGGCCTCGAGGGTCGAACTGCCGGTATTCTCGAAGGTCTGCGAGACCTGGACTCGCGCAATTTGATCGACCAACCGCACGTCGACCGAAAGCTCGTCGATCTTATAGCTGGGCTGCGTCGGCTGCGGCAGGATCGGCCGAGGCAGACGCACACGTTGGGCGGGGTCGGTAACGACCAACAAACCCTGTGCCCGTGACACAGAAGTGAACGTCGCGCCCAGCGCCATGGCGATCAGCACCGGAAGCACGAAGGACGATGCGAGGCCGTTCGTGGCTCGCGCCGGATGAGTACATGCGTTCATTTCGATTCCTTCCAGGGGAAGCATGCCGGGATCCCTATTTCCAACGTGCTTGGCCAGCAGTCCTTAGGGAGATTCACCCGCCTCGCCCCGGAGCGGGGCGCACGGCGGAACGAAATTGAGACGCCCGGCCGCGGGCGAAAGTTCCCAAGAAAATTGCCACGCGGGGATGGCCGATCGGAATCGGGCCGAAACAGCGCCTTTGAACTGCTCGGCGGGGCGATTACCATCGTGAGAACTTGGGTCAGCGACAGCGAGGCCGCTTGCCCACCAATTCGACCTGCCTACACGCCGGAGAAGCACCTTGAACCATTCGACCTGCGTTCATTCGTTTCGTTTTCTGGGCCGACGTTGCGGCCAATTATTCGTGCTCGCATTGTCGCTGTTGGCATGCGGCGCGACGGTCGTTCGGGCCGAAACCTGGGGAGAAAAGCTCGGCTATCCGGCCGACGCCCGGGTACTGATCCTGCACGCCGACGACATCGGCATGTGCTACGAAGCAAACGAGGCCGCCAAGAACTATCTGCCCGCGGGGGACATCCAGTCGGCGGCGATGATGGTTCCCTGTCCCTGGTTCAACGAGATCGCGAACTGGTACCAGGAGCATCCCGAGCATGACATGGGGCTCCACCTGGCGATGAACAGCGAGTGGAAATGGTACCGTTGGGGGCCCGTTGCCCCGCGCGAGAAGGTGCCCAACATGATCGACCGCGAGGGGTACCTGCACCGCGACATTCTGCCACTGGTGGCCAAGGCGAAGGGGGACGAGATCGAGACCGAGATCCGGGCCCAGGTCGAGCGCGCCTTGAGCCGGGGGATCAAGCCGAGCCACATCGACACGCACATGGGAGCTCTCTACGCGCGCCCCGACTACACGGCGGCCTATCTCAAGGTGGCCGAAGAGTATCGCATTCCGGCGATGGTGATCGAACCATCGGACCGCGTGGCCGAGAAGTTTCGCAAGCAAGGCGTTCCTGTCTCCGAGCAACTCCGCTCGATGCTGGTGAACTACAAGCTGCCGAAGCTCGACTGGTTCGACGCGGTACCCGAGGGAAAGACCTACGACGAGAAGCTCGAGAAGTTCTACCAGCAGATTCGCGACCTGCAGCCCGGCATCACGGAGATTATCTTCCACCCGTCGACGTCGACGCCTGGCCTGCAGCACATCACGGGCTCGTGGCAGCAGCGTGCGTGGGAGGCCCAGATGTTCTCCGACCCACAGGTGAAGGAGTTCCTCAAGCGCGAGGGGATCGTCTTCACCAACTGGAAGGAGATGATGGCCCGTTGGGAAGAACGCTTCGGCAAGGACGTGCCGAAGCCTGAGGCGAAGGAGAACTAACTCCTTGGAAGACGCAACCCCCGCGGCCGCCTCCTGCGGCACTCCGCAGGATGATCGGCAAGAGGAACTGCTCGGCGCGCGTGCCGTGTTGCACGCCGCCGAGGTGCAGGCGTCGACACGCTTCGACGCGGTGATCCTGCTGTTGAGTTGCGCGGCGCTGGCGCTGTCGGTGTTTTGGACCCAGGGGCAATTGCCCGCGCCTACGGGGCGTTTGAGGTTTCTACTGGCGCTGGCGCGAATCGATTTCCTGGCGAGCATCGGCACCAGTCTGTGCGCGCTGCAGAGCAGCCGGATGGCCACACGTCACGAGCTGCGCATGCTCGATCGCGCGGCGGCAGATCCGGCAGCGCTGCGCGAAGAAACGGCCTGGACCGGCGCGGGAGATGTGCTGCGCTGGGTCGCGCTGGGAACCTTCGCCGGCGGCGTGGTGTTTCTCCTGTGGTTCGCAGTTGCGCGGAGTTAACTTGCGCGGTCGGCCGCCATCGCCCCGCTCTCGGCGGCAAAGTGGCAGGCGACGCGGTGTTCGACGTCGCCCCCCACCGGCAGTAACTGCGGTGTTTGCTCGCGGCACTCGGCCGGGTTGCCCTTCAGTTCGTACAGCGGGCAGCGCGGGTGGAACGAGCAACCGCACGGGACATTGATCGGCGAGGGCACATCGTCGTCGCGGGCCACCAGCGCCGGGCGACGGCGTTTGGGGTCGGGGATCGGAATGGCCGAGAGCAGCACCCGCGTGTAGGGATGTCGCGGACCACGGTAGAGCTTTTCGGTGGGCGCTTGCTCGACGATCTTGCCCAGGTACATCACGGCCACTTCGTGGCTGATGTGCCGCACGACGCCCAGATCGTGGCTGATCATCAAGTAACTCAGCCCGAACTCGCCTTGCAGCCGGCGCAACAAGTTGACGACCTGCGCGCGGATCGAGACGTCGAGCGCACTGGTGGGCTCGTCGCAAACGATGAAGTCGGGCTCGAGCGCCAATGCCCGGGCAATACCGATACGTTGCCGTTGACCACCGGAGAACTCGTGCGGGTAGCGCCCCATGGCATCGCCGCGCAAACCGACGCGGCGCAGCAATTCGGCCACGCGCGATTCAAGTTCCGAGCCGCGCGCCACGCGGTGGATCCACAAGGGCTCGCCGACGATGGCGCCCACCGTCATGCGCGGATTGAGCGAGCCGTAGGGATCTTGAAAGATGATCTGCATTCGTCGCCGTAGCTCGCGCAGGTTCGGGCGTGGCAGGTGGTAGATCGGTTGGCCATCGAAGATCACTTCGCCCGACGAGCGCGGGACGAGCGCGAGCATGACGCGGCCCACGGTGGTCTTGCCGCAGCCGCTCTCGCCCACCAGGCCCAGCGTACGACCTCGGTCGAGCGTGAAGCTGACACCGTCGACCGCTTTGACCCACTCGCGCACGCGCGAGAAGACTCCCCCGCGCACCGGAAAGTGTTTGACCAGGTCGCGCACTTCGACCAGGGGGCCAGCGCCGGAGTGCGGCTTGGATTGAGCGACTGGTAGCGACGTGGCGGGAGGAGATGCTGGCATCCGTGTCTTGCACCGGCGGGCGGCCGGCGCCACTTAGGTCTGTGCGGGATTACGAGATGAACAAGTCATTGAGGCACGCTGTCGCGTGTGGGAGTGGTCAGGAGCGAATCCGCCACCCAGCAAGCCGAGTGATGTCCCGGAGCAATCTCGCTTAGCGGAGGCTCCTCGGTACATTTTTCGAACGCCAGCGGGCAGCGATCGCGAAAGCGGCAGCCGCTCGGGAAACTCGTCGGCGAAGGGACGTTGCCTTCGATGGCGCGCAATTCATCGTCGTGGCGATCGACGCGCGGTAGGCTGTCGAAGAGGCCACGCGTGTAGGGGTGCGCGGGACGCGAGAACAACTCATCCACCCCGGCTCGTTCGATGACCCGACCGGCGTACATCACCACCACTTCGTCCGCCATCTCGGCCACGACTCCCAAATCGTGCGTGATGAGCAACAGTGCCATGCCATGCTTGGCTTGGCTTTTGCGCAGCAGTTCAAGAATGCGGGCTTGAATCGTGACGTCGAGCGCCGTGGTGGGCTCGTCGGCGATGAGTAACTTCGGCTCGCAGACCAGCGCCATGGCGATCATCGCCCGTTGCTTCATGCCGCCCGAGAGCTCGTGCGGGTATTGATCGAGCCGTCGCTCTGGCTCGCTCATCCGCACCTCGGTCAACACGCGCAGCATCTCGCCGCGGATATCGCGCTCGGGGATCTCGCGGTGCAGGCGAATCGCTTCGGCGATTTGCGCGCCGATCGTGAAGACAGGGTTCAGGCTGGTGGCGGGCTCCTGAAAGATCATGGCAATCTCGCCACCGCGAATCGCCTGCATGTCGTGTTGGGAGAGGGGGAGCAGATTGCGTCCCTCGAACAGGATCTGCCCGCCGGCGAATTCACCGGGGGGAGTCGGCACGAGTTTAAGAACACTGAGCGCGGTGACGGTCTTGCCGCAGCCACTCTCTCCCACGACGGCGACCGTCTTGCCCCGGCCGACCGAGATCGAAACCCCGTCGACCGCCCGTGCCAGCCCCTGCTCGGTGCGGAAGTAGGTCTTCAGGTCGCGGATTTCGAGCAGCGGGGCATCGGGCACGGCGGACGTCCTTGCGGGTGCTTCAGTTAATACCTGTACGGATCGAACGCCCGTGCCGGTCGACGTTGGTGCTTGGCGGGCAGTGTTGGGCTGGTCCTGTAATGCCTAAGTCCAGATTCGGCATGGGGATGTGATTCTAGAAGTGACGCTTGATGCGGTCAATCGAAGTGGCTCGGGGCCGGCGATTGACAGTAGACGGGTCCGGATGAGCCCCGATGTGAATCTGCGCGATTCAGTAAGAGTTTGCTGGTTGTGCTCAATTTAAGGGGCAGTTTTTGCCGATCTCTCGCGTGCGGCATTCTGCGATGGCGCATCGATCACCGTCTCACTGCGGTGCAAAGAATCGAATGGCGCACAGGGGGTGCTTTCGTCACCTTCGCGCAAGGAATTACGGAGTACGGGGCCATGGCTCGCCCGGCACGTTGCACGCGAATTGCTTCTTCGCTGGCTGTCGCGGCTGCGCTCGTTGTCATGCTCGGCGCCACTACCGGTTGCTGTTGCACCGGTTGGACCTTGCACGGCGACTGGTCGCTGGGAATTGCGCCTGGCGGTGGAGGCGGCTGTTACGACGGATACGACTCGTGTGGCGTCGATGCCGGATATGGACCAGAAGGGGGATGCGGCATCGACGGGGGGTGTGGCGGGCCTTGTTGTGGCGGACGCGGCGGTCACGGCGGCGGCGAGGAAATGCACTACGGCACGGGACGATTCTTCCCCGTCCCCACGCAAAATGTCTTTCGAGGGCCGGGCGTCTTGCCCGTACCGACGCAGAATCCCCTGCAGGCCCCCAGCGAGTTGCCGGTGCCTGCCCGTGACCGATTCGAGCCGCCTCCCGACACGGGCCTGCTGGGGCCGGACAACTACGAGACACCTGCGGCAGACGACGGAGCCGGCGATCCGCCCCCGGCGCCAAGTGGTGAAAGCCAGGTCCGCGACCTCTGGCAGCCAGAGCGTAACCGCGTCACCTATGCCGAACCGGCCCGCTTGCGGCCGATCCCGCGTCGCACCCTGAAGACCGATTGGATCTTCGAAGAAGGTCCCGCGCAGCCAATGCGGGGGGTCGAACAGGTCACGCGGCGCCAACAACTCGATGGCGATGGCTGGAAGCCGCGCTAGCAGCGCGCGACGCTGGTATCGCCATTGCTTGCAGGCAAGGTGTGCCGCGCGCCTGCCGACTTGAGGCAACGGCGTTTCAGGCCTTACGTTCGTCAGTGCCTCGGCAGGAGGCCTCTCTTTTGCGACCCGCAAAGTCTGTGCGGGTCGCCCCCTCTCGTCGGTCGCCGCGATTCTGCGCCGTGACTGGGATTGCTTGGAAACCTGGGAAGCCTTTGCAGTCGGTGGGGGCGTTGCTGCAGCCGTGCTTGCAAACGGTCCGATTAACTCTGCGTGCCCAGGCGAGTTAGGCCGGTTCCCCGCACCTACCTTTTCCGGCTGCCACTCGCCGCGCGGCACAGCGGGCCTTCAGATCCCACCCGGCAGCGATAGACCCATCTATGCTCGTGCAAATTGCCCGCCGTTGCGGTCGGCCCGTGGGGTCGATCATCACCCGCTCGCGCCTGGCGGTGGCGCTGGCCCTTTCGTTAAGCCTGTGTGGCCTCGTCGCGTCGACGGACGCGTCGGAATTGCGCCGCTCGGCCATCGTCAGGGCTGTACAGGGCGCCGCGCCATCGGTCGTCAACATCAATGGCGAGAAGGTGTTGTCGCCCGGCGATGCCGGCTTCACCCACACGAACTCGGAAAATCGTGTCAATGGCATGGGCACGGGCGTCATCATCGACGACCGGGGCTACATCATTACGAATTTCCACGTCGTCGACGGGGTGGAGCAGATCAAAGTGACGCTCGCCAATCGCGAGACGATGCTGGCCAAGGTCGTTTCGAACGATCCTTCGACCGATCTGGCGATCATCAAGATCGATTCGCGCGAGCCGTTGCCAGTGCTCAAAATCGGCACGTCGAAAGACCTGATGGCCGGCGAGACCGTCATCGCGGTCGGCAATGCCTTCGGTTATGAGCACACCGTCACCGTCGGCATCATCAGTGCGCTGCATCGCTCGGTGCAGGTGGGCGATGCGCAGAAGTATGAAGATTTGATCCAGACCGATGCCAGCATCAATCCGGGCAACTCTGGTGGACCGCTGCTGAACATCGACGGCGACCTGATCGGCATCAACGTGGCCGTGCGGGTCGGCGCCCAGGGCATTGGCTTCGCGATTCCGATCGACACCGCGCTCGAAGTGGCCGCCGACCTGTTGAGCACGCGTCGCGTCGACCACACCTGGCACGGCGTGGTGACCACGTCGGCCGAGGACGTTGACGATCGCGCTGTCGTGGTGGCAGGCTTCGACGATGAGAGTCCCGCGGCACGATCGGGACTGAAAGTGGGCGATCGCATTCAGAGCATTGCCGGCCGCCGCGTCGAGCGACCCTGCGATCTCGAACGGGCCATGCTCGGTCACCGCCCCGGCGACGAGATCGAGATCGACGTCGTCCGCGCCAGCGAAGAGACCACGGTCAAACTGGTGCTCGCCGGCGTGCCAGAATCGATGCGTGCTCCCACGGGCGATCCCTTCTGGGAGGTGCTGGGGGTGCGGTTGAAGACGATCCCGTCGAAGCAATTCCAGCGTCACGGCACGCGCTATCGCGGCGGCCTGGCGATCACCGCCGTTCGACCCGACGGTCCCGCCGCTCGACAAGGCATTCGCCGGGGCGACGTCCTCGTCGGCATGCACGTCTGGGAAACGATCTCCTTGGAGAACGTCTCCTACATCCTGAACCGCCCCGACTTTGCCAAGTTCGAACCGGTGAAGTTCTATATTCTGCGGGGTAATGAGACTCTGTACGGCAGCCTGAGCGTTTCGCGCCGCTAAAAGCACCACGACGAACGTACCGTTGGTGGTCCGCCACGACGTTCCGGCAGCGACGGGGCTTCCAGCCATCCTCGGAGTGCGCCCCCCCGTCCTGGTTGCGATCGGACGACGTCGGTACGTAGACTGGCGGTGCTAATTTCTGCATTGCCGCCGCCGGACCGACCACGATGAATCTCGCCCGCGCCTGCCTGGTTGCCTTGCGATGCTGCGCACTTTGCGTTGGTATCATCGCCGCCTGGGCGCTGCACGGCCAGGTGACCTGCGCCGAGGATCTCTTTCGGGATAAGGTGGCGCCGCTTCTCGAAACTCGCTGCCTCGAGTGCCATCGCGGCATCGCCGCGCGAGCCAAATTGTCGCTGGCGTCGCGGGCCGATGTCTTGCGCGGAGGCGAGGGGGGGCCGGCGGTCGAGCCCGGCAAGCCCGACGAGAGCCTGCTGCTCGATTACATCTCGGGGGACGATCCCGCGATGCCCAAGGACGCCGAGCCGCTGGCAGCGGCCGAGGTCGAGGCCGTGCGAGCGTGGATCGCCGCGGGAGCCGAATGGCCGGCGGATGTCACGCTGCAGGCGCGATCGCTCGACGGCAAGGCCTGGTGGTCGCTGGCGCCGCTCGAGCAGCCCGCGGTTCCGCAGGTTGAAGGCGATTCTGCCTGGGCTAGAACGCCAGTTGACTCGTTTGTACTCGCCAAGCTGGTCGAGGCCGGTCTGCAGCCGGGGAGAGAGGCGGATCGTCGCACGCTCATTCGACGCCTGACGTACGACCTGCACGGTTTGCCCCCCACCCCCGAGGAGATCGATGCCTTCCTGGCCGACGAGGATCCGCAAGCGTACGAACAGCTTGTGGATCGGTTGTTGGCCTCGCCGCGCTATGGCGAACGTTGGGCCCGGCACTGGCTCGACGTGGTGCATTTTGGCGAGTCGCACGGTTACGACAAGGACAAGAAACGCAATCACGCCTGGCCTTACCGCGACTATGTCATTCGGGCGCTGAACGAAGATCGCCCCTACGCACCCTTCGTCGAGGAGCAGGTCGCCGGGGATGTCTTACGGCCGGGAGATGTCGAGGCGATCGCGGCGACGGGATTCCTCGTCGCCGGTCCCTGGGATTTCGTCGGGCATGTCGAGCTGCGCGAAGGTACGGTCGACAAGTTCAAGACGCGCGCCATCGATCGAGACGACATCGTCGCCAACACGATGTCGACCTTCAGCAGTCTCACGGTCCATTGCGCACGCTGTCACGATCATCCGTTCGACCCCATTCCGCAGCACGATTACTACCAACTACAGGCAGACTTCGCCGGCATCGACCGGGGCGATCGCAACTGCGACGCGCCGGAACTGAACGCGCGACGTCACGAGTTGACCGTGCAGCGAGACGCAGCTCGCCAGAAGCTCGAAGCAGCCAAGGCCGCGGCCAAGGATGCGCCGAACTCGCCATTAACCGAGCTGGAGCAAGAACTGACGCGGTGCGAAGCCGAGTTGGCCAGCGTGCCGCCGCCTCATTTGATCTTCGCCGCGCTGCCGATCGCGCCCCGTCCCGTGGTCGTGCTGCACCGTGGCGATGTCGAGCAGCCGGGCGAAGAGGCAAAGCCGGGGGCTCTCTCGGCGCTGGCTGGACTCGAACATCGGTTCGTCTTGTCCGATCCGGCAAACGAGGGGGAGCGCCGCGTGGCGTTGGCCCACTGGCTTACGGCGCGCGACAACGTGTTGACCTGGCGCTCGATCGTGAATCGCGTCTGGCACTATCACTTTGGACGCGGCCTGGTCGATACGCCCAACGACTTCGGACGGAACGGCTCGCGGCCGTCGCACCCCGAGTTGCTCGATTGGCTGGCGATCGAGTTCCGCGACAACGGACAATCGCTGAAGGCATTGCATCGCCTGCTGGTTACCAGTGCCGTGTATCGACAGGCGTGGCGCGATGACGCGCAGGCCGAATCGGTCGATGCCGAGAATCGCTGGTTGTGGCGCATGCCCCGCCGGCGACTGGAGGCCGAAGAGATCCGCGACGCGCTGCTGGCGATTAGCGGCAAGCTCGATAGTGCGATGGAGGGGCCCAGCTTCGAGCTGTTCGAGTTCGAGGACGACCATTCGCCACGCTACCAATACGTCGCCATGGATCGTCCCGACGTGTTTCGCCGCACGGTTTACGCGCGGGCGGTGCGGAGCGTGCCTAACCCCTGGCTCGAGGCGCTCGACTGTCCCGATCCCTCGCTGAGCGCGCCGGTGCGCACGACCACGATTACGGCACTCCAGGCATTGGCGTTATTGAACAATCCCTTCGTGTTACGACAGGCCGAGTATCTGGCCGCACGTTTGGAAGGGGAGGCCACCACGCCGGCGGAACGCATCGAGCGCGCTTACTTGCTGGCGCTAGGGCGACCGTCCCGACCGAACGAGCGAGCGGCCATGCTCGACTTTGTGGCCAAGTACGGCCTGCCGAATGCTTGCCGCGTGTTGCTGAATACCAACGAGTTTGTCTTCATCGAATAACAGGCATGCCATGCCGCTACGAAACTTGCCAAATGCCGGCTTGCCTGCATCGACGGGCATCAACCGCCGCCAGTTCATCTGGCAAACCGGTGGCGGTTTCGGCGGGCTGGCGCTGGCGGCCCTCTTGGGCCACGACGGACTATTCGCGAGCGAGCAAGCTTCCTCCGCCGGCACGGCCACGCCGCGGCCGGAGTTCAACGGCGGCCTGCACCATCAGGCCCGCGCCAAGTGCGTCATCCAGCTCTTCATGTCGGGCGCGGCGAGCCAATGCGATACGTTCGATTACAAACCGCTATTGATCGAGCGGAACGGTCAGCCCTTCAACCCCGGGGGCAAGGTCGAACTGTTTCAGAGCACGCCGGGCGCCGTCATGCAAAGCCCCTGGAGCTGGGCGCAGTACGGCGAGTCGGGCAAGTGGATGAGCAGCCTGGTCCCCGAGCTCGCCACCTGCGTCGACGACATGGTCTTTCTGCCGTCGATGCAAGCGAAGTCGAACGTGCATGGGCCAGCAACATTCATGCAGGCGACCGGTTTCGTGCTGCCCGGTTTTCCTAGCATGGGCGCCTGGATCAGCTACGCGCTGGGCAACGCGAACGACAATTTGCCCACGTTCGTGGCGCTGCCCGACTCGCGCGGGTTTGCTCCGAATGGTCCGGCGAACTGGGGCCCCGGTTTTCTGCCCGCGGCGCATCAGGGGACGATGGTGCGGCCCGGTTCCGAGAACCCGATCTTCGACCTCTTTCCGCCAACGGGTGGTTACGTCACCGACGAAAGCGAGCACGCGGGGCGCGAATTACTCGCGCAATTGAACGAAGAGCATCTCGCCCAGCGCGCGGGAGACGCGCAGCTCGAAGCCCGCATTGCCTCGTACGAACTAGCGGCGCGATTGCAGTTGAGTGCCCCCGAGGTGCTCAGCCTGGCCGATGAATCGCGGCAGACGCTCGATCTGTACGGGGTCGATGATCCGGTGACGGCCGATTTCGGGCGCAATTGTCTGATCGCTCGCCGGCTGGTCGAGCGCGGGGTGCGCTTCGTCCAGGTGTGGAGCGGCGCGGACAATGGCTTCCCCCGCCGCAATTGGGATAGCCACGAGGATCTGGCCCGCGATCACGGCGACATGGGGCGCAGCATGGATCGTCCGGCCGCGGCGCTCATCAAGGATCTCAAGGCCCGCGGCATGCTCGACGAAACGATCGTGCTCTGGACGACCGAGTTCGGCCGCATGCCCTGCAGCCAGGGAAGCAGGGGGCGCGACCACAATCCCGACACGTTTA
Source organism: Pirellulales bacterium (assembly GCA_019636335.1). Lineage (NCBI taxonomy): Bacteria > Pseudomonadati > Planctomycetota > Planctomycetia > Pirellulales > Pirellulales bacterium. The sequence continues at coordinate 225,548 of JAHBXR010000003.1, forward strand.
CGTCCTGGGTCGCCGGCGGCGGCTTTCGCGGCGGGACCGTTTACGGTGCCAGCGACGAATGGTCGTTTCGCGCGGTCGAGCATCCCCTCTACTGCTACGATCTCCACGCCACGATCCTGCACCAATTGGGGATCGACCACACGCGGCTCACCTTCCGCCACAACGGCATCGACCGCCGGCTGACCGACGTCCACGGCAAGGTGATTCGAGACGTGGTGGGATGAAATCCCTCCTTGGATGACGTGGTTTAGCAGATTAGGGTTCCGGCTCGCGTGCCTCGTCAATCTGTCGTCGCGTGAGAAACCGACGTTGTCCGCGGCGAATCCACAGGACTCTGACCATGTCCTTGTCGACAAAAAAGATTACACGGTAGATGTTTTGTCGTCGCCCAAAGAGGAGCTCACGTAACTCGACATTCGTTTTTCGTTACTCACGCGCGAGCGGACACCGTTGCGGAGTATTCTTCAAGCTCCCCGAGGGAAAAACCAAAGACCTGGCGGACTTGAAAACAAGTGGCCTGCATCCGATGATGGGGCACGCGCTGGCGGGGCCGTTGTGGCGTTCTGTCCGATGGTTCGGCCGGCGTTCATCTTGCAACCGTTCACCTGTAGCCAACGCGGCTCGCCCCACCCGCGCCGCCGCGAGGATCCCCTGTGAATAGCGACGAGCATGCCGAAGGAGTCGAACTCGAGACTCCGCTTCCCCACGTCCAGGGTGGCGATCATCAGCCCCCGGCCGCCAAGAAGATCCACGACGCCACCGCCCCCGATGCCTCGAAGCGCAAGCGCATTCGCGAACTCGAGGTGATGGTCGCCGACGTCATCACCGAGACGCACGATACCTCGACGCTGGTGTTCTTCACCGGCAACGACCGCCTCGAGTACGAGCCCGGGCACTTTCTCACGATCGACCCGCATCAGTTTGCGGCGCTCGACCGTTTCACGCGTTATCTCGAGGACATGAAGGGGAAGAAAGAGCCGCCGCGTGCCTACTCGATGTGCTCCGCCCCGGACGAGAAGTATCTGGCCGTCACGGTCAAGGAAGAGAACTACGTTACCGGCCAGACGAAGTACCCGCCGCTGCTGTCGCCGCTGCTCGTGCGGCGCATCAATCGTGGCACGCGCATGACGATCACCGGCTTCACGGGGCCTTATGTCCTGCCGCACGATATCGAGTCGCGGACCGATCATCTGGTGCATTTGTGCGCCGGCTCGGGCAGCGTGCCGAATTTCAGCATCATCAAGCACGCCCTTTCGCGGCGGATGAAGCTGCGGCATACCTTTATCTACACGAACAAGACCTACCACGACATCATCTTCCGACAGCAGTTGGATCAACTCTGCGAGATGTATCCCGAGCAGTTGCAGGTCGTCCACTGCGTCACGCGCGAAGAGAATGTCGAGCGGCGCGGACCCTGCTACCGCAAGGGGCGCATCAACGCCGAAGTCATCAGGCAGTACGTGCCCGATATCTCGACGGCCGCTTACTTCTGCTGCGGGCCGGGCATTACGAAGTTCGATCGCGAGGCCGCCAAGGCGCGCGGGGAGCAAGCGGCGCCCCGGTTTCTCGAGTCGACGCTTTCGGCTCTCGAAGAGCTGGGCGTGACCAAGAAGCAAATCCACCGCGAGAGTTACGGCTGATTCGCCCGCGTGTGGCCCTGCTGGACAAAGCCCGCGGTGGCAATCATCCGCTTCTGCGATAGGGGAGTCGAAACATGTCGGTCATGCGGTGGCTTGGCGTTGCGGTCTTTCTGGGGCTGCTGGTGAAATCCAGTGTGGCGGCCGAATCGAAACCGAACGTCCTCTTCATCGCCGTCGACGACTTGAACGACTGGGTCAGCCCGCTGGGTGGCTACCAGGGAACGAAGACGCCGAATCTCGATCGGCTCGCGTCGCGCGGCGTGACGTTCACCCGGGCCTATTGTTCCGCCCCGGCGTGCAATCCCTCGCGGGCCAGCCTGCTGACCGGGATACAGCCCTCGACCTCTGGCGTTTATCACAACAATCAGCCGTGGCGCCGAGCCTTGCCCGAGACGGTGACCCTGCCGCAGCATTTCATGGCGGCGGGCTATACGGTGCGCGGCGGTGGAAAGATCTACCACGGCGCGTATCCCGACGCTGCGAGCTGGCAGGAATACTTCGCGCAAAAACGTGATCCTGGTCCGGGCGAGCCTAAAAAGGCACGCCGCCAGCAGGAAGAGCATCCGCGTCCTTTTACCTGGGGACCGCTCGACGTCGACGATGCCGAGATGCCCGACGCCAAAACGGCCGAATGGGCCATCGAGCAACTGTCGCAGCCGGCAGAAAAGCCTTTCTTTCTCGCGGTCGGCTTCTACAAACCTCATCTGCAGTGGTACGTGCCGCAGAAGTATTTCGATCTTTATCCGCTGTCGGATGTGAAACGGCCGATCGTGCCGGAAAACGATCTCGACGACGTCCCCTTGTTGGGTCGCCAGATGGCCAAGCCGCGCGGCGATCATCGCCTGATCGTCGAAGGCGACTACTGGGAAAGTGCCGTGCAGGCATACCTCGCGGCGATTTCGTTTGCCGATGGTCAGATCGGCCGGGTACTCGAGGCGCTCGAAACCAGTCCCCACGCGCGGAACACGATCGTTGTTTTATGGGGCGACCACGGTTGGCACCTGGGAGAAAAAGAGCACTGGCGCAAGTTTGCCCTCTGGGAGGAAGCCACGCGCGTGCCACTCTTCATCTCGGTGCCGGGCATCACCACTCCGGGCGCACGCTGCGAGCGGACGGTGAGCCTGATCGATCTCTATCCCACCTTGATCGAATTGTGTGGGCTTCCCCCGCGCGAAACGCTCGCGGGGCGCAGTATCGCCCCGCTTCTGGCCGAGCCGTCGGCCGAATGGGAGCATCCCGTGCTCACCACGCACGGACGAGACAATCACGCCGTGCGCGACGAGCGCTGGCGCTACATCCGCTATAGCGACGGCAGCGAAGAACTCTACGATCACGCTGCCGATCCGCGGGAGTGGAAGAACCTGGCCCAGGAACCACGGTGGGCCGAGGTGAAATCTCAACTGGCCCGGCATCTGCCCGCGGTGAATGCCGACGATGCTGCCACCGTTCGCGAGAGTGGCGAGTAGCGCGCGATACAATCTGCCGACGCGCTGAGCGATCGAGGCACGCGGATACACGGTCGTTCTATACGCCGTTTACCCTCTTGAAATAGGGGATGGCGGCGCTCGTCCAGGGTAAAAACACGCTGGCGGTGTACTGCCGACAGACTGGCAGCGGACCCTACATCGACATAGGGGCGGTCGAGCTCGTCCATCTGCCAAGCAGAGGCCTGCGGCAACCCGCCGTCCGCCGCGCGCAAGTGTCGATGCCCTTGTCGTTTCTTACCTGCTGGACTACAAAAACAGCCTGTTTTGTAAAGGGAGCCGTGGCTGACGCTAAACGGCTCAATACTTGTCATTAACCCCGCCAATGATCGCCCGCCGCGAGGCGAGGCGCCCGACGCCATGGCCGACGAACATCGTTATCTGTTTGATCTCCGCGACACGCAGTTTGTCCTCTTCGAGCAACTCCACGTCGAGCGGCTCTTCGAGCTGCCGCGCTTTGCCGATTTCGATCGCGCGAGCATCGATCTGATGCTTTCCGAGGGGCTGCGCTTTTGCCAGAAAGTGCTCGCGCCGGTCAACGCCGCGGGAGATCGCGAAGGTTGCCGCTGGGAGGATGGCAAGGTCTACGCGCCGAAGTCCTTCCACGCCGCCTACAAGCAGCAGAGCGAATCGGGCTGGATGTCCACCTCGACCGAGCCGGAATATGGCGGACAAGGAGTTCCCTTCGCCATCGGCGCGGCGCTCGGCGAAATGTTCATCGGTTCGAATTGCTCGCTCAGCATGGTGGCCGGCCTGACGCGCGCCGCGGGCGAGCTGCTCATTAAGCACGGCACGGACGAGATGCGCAAGCTGTACGTGCCGAAGCTCATCTCGGCCGAATGGGGCGGCACCATGTGCCTGACTGAAGCGCATGCCGGCACCGCCGTCGGATCGATCACCACTTCGGCCAAGCGGCGCGATGGCCAGTATTTCGTGCGCGGCTCGAAGATTTTCATCTCGGGCGGCGACCACGACATGGTCGACAACGTGATCCACCTGGTGCTGGCTCGCGTCGAAGGAGCCCCCGCGGGCACGAAAGGTTTGAGCCTGTTCCTCATTCCCAAGGTTCGCGTCGATGCCGCCGGCAAGATGACCGAGCCGAACGATGTCCATTGCGTGGGCATCGAGCACAAGATGGGCATCCACGGTTCCCCCACTTGTGCCATGAGCTTCGGCGAGAACGACCAGTGCATCGGCTATTTGTTGGGCGAGGAGAACCGGGGCATCGAATTGATGTTCGACATGATGAACTCGGCCCGCGTCGGGGTCGGCCTGCAAGGCGTGGCGCTGGGGAGCTGGGCCTACCTGGCCGCGCTCGAATATGCTCGCGAGCGCGTGCAGGGTTCGGAGATGAAGAATATTCGCGACCCGAACGCGCCGCTGGTGACCATCGTCAAGCATCCCGACGTGCGGCGCATGCTGGCCACGATGAAGGCGCTCGTCGAAGGGGGGCGCTCGCTGCTGCTGCACACGGCGCACTGCCTCGACCTGGCCGAGAACAGCGGCGACGATGCCCTGCGACAGCGGATGAATGACCGGGTCGAGCTGCTCACGCCGATCTGCAAGGCCTGGTGCAGCGACACCGGTTACGAAGTGGCCACGATGGCGCTGCAAACCTACGGCGGGCACGGTTACTTGAAGGACTACCCGGTCGAGCAGCTCGTCCGCGACGTGAAGATCGCCTCGATCTACGAGGGGACGAACGGCATTCAGGCCATCGACCTGCTGGGCCGCAAGATCGGCCGCAAGCAGGGGGCCCTCTTTATGGCCTTCATGGGCGATATCGGCCAGACGATCGAGACCGCGCAGAAGAACGCCGCGCTCGCCGCCGTCGCACAGAGCATGTCGCAGCGCGTGCAGAAGTTGCAGGAAGTAACCATGAGCTTCGCCATGATGCAGATGTCGGGCGATACCGAATATCCGCTGCTGTCGGCGACGCCTTACCTGCGCATGTTCGGCAACGTGGTCATCGGCTGGCTGCTGCTTGAACAGGCGGTCATCGCACACGCGGCGCTCGAGCAGCTCTACGGCGAGCGCGGCGCGTCGGACGCGGCCGGGCAAAAGGCCCTGCGCGCCGATCATGCCGACGCGAAGTTCTATCACAACAAGGTCGAGACCGCCCGCTTCTTCGCCAGCAACATCCTGACGCAGAACGATGGTCTGGCCGCGGCGATTCAATCGAACGATCGCAGCCCGCTCGAGATGGAGCTCGAACTCTAAAATCTCGCGCGGTCGCGGACATCCACAAGGCGGAGGTCACAAGGACGTGAACGTCTACGACCTGGATCCGGCGCAGCAGAAGAAGTGGGCGCTCGAACGCCTGTTTCGTTACATCCGCCGCTACGTTTATCCATTTCACCCCTACCTGCGCCGCGCGTACAAGCAGGCGGGAGTGGATGTCGACCGGCTGCGCACTGAAGACGATCTCCGCCGCTTGCCGATCGTCGACAAGAAGGCCATGCGCGCCGATCCGCAGGCCTTCATCCTGCGGCCGGCGTTTCCGGGCGTGCCGCCCTTGGCTGATTATGAAACGGCGCCTCCTCGGCGCGGCATGTTGGCCAAGTACATGGCGCAGGCGGCCATGAATTTTCCTCGGGAGTACACGCATCAACTGCGTCAGCCCGACTTTCGCGAGAAAGTTCGCCGCCGTGCCCTGATGGAGTGGCTGCCGATTCATTTCCACGTCTCGACCGGCTCGACCGGGGCGCCAACTCCGGCCACCTATACGCACTACGACCTGAACCAGGTCATCAAGCACATCGGTTCGACTTTGCTGCTGCCGAAGCGCAATCTGCGCGATCCGAACGAGTGCTACTACGACTGGACGGAGCGGGGAATGAACATGTTCCCCGGGGCGCCCCACCTGGCCTTCTTCAGCCCGGTGCTGTCGAAGACCGCCGTTGGCACGTCGACGTTCGACACGTTTGGCGGCAGCGTGATTCCGACCGACCGCTCGATTACTCTCTTCGAACAGGGGGGCTTCTCGGCCATGACCGCCGTCCCTTCCTATTTCGTACACTGGTTGCGCCGGGCACTGACTCTGCAACAAGAAGGGGTGATCGGCAAGCTGACGGCCTTCAAACGAGTCGTCCTGGGGGCCGAGCCGGTCAGCGACACGCTGCGCGAGCACATCCGCGAGCTGGCCCTGCAGTTGGGGGCCGATCCGCGGTTTCGCATCTTCCAGAGCCTCGGCATGACCGAGATGAAGTGGTTCGGGCTCGAATGCAGCGAACGCAGCGGCATCCACATGAACCCGCGCTACTTCTACTGGGAGTTGCTCCACCCCAAAACGCGCGAGCCGGTGCCCGAGAGAGAGCCGGGCGTGCTCGTCTTCAGCCACATCGACTGGCGAGGTACGGCGCTGGTGCGCTACTGGACGGGGGACCTGGTGAAAGGGGGCCTGCAATGGCAACGCTGTCCCCACTGCGGTTGGACTTTTCCTCGCGTCTTCACCCCCATCTGCCGCGCCGAGAAGGATTTCACCAAGATCAAGGGGACGCGGGTCGATCTCTCGGTCTTGATCGAGGCGGTGCGCGACACGCCGGGCGTGCGCAACTTCCAGGTGAGCCTCGAAAGCGAAAACGGAGCCCAGGAGTATTCTCGTGATCTGGTCGTCTTGCACGTGCTGCCCCAACCTGGGCACGATCCGGCCCAGATCGAAGAAAATTTGCAAAAGCGCATGAAATATTTCACCGAGGTGTCGGCCGATCGGATTATCTTCGAAGTGGACGAACCCAACTTCGAAAAGAAGCTCTTTGCGCGCACGGGTATCAAGGCCGAGTACGTCATCGAACGCCGAAAGGAACACATTTAACGACCATGACGAACCGCGGTTGGATCGTGTTGATTATTTTCGCCTTGCTGGCTTGGGGCACCTTTCATGCCGTGGGGGCGTATCAATACAACCACAACCCCTGGCGGGCCGTGGTCGTAGTGCTCTGTTCGCTGGCCTTTGTCGGTTTCTGGCTGGCGATGCTCGCCTCGCGACGGGCGCGGCTCGAACGTGAGAAATCGCCGGACGGCCGTCAGGGCGATCGCTGATCCTTGACCGCGCCGTCTGCGTAATACATTTCGAGGGCGGCTTTTAGGCCTTGGTGCGCCGGTGCGGTCCCGCTGAATCCGCATTGCCCCTCTCGCCCCCTAGGGGGATAATTCCCTGGCTCCCGTGCGATAGGGGGCGTTCGCGCGGAGAATTGAGGCCGCGGCAGGCGCAGGGTTCGATCTGGAGGCTACTCGACATGGCACACGCGACGCACTCCTCGGTGATTTCCGTTCCCCGCGACGTGCTCGCCGTCGGGCGACCGCCGATGCCGCGCACGGGCGTGTCGATCGGTGAGTACCTGATCCAGCGGCTGCAGGATTACGGCATCCACGACGTGTTCGGGCTGCCCGGCGATTACATCCTGGGCTTTTACTCGATGCTCAACGACAGTCCGATCAACGTGATCGGCTGCTGCAGCGAAGATTCGGCCGGATTTGCCGCCGACGCCTACGCCCGCATCAACGGCATGGGGGCCGTTTGCGTGACCTACTGTGTGGGGGGGCTGAAGCTCTGTAATCCGATCGCGGGCGCCTTTGCCGAAAAGTCTCCGGTGGTGGTCATCACCGGGGCGCCTGGACTCAACGAACGCCAGAACAATCCCTTGTTGCACCACATGGTGCGCGACTTCCGCACGCAGCTCGAAGTTTTTGAGCGGTTGTGCATCGAGGCGACCGAGTTGAACGACCCGGTCACCGCCTTCCGCGAGATCGACCGCGTACTGAGTGCCTGCGCGCGCTACAAGCGGCCGGTCTACATCGAGATCCCGCGCGACATGGTCAAGGTGATTCCCGAGGCCCCTTGCGAGTTCGACCTGTTGCCGCTGGCGAGCGACACCGAGGCGCTCAACGAGGCCGCGAACGAAGCCGCCACCTTGATTAGCGCCGCGAAGAAGCCGGTTATCATCGGCGGCGTCGAGATCCATCGCTTCGGCCTGCAAGACCGCCTGATCGCGCTGGCCGAGCAGAGCCAGATTCCCATGGCGGCCACGCTGCTGGGCAAGAGCGTCGTGCCCGAGACGCACCCGCTCTACGTCGGCATCTACGAAGGCGCCATGGGACGCCGCGAAGTGACCGAGTTCATTGAGGACAGCGACTGCGTCGTGCTACTCGGCACCTTCATGACCGATATCAATCTGGGCATTTACACGGCCAATCTCGACCCCAGCAAGTGCATCTACGTCACGAGCGAGCAACTGCGCATCCGCCGTCACATGTACGAAGGGGTGCTGCTGGGCGATTTTCTCCGCGAGCTGGCCGCGCGTCGCCCGCAACCGACCAGGCGTGCCGTGCCCCCTCGTCCCGCCACCGACCGCGAGCCCTATGTCATTCGTCCCACGTCGCAGATCACCATCTCGCGCTTGATGGGCAGGATCAACGATTCGCTCGACCAGGAGACGATCGTGATCTCGGATATCGGCGACGCCCTCTTCGCCGCGAGCGATCTGGTGATCCACCAGCGGACCGAGTTCTTGAGCCCGGCCTATTACACGTCGATGGGCTTTGCCGTGCCGGCGACTTTGGGGGCGAGCGTGGCGCGACCCGGCAAACGTATCATCGCCATCGTGGGAGACGGCGCGTTCCAGATGACCGGGATGGAACTCTCGACGATCGTGCGGCACCGCTTCGACCCGGTGGTGATCGTGCTCGACAACAAGGGGTACGGGACCGAACGCTTCCTGCACCCCGGCGACTTCAACGATATCCAGCCCTGGAACTACGCCCGGCTGCCCGAGGTGTTCGGCGGCGGCACGGGCTACGAGGTGCGCACCGAGGGAGAGTTCGATCAAGCCCTGACGAAGGCCCTAGCCGACAAGAGCGGCATGAGCCTGATCCAAGTGCATCTGGCCGATGACGACGTCAGCAACGCCCTGGCCCGCCTGGCCGAGAAACTCAGCCAGAAGGTGTGAGCCCTTCGCTACGCCAACTGCCTGCATCGTCAGACCAATCTGCGTTCCTCTGCGTGAATCTGCGGATCGAATTCGATTGATCCACAGATGGACGCAGATTTACGCAGATAACAGCCAGCCGAGTTAGTTGCTGCTGGCGGCCGCCGTGGTGCTGTTCGAGCCATCCGGCTGGAAGAACCGCGTCGCCCGCGACAGCGCATCGAAGATGAACCGGGCGAACGAGTAGTGCCCGGCGTCGTACCAGTGGATCTCCGGCTGACCGAAGGCCTCCCACAACGATACGGTGCATTCCGGCGGGACGACCTCGTCGTAGCGGGCGTTGATCATCAGGATCTTGCGATCTTTGACGCGATCGGCGTGCGTCACCGGATCGATCGGCTGCAAGATCTCGATCAATTCTTCCATGGTCCCCCCTTGCGCCTGCCAGCGTTCGCGGAAGACGGCCGCCTCGGGCGAGGAGGTGCTCACGCGGGCGATATCGCCGCCAGCCAGGATCGGGCAGATCTTCTTGAAGCGAGGCTCACCGGCTGCCGCCAGCGAGGTGGTGATGCCCCCCAAGCTGATACCCGTAATGCCGAGTTGCTCGGGATCGACTTCTTCCTGCGCGGCCAGCCAGGCGGCGCCGCGGCGAATGTCGAGCACCGCCTGCGTGAAGCCCTTTACCGTCTGGTGCGGATCGGGATCGACCATGGCGATCTCGACCCCGGGCTCCGAACGCGGACCGTAGTAGGGCAGCTTGATGAAGAGGGCCGCCACGCCGTTGCTCGCCATTTGACGGGCCACCAGCCGCGAGAGATCGAAATCGCCCCCCAAAATGTGCAGTACGATCACGGCCGGATGCTTCCCCTCGCTCAGCGGACGGAAATACTCGGCATGGACGGTATTGTTATTGGCATGGGGGGTCTCGACGGGCGAGGGGAACGTCACCTCGGAGATCTCGATCGCCTTCGAAGCCGTCTTGAGGAACTTCTGCTCGAATGGGAACGTGTGTTCTTCGAGCTGGAAGGCCTCGGGCACGGCGGTCGCTTCTTCAGGGGCCGGGGTGAAGATTACTTCCCCTGTGCGTGGCTCCTTTTCCGTCTCGTCGGCCAGCGCCAACGGCGAAGCAACCAGGCAGGCCAGGGTGGCCAGCAACAAAATCGAGCGAGATCGTCGCAAGCTGACGCAGTTCATGAAAGCTTCCTAATTCGGAGTGCGGCGTGATCGCGGTGCGGCAGCACCGTGCAGGCAGGTTCGCTAGCAGTTACCCGCCAATATACCCAATGGTTCCAGCCACCACAGTAGACCGGTGGAAAAGGGGCCACGCTGCCGGGTAGATGGGGTGGCGAAACCGGCAAACCATCCGCAGACGCCACCCCAGAACGTCTATTGGGGAATTCAGGCCAAGAGCGGTAAGATGCCCCCCCTCGTGCGTGCCGATCTGGGAAAGGATCTCCCTCTTGGCCGCTCCCTTTCAACGCCGCAAGCAGAGTCCCATCGATGGATCGAGACGGGGTCCTGGTCTTCACGAACGGATGCTTCGATATCATCCACGCCGGTCATATCGACCTGCTCCAGCGGGCTCGCGAGCTGGGAAGCCGGCTCGTCGTCGGCGTGAACAGCGATGCCTCGATTCGGCGCCTCAAGGGACCCGAACGCCCCTTCATCCCCGCGGCCGATCGCGTCGTCATCTTACGGGCCTTGCGCTGCGTCGACGATGTGATTCTCTTCGACGAGGATACGCCGGCCCGCGTGATCGACGAACTGCAGCCGGACGTGCTCGTGAAGGGAGGCGACTGGTCGGTGGACCGAATTGTGGGAGCCGACACGGTCAAAGCCCGTGGCGGCAAGGTCGTCTCGCTGTCGCTGTTGCCCGGTTACTCGACCACCTCGATTGCCCGGCGAATTCAAGAGCGCTCGGCCCTGCCCCCGTGGCGAGCCGCGTCGTAGCGTCGTGCGGTTCACGTCGATCGGCCTGCTCCGGTACAATGGGCAAGGGAGTGGGGCAATTGGCTGAAGGTCGGCGCGCCTGAACGCGCGAGTTGGTGATGCGCAAGCTTCGTTCTTCCACGATTGCCCTGTTGGTTAGCCTGGCGATAGGCGCGCTGGCCGGCACCTATTTGGCGCTGGCCGACCGCGGCGGCTTGACCGGCGAGGCCGTGGCGCAGTCCCCCGTGCGGCGCCTGGGCGAGATCCCCTTCGATGGCGAGCAGGCCTACGAGTACCTGAAGCAGATCTGCGCGATCGGTCCGCGCCCCAGCGGCTCGCGCGGAATGGCGGCGCAGCAGCGGATGCTGGCCAAACACTTTGCCGAACTGGGGGGCAAGGTATCGCTGCAGAAGTTCCGCTACCCTCATCCGCAGACGGGCAAGCCCGTCGACATGGCCAACTTGGTGGTGCAGTGGCACCCCGAGCGCACGGAGCGCATTCTGCTGGCGGCCCACTACGACACGCGTCCCTTTCCCGACCAGGACCCGGTAAATCCGCGCGGGACGTTCATCGGCGCGAACGACGGAGCGAGTGGCGTGGCGCTGCTCATGCAGTTGGCCAAGTCGATGCGTGACTTTCAGGGTCCCCTCGGCGTCGATTTCGTCCTCTTCGATGGAGAAGAGCTGGTCTTCGACGACGACGATCGTTACTTCCTGGGCTCGGAGTTTTTTTCGCGGCAATACGTGACCAACCCGCCCCCGTATCGCTATCGCTGGGGCGTGCTGCTCGACATGGTGGCCGATAAAAACCTGGAGATTTTCCAGGAGCGGCACAGCATGTGGTGGCCCGATACGCGTCCGCTGGTCGAAGAGATTTGGGGCGTGGCCGCGAAGCTCGGCGTCACCGAGTTCGTGGCCCGTCGCAAGCACGAGATTCGCGACGATCACCTCATGCTGCACGACGTGGGCAAGATTCCGACCTGCGACGTGATCGATTTCGATTATCCCTACTGGCACACCGAGCAGGACACGCCCGAGCAATGCTCGGCACTGAGTTTGGCCAAAGTCGGCTGGGTGATAGAAACGTGGCTGCGCGAGGTGAAGTGAGTCGACATCGCGACTGTTTTTGCTTTCGCCTGGAAGCGCGTCAAAGCACAATAAGAGGTCGGATGGCTCTAGCGTTCTTGCCAAGCAGTTGATGGTTGCGATGCCTCAGAAAGTGATGAACGAGCGATTGCCGGCGTTTCTGATGACGCAGCGCATCATCGTGGGCGCGCTCTTGCAGGGGACGCTCGTGTTTCTCGCGGTGGCGATCTATTTGCGCGTCAAGGAACCCGAGGTCGACTTCACGCTGGGGCTTTCGCCCATCTCCGTGGCGGCGGTGGTGGTGGCCATCCTGGTGGTGCTGGCTCAACCGCTCGTCGCGCGATGGCTGGTCGCCCGCTCGCGGCAGCAGATCGCCGATGGCACGTGGAACCCGCCAGGGGGGCATTCGCCGGCCGATTCTTATATCGACACGGGGGACACCGGCCGCCTGATGGCGGTCTATCAGACGAAGACGATCGTCTCGTGCGCCATGCTCGAAGGAGCGGCCTTCTTCGCCACCATCGCGGTCCTCATGGAGGGGGCGATCATTTGCCTCGTCGTGGCGGTCGCGCTCATGGTGGCCATCGCCGCTCGCTTTCCCTTCGAACGGCAAGTCTCGGAGTGGATCGAGCAGCAGCACCGGCTCATCGACGACGCACGCGGATTCACTCGATAGAAGTTCGCGCTACGAGCTCACGGTGCTCGTTGAGATCGCTGGCTGACCTCTTGCCAGATGGCGGTCAGGCCTAGCTTTTGGGTCCATTCCGCCATGTAAGCGGAGTCGATCGAGACCTTTCCCGACCGCAAGACGCCGGCGATGTCTCGCAGATGTTTCTCCGAACCACCCTCGCGGTAGAATTCCATCTTCTTGATCAGGACATCCTCGGGAGACGCAAAGGTCACCTTGCGGTCTGGTAGGGCGGCGACTTCAGTCCGTCTGCCCAGTCGCGACTGATCGAAGGCGGAGTCGGTCAGAACCATAAAGTCGATCTTGTACCCTGCCGCAGGGTGAATCACATTGAAATGCCGCCTTGATTTCGCGGCTTGAGCGACTGCAGCGGGGCTGACGTAGTAATCTTCTTCCGAGAAACCAGCGCAGAATTCGTCGACCCGCTCGGGGGGCAGTTCGATCGCAATGTCGATATCGTTCGTGAAGCGTGGTTCGCCGTAGGCAATCGTGGCCACGGAACCGGTGACGAGATATCGGAGGCCCAGTCGGTCGAGGTGATCGGCGGTATGCCGCAACAGGTCAGTCAGTTCCACTCAGCAGCCTCCGCCCGGCTTCGAGTTCGACCTCGCGCTCCGGCCAGTCGGGATGCTCGGCGCGAACGATGCAGAGGAGCATGTTTCTGGCGGATCGCCACATCCCGAAGGCGATTTCCAACCGCTCGCGGGAGGACTTCTCGGCAAGAATGGCTGCCATCTCCCGATCGACCATCTCGAAGGGCTTGATTTCCATCGGGCGTGCCCTGGGGCGCTCTCGGGGCTGAATGGGTGATGGGTTCGGCAGTCGTTATTCTGCCTCTCTTGCGGCTCGAGGTCTATCAGCCGACCTTCCGGAAACGCGAAAGAAAAAGGGGGGGTGATGGCTGCGACAGGCTCCCGCGGGGGCAGGGCTAAAAATTCGCGCAAGAATCACCCCTCGTTGGGCTTGCAATCCAGAACGATTCGGGCAAAATAGCGAGATTCGCGCAAGGTCCTTGAGGGCCTTGGCTAAGGTCGTACCCCGTGGCCGTGGCGACGTCTGTTCTTCGTCGTCGGCAGAGCCGCTGGCAGGTATGCCCCTCGTACATCATTTGCGCCTCATCCGCCGTGCGATTGCCGCGTGGCCGAATTTGGGCGATGCCGAACGACCAAAGGATTGAAACGAACATGTCGGAAGTTTTGAAAGTCGAGCTTCGCAACGACCTGGGCAAACGCCACACGCGCCGGCTGCGCCGCGCGGGCTCGGTGCCTTGCATCCTGTACGGCCACGGCGAAAAAGTCGTCAACCTGGCGGCCAGCGCCGAGCAAATGGCCGCGGTCATCCGTCACGGCAGCCGCATCGTCGATCTCGAAGGAGCGGTTTCCGAGAAGGCCCTGCTCCGCGATCTGCAGTGGGACGTCTACGGCATCGAGGTGTTGCACGCCGATTTGACGCGAGTCTCGCTCGATGAGAAGGTACAGGTCACGCTTTCCGTCGAGATGCGTGGCGAGGCCGCCGGCATTCGGGATGGGGGCGTCATCGAACTGCTGCAGCACGAGGTCGAGATCGATTGTCCCGCCGGCTCGATTCCGGAAAAGCTGGTGGTGAACGTGAATCACCTGGGGCTCGGTCAGACGCTGACCTTCGGGAAGCTTGAGCTTCCGGCCGGCGCCTCGCTCGTCTCCGACCCGCACGAGGTGGTGGTGTCGTGCCATCTGCCGGTCGAAGCCAAGGAAGAGGAGGTCGGCGCCGAGGGGGCCGAGCCGGAGATCATCGGTCGCGCGGCGTCCGAGGAGGAGGAAGAAGAGGAATAGGCTGGCCGCTTGTGGCTGGTCGACTGGGAGCGTGCCTGCGGTAAGGTAAGGCATGCCCTCCAGGGGAGAACCGATGAAGCTGGTGGTTGGCCTGGGCAATACCGGCCGCAAGTACGAGGGAACCCGCCACAACGTCGGCTTCGAGGTGTTGGCCCAACTGGCTCGCGAGTATGGCAGCTCGCCGGGCAAGTCGGCCTTCCACGGTGAAGTGAGCGAGGCAAGCGTGCGGGGACATCGTACCCTGTTGCTTGCCCCCCATACGCTGATGAACCTGAGCGGGACGAGCGTGCTCGCCGCCCGGGATTTTTATAAGATCGAGAATGCGGACCTGCTGATCATTTGCGACGACTTCCATCTGCCGCTGGGCAGGTTGCGGATGCGAGTCAAGGGATCGGCCGGGGGACAGAAAGGGTTGGCGGACATCATTCGCCGGCTGGGCAGCGAAGCGTTTGCCCGGCTGCGAGTGGGCATCGGCGAACCGCCGGCGAACTGGGATGCCGCCGATTTCGTGCTGAGCAAGTTTACAAAACAAGAGCGGCCAGAAGTCGATCTGGCCGTGCGGCTCGCGGCAGACGCCGTGGCCCTGTGGGCGGCGGAAGGAACGGCCGCCTGCATGAACCGTTACAATCGAGACCCGGAGAAGGAGTGAGCAGTTGCCATCTCAAGTTTACGAGTGCCTGTTGATCCTCGATTCGAATCGGTACGCTCGTGATCAGGCCGGCGTGTCGGGTCAGCTTGCCGAGTTCGTGACCAAGCATGGCGGCGAAATGCTCGCCAGCCGTCTGTGGGAAGAACGTCGCCTGGCGTATCCCATCAACGGACAACGCAAGGGGACCTACTGGCTGACCTACTTCAAGCTCGACAGCCGCAAGCTGACCGACGTGAAGGGTGATGTTCGCCTCAGTGAGAGCATCCTGCGAGCGCTCTTCCTGAAGGTCGATCCCCGCATTGCCGAAACGCTGGTCAGCCACGCCCTGTCGGGCGGCGTCCGCAAGGAAGCCCCAGCGACGGAACGCGAGCAAGAACGCGATGGCGAAGGGGGCGCACGTCGCCGTGGCGCCGTCGAGGCGACGGCCTAAGTCCCCCCCGGCGATGCGGACTGCTGGTTCGAGTCTGCGAGACGATGCCGTGGCATTTCGCCACGGCGGCGATCGCGGTGCTTGCCCGGCGTGCCCTGCTTTGGTAGCTTCAACAGCTAGGGAACGTTTGTTCATATAGGCAATTTGGTGCGTGCCGGCGGGCAATCCCTGCCGCCGAGCGCGAAGTCGGGCACCGCGATTGCTAGAACCGAGAGATGGAGCGACCTATCTATGGCTGCCAGCTATAACCGCGTCATGCTCGTCGGCAATCTGACCCGCGACCCCGAATTGCGTTACATCCCCAGCGGTACGGCGGTCACCGATATCGGGCTGGCCATCAACGAGAAGCACAAGAACGCCAAGGGGGAATGGGTCGAGGAGACGGTCTTCGTCGACGTGACGCTGTGGGCCCGTCTGGCCGAGATCGCCGGCGAGTACTTGAACAAGGGTTCGAGCGTGCTCATCGAAGGGCGACTGAAGCTCGACACCTGGGAGACGGACGGGCAGAAACGCTCGAAGCTCAAGGTGATCGGCGAGCGGATGCAGATGCTCGGCGGTAAGGGAGAAGGTGGCGGTGGTGGTGGCGGCGGCGGTCGTGCCCGACAGCGAGGTGGCGACGACGAATATGGCCCCCCCCCAGAACGGCGTCAGGAGCGGAACGTCTCGGCCTCGTCGTATAGCGATGGCGGCGACGACATCCCCTTCTAGCGGATTGTTTGGCCAACTCCGAGATACGAATCAACCATCAGTCGTTGCCCCACGGCGGGCGACTTACTCGAAATAGCACGTGAGGAAGCGATGCCCCAGACGAAAGTGAAGCGAAGTGTTGCCGGCCCCGGCAAGCGTCTTCCACGCGGTGAACGCGGCGGGATCGAACTGCTGTTGATCCAAGGGGTAGACCACCTGGGCAAGGCGGGCGACGTCGTGGAAGTCAAGCGCGGGTACGCGATGAACTACCTGCTGCCGCAGGGGCTCGCGACGCTGGCCACGGCCCACCACAAACGCATGGTCGAGAAGCACCGTGCCAAGCTGTTCGAGATCCAAAAGGCGCGTCTGGCCGGCCTGCAGTCGATGGCCGACGAGTTGAGCAAGCTCAGCATCACGGTCGATGCGAACGCCAACGACGAAGGTCACCTCTATGGCTCGGTCGGCGCCGTTGATATCGTCAACGCCTTGAAGAAGAACGACGTGACGATCACCGACGATCAGGTCCGCCTGCAGGGGCCGCTCAAGGAGTTGGGCCTCTACACGGTCAAGATTCACCTGGGGCACGAGATCGAAGCCGACCTCAAGGTCTGGGTCGTGCCGACCGTTTCCGAAGAAGAAAAGACCGAGGCCACCTGAGCCACCGTGCAGGCTTGAGCCTTGTTGCCGTATCGAGCGGCGGCCGCTCCGGATCCCCCCGGACGGCTGCCGCTTTTTTTTTCGTCGCGCGAGTTCGTTCGCTCGACATTCGACGGCTAACCCCCGCAGTTTTCGCACATCTCGCAGTCTGGTCGAGCCGCGACATTTGTCATGACGAACTCCTGGCAGTCGCTTGCGACGCAGCGCACACCCACTATGATCGACCACGTGATGAGAATGCGAGCGGACACTTGATTTCGGGCCCAGCGGCCACGACACGTCGCACAGGGAGGATGGACGGGCATGGCAATTCGCCCAGACGAGCAGTCCGGAGGACGCGTGCTGCCGCGCGATCTCGATGCCGAGCGGGCCGTGTTGGGCAGCATCCTGCTCGACTCGCAGATGTGCGACGAGGTGGCGCTGGTGATCCGCGCCGACGATTTCTATCTGGCCGAGCATCAGACCCTCTATCGCCACATTCAGGCGATTCATAACGAGAGTCACAACGTCGACATCCTGCTCCTGGCCAATCGTCTGAGGCGCGAGGGAGAGTTTGAAGCGGTGGGGGGCGCCGCGGCGCTGGCCGAGATCGCCCAGAGCGTGCCGACCGCGGCCAATGCGATCCATTACGCCTCGATCGTACACGACAAGGCGTTGCTGCGGGCATTGATTCACACGAGCAACGAGGTGCAGCGGCGCGCCTTCAACGAGACGGAGGATCCGCGCGAGTTGTTGAACGACGCCGAACGCGAGGTCTTTCTTATCAAGGACCAACGCTCGACGAGCGTCGTCAAATCGATCGAAGAGGCGTTGAGCGAGGCGCTCGACCAGATGTACGCGCGCAGCGAGCATGGCGCCTCGGGCGTGCCGACGGGGCTCGTCGATCTCGACGGCCTGCTGGGGGGGCTGCAAAAGTCGGAGCTGATCATCCTGGCGGCCCGTCCGAGCATGGGCAAAACCGCACTGGCGGCCAACATCGCCGAACATGCCTCGCTGCAAGAGAACACGACGACGCTGTTCGTGAGTCTCGAAATGTCACGCATCGAGCTCGCCAACCGCATGCTTTGTTCTCTGGCGCGCGTCGATTCGCAGAAGGTCCGGCATGGATACTTCAGCGAGGACGATTCGAATAAGCTGGTCAAGCACAGTTCGGAGTTCAGCAAAGCTCCGCTGTTTATCGACGACACCGCCAGCCGCACGGTGAGCGAAATCTCATCCGTCGCTCGCCGGCTGAAACATCGCCGCGACGGCGGCGGGCTGGGGCTGGTGGTGATCGACTACTTGCAGTTGATCGAGCCGGACAATCAAAAAGATGCCCGGCAGGAACAGGTCGCCAAGATCGCCCGCCGGCTGAAGATGCTGGCCCGCGAGCTCGAAGTGCCGGTGCTCTGCCTGGCGCAGCTCAATCGGCAGGCCGAGGTATCGCGCGACAATCGACCGCGCTTGAGCCATCTCCGCGAGTCGGGGGCCATCGAGCAAGATGCCGACGTGGTGATGTTCGTCCACCGCGAGGAGTACTATCACACGCAGGAAGAAGCCCGGGCCAATAACCTCGAAGGCCGCGCCGAGGTGATCGTGGCCAAACAGCGCAATGGCCCGATCGGCGAGATCCAGCTCACCTGGCTCAAGCAATTTACACGTTTCGAAAACAGCGCCGATCGCCGCGAAGAGACCTTCGTCGAGACGTACTGAGATCGCTGCCATGTCGCACTCTTCGCCGGACGAAGCCGTGCTGGCAGCCGCCGTCGCGGCCATCCAGTCGGGCAGCGTGGTCGATCTCGAACGGCTCTTAGCGGCGCAACCGGCACTCGCGACGGCCCGACTAGAAGCATGCACGGGAGAGAACGATCGTAGCGCTTCAAAGACCTTGCTGCACGTGGCGACCGATTGGTCGGGACACTTTCCGCACGCCTCGGAAACGGTGCGAACGCTCGTGCGAGCGGGCGCGGATGTGAACGCACGTTTCGTCGGGCATCATCGCGAGACACCGTTGCACTGGGCCGCGAGCTGCGACGATGTCGACTTGCTCGACACGCTGATTGAGTTGGGGGCCGACTTGGAAGCAGACGGCGGCGTGATCGCCAATGGCACGCCCCTGGCAAATGCCGTGG
Source organism: Pirellulales bacterium (assembly GCA_019636335.1). NCBI lineage: Bacteria > Pseudomonadati > Planctomycetota > Planctomycetia > Pirellulales > Pirellulales bacterium. The sequence continues at coordinate 244,646 of JAHBXR010000003.1, forward strand.
CCTTCGGACAGTGGCGCGCCGCGAACCGGCTCATCGAGCACGGTGCCACAGCAACCCTCTGGCAGGCGGCTGGTCTTGGCCTGGTGGATCGAGTGGCGAGCTTTTTTACGGACGATTCGCTCCCCCACCCGGAAGCGGTGACGAACGCCTTTTGGTGCGCCTGCCACGGGGGCCAGCAAGAGGCGGCAAAGTACCTGCTCGAGCACGACGCCGATTTGAATTGGATCGGGCACGATCAGCTCACGCCCCTCGACGCGGCCCAGCGCAGCAAGAAACCCGAGTTGGCCGCGTGGCTGGTCGCCCAAGGGGCTATCTCCGTTCGCGACGGCAAGTAGCATCGAACCCTTTCCCCCAGCTTGAATTGACACTGGCGCGGCCTCCCTCCTATGATCCGCCCCGCCGTGCTCACGGTCTCGGGACGCTCTATTGTCGGAGGGAAGCATGCTGCCATTGCTAGCGGATCGTGGGGGGCAGGCCACGAATCTCACCAATCACGCTCGCATGGCGAATTGCGCGCCGGCCCAGGAGCACGCTCCCTCGGTCATGGCGGCGGGTCGCGCGCACCTGGTGGGAGTCGCCGGGGCAGGGATGCGCTCGCTGGCCCGCTTGCTCGTCGAAGCCGGCTGGGACGTTACCGGTTCGGACCAATGCCTGGCGGGACACCATGCCTCGGCGGTGCGGCCGACGCTCGACCTGGTCGTCCACAGCGCGGCCATCGCGCCCGACAACGTCGAGCTACAGCGCGCCCGCGAGTTGCACGTGCCCACGCTCGGCTATGCCGAGACACTGCGGCTGCTCACGTACGGGCGGACCACCCTGGCCGTGGCCGGCACGCACGGCAAATCGACCACCACGGCCATGCTGGTCGAGATTCTGGGCGCGAGCGGGCTCGATCCCTCGCACATCTTTGGCGCGGCGCGTCTGGCGAGCGATGCGCCCGGTGGCCATTGCGGCGAGGACCCCGTGTTTGTCGTCGAGGCCTGCGAATACCGTCGCCACTTTCTACAACTGTCGCCGCAATTGGCGGTCATCACCGGGGTCGACGCCGATCACTTCGACTGTTACCCGCAGCTCGACGCCCTGGAAGAAGCATTTGCCGAGTTCGCCGATCGCGTGCCGGCCGATGGTGTCATCGTGCGACGCGCCGAGTGTAAGGTAGCCGGTCGGGCGACGGCCGATCTCGCGGCGCGTGTCGTCACGTTTGGCGGTGTTGTCGGCGCCGATTGGCGCGCGGTGCCCCTCGAGCAGGATCGTGGCCGGTACACGTTCCGCATCGAACGCGCCGGGCGTTCGTTCGTCGAGTGCCGGCTATTGGTTCCCGGACGCCACAATATGTTCAATGCCCTGGCGGCGGCGGCCCTGGCGGCGGAGTTTGGGGTGCCGGCCGAGGCGATCGTGGCGGGACTGTCTCATTTCCGTGGGCTGACACGGCGTTTGGAGACGCTGGCGGTCGACTCGGGGCTCCACCACCTCGACGACTACGCCCATCACCCCACCGAGGTGGCAGCCACCCTGGCCGCCATCCGCGAAATGTACTCCGACAGCCGGGTTTGGTGCGTGTTTCAGCCGCACCAGATTTCGCGTACCGAACATCTGCTGGACGAACTGGCTGTCAGCTTGCAGAATGCCGACAAAGTGATCGTGGCCGATGTCTTCGCCGCGCGCGAGCCATCGACCGAGGCACGGAGCCTGGCTGTCGCTTTGGCGGAATTGACCTCGCGCCTGGGCGCCGCGATCGTGCCCCTGCACGACACCGACGAGATCGCCGCTCACCTGGCGAGTGAATTGCAACCGGGAGACGTGCTGGCCACCCTGGGGGCCGGCGATATACGGAAGGTACACGATGGCGTTCTTGACCGGGTTCGAGGAGTTCGCGCGGCCGCGTGAGCCACTTGCCCCGCACACGTGGTTCCACCTTGGCGGTCCGGCCGAGTTCTTTGCCGAGCCACGCACCCTCGACGAGCTGTCGGCGCTCGTGCGCCGCTGCCACGAAACCGAAACGCCCGTTCGTCTGCTCGGCGGCGGTTCGAATCTGCTCGTGCGCGAGGATGGCGTGCCGGGGCTGGTGATTCGGCTGCCCGAGGCGGCCTTCGGCCAGATCGCGGTCGAGGGACGCCGCGTCAAAGCGGGCGGGGGCGCCAAATTGGGCCATGTCATTTCCACCTCGGTACGCGAGGGGCTGGCCGGCCTCGAACCACTCGTCGGCATTCCCGGCACGCTGGGGGGCGCCTTGCACGGCAACGCCGGCAGCCGTGGTGGCGACGTCGGCCAGTGGACGCGACGCGCCACGGTCATGTCGCGCAGCGGCGAGATCAGCACGCGCGAGCGAACCGAACTCCACTTCGCCTACCGCGAGAGCAGTCTCGACGACCTGGTGATTCTCGAGGCCGAGTTCGAACTCGAAAAAGACGATCCGACCGAGCTCACCAAGCGCATGCAGAAGCAATGGATCGTGAAGAAAGCCTCGCAACCGCTGGGCCATCAGAGTGCGGGCTGCATCTTCAAGAATCCACGCGGCATCAGCGCCGGCATGCTCGTCGACCAGGCCGGGCTGAAGGGGCATCGCATCGGTGGCGCCGAAGTGAGCGAACGCCACGCCAACTTTATCGTCTCCGACGAGAGCGCGACGAGCCAGGATGTGCTCCGCTTGATCGAGTTGGTGCGCGATCGAGTGGCCGAGCGTTTCGGCGTGGAACTCGAAACCGAGATCGAAATCTGGTAACCGGCGCCGGCGCCAAATAGTGAACGCCAGACTGACTCACAAGGAGGTGAGCCGGTGAGTGCGAAAAAGAACGCTCCTCCCCGCAATGATTTCCGCCTGTTACGGATGCTCGTCTGGGACGGCAACGTACGTCGCGCCCTGGCCGTGGGCCTGGTCGTGCTCGTGGTGCTCTGGTTCGCCGGGCGTGCTTCCTGGCTCTATGTGCGCCGCCATGTCACGGCACGCGATGAATACCGTCTGACGGTCGACGACTTCCATCTCACGCCCCCGCCAGCCTGGATTCGCACCGAGGTGCGCACCGAGGCGGTACGCGCCACCGGACTCGATCGTGGCGCCTCGATCCTCGACGACGATCTGGCCGTGCGCGTGGCGGAAGGCTTCAAGCTGCATCCCTGGATCGCGCGTGTCGACCGTGTGACGAAGAGCCATCCGGCCCGGGTCGACGTCGAAGTAACGTATCGCCAGCCCACGGTGATGGTCGAGGTGCCCGAGGGGCTCTACCCGGCCGACGCCGCCGGCATCTGGCTACCGACGGCCGACTTTTTGAAAGACCCGCTCGACGCGCAGCGCAACTACCCGCGACTGGGTGGCATCACGACCGAGCCCCAGGGACCGGTGGGAACCTACTGGGGAGACCCGCGCGTGCGTGGCGGGGCAAAGATCGGCGCCCAATTGATCGATCGTTGGGTCGCTTGGGATCTCGAGCGCATCACGCCGGTCGGCGAGAACTTTTCTAGCGACGGAAGCGGGCAGCTTTACGAGATTCGCACGCGCGACGGTGCCGTGATTCAATGGGGCCACGCACCCGAGGCGGAAGCGGACGGCGAAGGGAAAGCGGCCGACAAGGTTGCCAGGATCGGCGAATTCATGCAAGCACGCCAGGCGAGCGGTGGAGCCGCGGGTCCCCACGAGCTGGATCTGCGTCACGCAGGAGCAACTCCTCATACGGCCAATCGTACACCCGCGCGAGACGCGCGCTAGCGGGCGGGCGTCTCGGCCGCCGCCATCGTTCGGCGGTGCGAAATTGCCAGGCGATCGGCCACCACCGTGTCGATGAGCAGTTGGCAGACGTGGTAGGCGATCATGGGCAGCATGGCGAGGCCATCGTAGTAGGTGATGGCGATATAGAGCCCCATCATCAGCGTCTTCTGGCTGCCGCTGAAACCGACCGCCACACGATCGGCGCGATCGAGGCCGATCAAGCGGCCGATCGCATGGCCCGACCATAGCATCGAGACGTGCAGTCCGATTACGGCGGCGAACATGATGAACCAGTCGAGCGGCTCGATTTGCACCTCGCCGGCGGAGAACTTCAAGCCCGCCTTCACGGCGCCGATCCAGGCCATCAGGAGAATGCCGCATTGACCGATCGAGCCGAGCGTACCGACGTGCGCCGCGGCAAACCGCGCCACCGGGGCGTAGAGTCGCACACCTTGTGCGGCAAAGGTCGGCAGCACGACCTGCACCGCCAGTGCAAGGACCATCTGCGCGAGATCGATTTCAACCGATGTGCCCGTCGAGAGGTAAAGCAAGACGGGCGTGGCGAGAAAGCAGAAGAAGTTGGTCGAGATCGTGACCAGCAGGGCCACGGCATCGTTGCCGCCGGCGCGGCGTGTCCACACCGCCGCCGAGGCCATCGTGCAAGGCAAGGCCGCGGCAATCAGCAGGCCCTGGGCCAGATCGGGGCGCAAAAGCGGCGCCACGCACCAGGCGACCAGCGGGAGCAGGCCCCAACTGATCGCGATCGCCAGCACGACGGCCCGGGGATGCGTCAACGCGCGCCAGACGGTGTGCGCGTCGAGCGGCAGCGCCATGAGAAACAGGACGAGCGCGACTACCGCTGCCTGGGGAATCGCCTCGGCCAGGGGATCGAGCTGCCGCGGAAACAACAGGCCGCTGGCCAGCAAGACCGCCAGGCTCAGCAAGAACCACTGCCGCGAGAGAAAAAGCCGCATCGACGACCGCCGTTGACTCGAACCAACACCACCCTGGGAAGCATGTCGGTCGCTACTCTACCGCAAACGGCCCCCAGCGGCGAAGGGGGGCATGTCTGCCCCGAATCTAAAAGTGATTGCCTACCGCGAAGGCGCGAAGAGCGCTAAGGAAATGAACTGCACATTGGAATGATGCATTACACGGCATTTTGGCACGAAGGGATACCGCTCGTTTTTGCACATGGTTTATTCCTTTGCGCTCTTCGCGCCTTCGCGGTGGATTACCATCGTCATGGAGGTCAGTTTTCCGATTGCTTGGCTTTTGCTTCCTCGGCGGTATTGCGCACTTGGTGAACGATTTGCTCCTCGACTTGGGGAGACCACACGGTGGGGAGTCCGTAATAGACCATCGCTCCTCCTCCTTCGTAGCCACCTTCGGTGAGCACGCGGCGCGAGGGGATGTAGGCCATGACGTCGTTCGTGTAACCGGAGACCCACGTGTGCGGACCGAGTTCGTGCTCGAGGCGCAGTGCATAGTCGACGACCACCTCGCCGCCCAACGTGACCCAGTGGAGCTGTGGTCCGATCTGCCACACTTGAACCGGGTAAGGGTAGGTCGAACTTAAGGGCGTTCCGCCATCGATTTGCTCGAGCAGGTACGTCGCGCGGCTGGCGACATAACGATCGCCCGACGCTGCCTCGCTCTGCAATTGCTCGCGCGTGGGGAGTCGATCGAACTCGAGCGGCAACTCGCTGTACGACGCGCCGAGAGACCCCGTTACGGGGGTCGCTACGGCGTTCAAGGCACGATCCACCGCGTCGGCGAGTTGGTTTCCATACTGTTCGGCCAGCTCCGTCGTGCGCCGCGGTATCGGGTTCTGATCCGCGCCGCAGCCTGCCCAAAAGAGGGCGATCGCCTCGGGATGCCGCTGCTCGAGGGCGAGCTGCGCAAAACCCGGGTAGTCACCCGACCACTGAAACGAGCTCAGGCACGTGGCATGGCAGGCATAGCCGAAGGCCACGGCAAGTAGCTGACCAGCGCCGTCACGCACCGAGAGCACCGGCACGGAGTAATCGACCGGGCCACGTAGCTTGCCCACCGTACGGAGCTGGGGCACCTCGTTCTCGGGATTGTTGCGGCGATTCACCGCAAACGTCGCCTGGCCTTCGTTAAAGGCGATCTCGCGCGGCGCCAGCTTCTCGATGGCCTCGCCGACAACGGCCACGATCGAATCTTCGAGCGTCTTGGTGTAGCTGCGCACGAGCGAGGCCTGCTCGTCGTCGAAGAAATACATCGGCCGCAGGTTGTGTCCCACGACGGGGCCCGTGTGGGTGTGCGAGCAATTGAGGGCTACCTGCGAACGATCGAGTTGGTGCTTTTCCTGCAACCGATCGCGCACGTTGTTCGAAATCTCGCGATCGATGCCCACGAGATCGAGCGTCACCAGGGCCACGCGGCGCCCGGCGGGATCTTCGAGCACGAGACACTTGGCCCACAGGTCGGTGAGCTTGCCGTCGGCCGGCTTGTCGCGACTGGCGTAGCCCGACATCCACATGAATTGCTCGGGCGTGATGCTGCGTCGGGCGACGCCAGCCTTCCAATTTTCGGCACGAGCAGACGCCGCGACGAGCGACACGCCCACCAGCGCGAGCAACAAGGAACGAACGAACCAATAGGGCACGTGGCAGCGCGACATGGGAATCTCCCGGTCATGCCGGCCACCAGGGACTGGGCCGGACGACTTCAGCAGGGGGGCATGTGAGTTACTTGATCGAGTTCAGATAGGCCAGCAGATCGGCCATCGATTGGGCGTCGATCTCCTTTTCCAGTCCCTCGGGCATGATCGACAGCGACGTGCTGGCCAGTTCGTCGATATCGCTCCGCAGGATGGTGTCCTCGGCCCCTTCGGCTCGGCGCAGCGTGACGCTCGTCGCGGTTTCGGCCGCCATCATGCCGGTGATCGATCGACCGTCGGTCGTGATGAGCGTGTAGTTGACGTACTGCGGATTCACCTCGCGATTTGGATCGAGGACGTTGAGCAGGATCGCTTCGCTGCCGCGGTTCTGAATCGTGGCCAGATTGGGACCGATTTCGTGCCCGGCTCCCTCCAGCTTGTGGCAGGCGGCGCAGGTCTTGCGAAAAACGGCGCGACCGCGCTCGACATCGCCCGAAAGCTCGAGTGCCGGACGATACATGGCGACGACGTCTTGCCGGCGACCGAGCGCCAATTGTCCGACGAGCGATTCGGCTCGTGCGGCGATCTCGCGATCGTTGTGCTTGACGAGTGCCTTGAGCCGAGCGGGATCGAGATCCGTCCCGGCGATGCGTTTCGACTCGAGCGCGGCGAGCAGGGCCGCGATGCGCTGGGGTCGAGCGAAAAGCACTTCGCCCGCTTCGGCACGCACGCGGGGACCGAGGCTTGGCCATGCCGTCAGTACCAACTCGGCCACTCCATCGTCCGAGAATCTCGACAGCGCCGCGAGCGCCGCCAATTGAATCTCTTGCGGCTGCCGGCCATCGATCAACCCGGCGAGCACAACTTCGACGGTGGAGAAGTCGTCGAGAGGGAGGGTGCCGATGGCGTCCACACGCACGGCGACGGGGAACTCGCCGTTGGCCGCCCGGTCTCGAGCATCGGCCAGCAGCTTGGCAATTACCTCTTTGATCTGCGCGTCCGACGTCGTGGCCGCCAGATCGTGCAGGCTTCGTCCGTGTCGCGCGAGACCTTCGCCCAATCCGCGAACGACGGCCGAGGCCAAGCTCGCGTGTTCCTTGTGGAGCGCCGCCACGGCGCGGAGCACGGCCGCCAACTCGTCGGGCTTCTGTTCCGCACTGACTTGCGCGGCCAGCGCCGTCACCAGGGGAGCGGCCCCGGCAGCCTGGCTAAACTCTCGATCCGCGAGCAAGACGGCCAACAATTCGCCGGCGCCGCTGGCGAGCGAGCTTTGCAGGGCCAGACGTACCCAACGATCGTTCGCATCGCGTCGCGCGATGGTCGCCAGTGCCCCCCGGCGCTCTGCACTGGCTGGCAACTCGCCCAACGAGAACGCGAGCTGATAGCGGACGAGCGGATCGTCGTCGGTGGCCAACGCCACGAGCGCCGTTTGCAGTTCTGGATGCTGTGCTGCCTTCGCTTCGGCCAGGCGAATCGCGTGCTCGCGAACTCGCGGATGCTTGTCCTTCAAGGCGTTGCCGAGGAGGTCGGCCGACAGAGCGTTCAAACCGTCGAGAGCGTACAACGCGTGCATGCGTCCTTCGGCGCGTTCGCCCGCACGGGCAAGCTGCTCGAGTGGGGCGATGGCCGATTGGTCCTGCCGCTCGTAGATCAAGCGGGCCGCCGTGTCGCGGTGCCAGCCATTGGCGCGATCGAGCGTCGCAACCAGCTCGGCGGTGGTGGCGTTGCTCAATCGTGGTAGCGGTGGCTGCTGGAACCCCTGCGGTACCACGCGATAGATCCGTCCCCGGTCGCTGCCGCTCGTCAGGTCGAGGTGCTTCTTGATGACGGGCGGCAGGCTCAGCGGGTGCTCGATCACCTCGCGGTAGACATCAAGGATATAGAGCGTGCCATCCGGCGCATTCAGAAACTGGCACGGTCGAAACCAGATATCGCGCGAGGCCACAAACTCGACCCCCGGCTCGGCACGGTCGGCCGAGAGCTCAACCCCCTGGGGCGTCAGCTTCTTGCGATGCACGATGTTACTGCCGACGTCGCCGGTGAACGAGTTGTCGAGATACTCGGCCGGCCAGGCATCGCCACGATAGATCGTCGTGCCAGTGGCGCCGGTAAAGTAGCCTGCGGGGCGTCCGCCTCCTTCGACAATGCCCGGAACGATGCCCGACTTGCGGAGTCGCGAGCGGACGATGCGCCACGGTTCGACCGGGCTGATGCGAAAGACCTCGGCCTGCGGACCATCGACGGCAATGCTGATGCGCGCGCCCGGCGCCGCGAGATGCGGATTGCGCGCCACGTAGCGATCTTCGAACATCACCAGTTGGATATGATCGCTGTTCGCGCAGACGAACTTGCGTCCCCAACGATCGAAGCTCAGCCCGTGCTGGACGCCGCCGCTTTCGGGCTTCACCTCCATGGTGCGGGGATCGAACGAGAAGTCGCGCCCCGACAGCGTCACCGGCTGGGCGTCGGGCGCGCCACCGTCCGCCACGGGACGCCGCAGGCTGGCGCCAGAACTGCTGGTGGCCGCATGGATACGATTGTCGAGCCCCCAGTTGAAGCTGTTGACGAGCCCCTGCACATTCGAACGGCCGAGCCCCTCGAAGACGGTGCGATTCACATCGGCGCGCCCGTCGCCGTCGGTATCCTTCAGATAGAAGATGAACGGTGCGGCGCCGACGAATACACCTCCGTCGTAACAGGCGATCGCGGTCGGCCAGGAGAGCCCCTCGGCGAAATTCGAGCTGCGGTCGAAACGTCCATCGCCGTCGGTGTCTTCGAGCAACCGCACGGCGCCGAGATGTCCTTCTGAATCTTCCGAGTAGTCGCACATCTCGACCACGTAAAGACGTCCGTCGGCATCGAAGGCCGCCGCCACCGGATCGCGCACCAGGGGTTCGGCCGCCACTTGCTCGATCTGGAAGCCGGGCCGGGTTTCGAACGTGGCCAGGGCCTCGGCTGGTTCGGTTGGAGCGATCCGCGGCAACTCGGCCGAATAATCTTTGTCGGCACTGTCTTCGGCCTGGGCTTCATCCGCAGTGGTGGCCGCAGCCGGCGGGGCGCCCTGGGCCGAATCGAAATTGTCGTTCCAAGCGAACGTGGCCGTCAGACCACCGAGGAGCACCAGGCCTAGCGGGCGAAGGGCAGGGAGCCAGTGTTGGCGTGTCGAGCGGGCAACATTCATGAACAACTCGTGCGGTGGCGAAACGCCACGCTGTGGGTAGGCGGGCGGGGTGGGTAGGCAGGGTTCACCGATGGTAACCGCCCCTGCCGCGCCGAACAACTTTGTGGCCGGAGACTGAGCCGCAGTTTCGAGCCCCTACAATCGACATAACCGCTCCTGCCCGTGGAGTTTGTTGTCGGCGGTTTAGAGGCCGGTTAGACTCGGGATCTAGGCCTTGTCGGCGGTCTTCTCTGGCCGACGGTCTGGAGTTGGTGGGGGGAACTCATTTCGTAACGTCCGACGGCCGCCGACAAGCTGCCGTCCACGCAGGAGCTGCGTGTCGAGACCAGGGCCGCGCGCACGTCCCACTGGCGCGGCTGTCGACGTTCGTCGTCACAAGGGAGTTGTTGCCTCGATGCCGGGTATTGCCGTCATTGGTTGCGGTCGCTGGGGAGCGAACTACGTTCGCGTCTTCCATGAGATTGCCGGCGCGCGCGTCGTGGCAGTCGTCGATCGCGACGCGGCGACGCTGGCTCGCATGGCGCAACGCTATCCGGGCGTTTGGGCCACGGCCGAGATCGAACCCGTGCTCGCCAATCCGCAAGTCGATGCGGTGGTCATCGCAACCGAGGCGGCCAGCCACTTTCGCCTGTCGACGTCGGCGCTCGAGCACGGCAAGCATCTGCTGGTCGAGAAACCCCTGACGCTGGTCAGCGACGAATCGCGGCGGCTGGCCGAACTGGCCGCGAGCAAGAACCGGGTGCTCATGGTGGGGCACACCTATCTATACAACGACGCCGTGCGCAAGATCCGCGAATTGATCCAGCAACCGGCCACGGGCAAGCTGTACTATCTCGAATCGCGTCGGCACCATTTGGGCTACATCCGCGACGACGTGGGGGCAATGTGGGATCTGGCCGCGCATGATGTCGCCATTTTTTCGTATCTGCTCGGCGAGGAGCCCGAGGCCGTCAGCGTCGTCGGCCGCAAATATCTGCGCGATCATCTCGAAGATGTCGCCTTCATGCACTTCTTCTATCCCAGCGGGATTCTGGGCAGCGTCCAGGTCGGGTGGCTCAACGCCCGCAAGATTCGCCAGATGGTCGTCGTCAGCGAGAAGCGGACGATCGAATTCGACGACACCGACAGCCTCGACACGGTGCGCGTGTTCGAAAAGGGGATCTCGACCGACAAACGCACCGATTCGTTTGGCGAGTTCCGCTATTTGCTCACCACCGGCGACATCGTCAGCCCGAAGATCGACATGCGCGAACCGCTGAAGAATCAGTGCCTGCATTTCCTCGAATGCCTGGAGACGGGAACGCGCCCCATCTCGGACGGGACGAGCGGCGCGAACGTCGTACGCGTGCTCGAGGCCTGTTCCGAGTCGCTCGCCGCGCGCGGCCGCGAGGTGCGCGTATGACCGATGGATCTCTAGTTCGCACGGGCGAGGGCCTGCGGCGCGATGACGGAGTGTTGCTCGGCTACCTGGCAGAGCGACTGGCGGAACGGCGCCCCTTGATCCTGGGGGCATACGCGCGGCTGCGCAGCGGCACGGTGCTCTACGAGGGATCGACCATCGGCGATCATTTTGCCACGGGACACCACGTGATCGTCCGTGAAGAGAACCAGATCGGCGATCATGTCCGCATCTGGAGCAACTCGGTCATCGACTATGGCTGCCGCCTCGGCTCGCGCGTGTTGGTACACACGGGCGTCTACCTCGCGCAGTTCACCGTGGTCGAGGATGACGTCTTCCTGGCCCCCGGCGCGATGACCGCGAACGACAAGTATCCGATCGATAAATCCAATCTGCGCGGGCCGATCATTCGCGCGGGGGCAAAGATCGGCATGCGCGCGACGATTCTTCCCGGCGTCACCATTGGCCGCGGTGCGATGGTCGGCGCCGGCAGCGTCGTCACGCGAGATGTCGAAGCTGGCGCCACCGTCGTCGGATCGCCGGCAAGGCGGGTGGGATGAACGTGCCATTGATCGATCTTGCCGCGGCCCATGCCGAGCTTCGCGCCGAGCTCGACGCGGCCGTGCGCGGCGTCGTCGAGAGCTCGCGTTTCATCCTGGGGCCCGAGGTCGACGCCTTCGAACGCGCCTTCGCCGCCTACGTCGGCGCGGGGCAGGGGATTGGTGTTTCCAGCGGTACCGAAGCGCTCAAGCTGACCCTCGAGGCCTTGGAGATCGGGCCGGGCGACGAGGTCATCGTGCCGACGAACTCCTTCGCCGCGACCGCCATGGCCGTGACGGCGCTCGGCGCCACGCCGCGCTTCGTCGACTGCCGCGAAGACGATTCGCTCATCGACGCCGAGCAGGCCCTGGCCGCGGTCTCTGCCAGGACCAGGGCCATCGTACCGGTGCATCTCTACGGGCGCCTCGGCGACGTCGCTCCGCTGCGGGCGGCGAATCTGCCGATCGTCGAGGATGCCGCCCAGGCACAGGGGGCACGGCGACAATCGCTTACCGCAGGCAACCAGGGCATCGCCGCCTGTTTCAGCTTCTATCCGGCGAAGAATTTGGGGGCTTGGGGAGACGCCGGCGCCATCGTCACCTCGGACGACGCGTTGGCCACGCGTCTGCGTGCCCTGCGCAACTACGGACAAAGTGCCCGCTATATTCACGACCACCTGGGGTACAACGCCCGGCTCGACGCCCTGCAGGCCGCCGTTTTGTCGGTCAAGCTGCGTTGTCTCGACGCCTGGAACGATCGCCGCCGCGCGGCGGCCGCTTTCTACGACGAGCATCTGCGGTTTGGCCGCCCACCCAGATTGCCGGGCGATGTCTACCACCTATATGTGGTGCGCGTGGCCAATCGAGACGAACTGCAGCAGCGCATGGCCGAGGCGGGCATCGAGACCGGCATCCATTATCCCTGTCCGCTGCACTTGCAGCCGTGCTTTGCCTCGCTAGGCTACAAGCCCGGCAGCCTCCCCGTGGCCGAACGTATGTCGCGCGAGATGCTTTCTCTGCCCCTTCATCCCCACCTCACGCGTGAGGCGCAACAACACGTGATCGAGGTCTTTCACCGCTGGGGGAAGTCGACATGAGAAAGATCCTCGTCACCGGCGGCGCGGGTTTCATCGGCTCGCACACCGTCGATCTGCTGCTCGAGCGCGGTTACCGCGTGCGGGTGCTCGACAATCTCGAGCAGCCGACGCACGCGGGGGGCGTCCCGCGGCACGTACCCCCCCAGGCCGAGTTCATTTATGGCGACGTGCGGCGCATCGACGACGTGGCCCGCGCCCTGCACGGAGTCGATGGCGTCATCCATCTGGCGGCGACGGGGGGCTTCACGCCCGAGCTTTCTCGCTACTTCCAAACCAATTCGATCGGCACCGCCCATCTGTTGGAACTCGTGGCCGAACGGCGGCACCGGTTGAAGAAGGTGGTCGTCGCGTCGTCGGTCGCCATTTATGGCGAAGGCAGCTACCGCTGTGCGGCCTGCGGTCCGCAGGCCGGGGCGGTGCGTGCCGTCGAGCAGCTCGAACGTGGCGAATGGGAGCCGAAGTGCCCGCAGTGCGGCGCCGCGCTCGAGTCGGTCCCCACGCCCGAGACGAAGACCCCTTCGCCCGAGAACGCGTATGCTATTTCGAAGTACGACGAAGAGCGACTCGTGCTCTCCTTCGGTCGTCAGTTCGACATCGATACCTGCGCGTTGCGCTACTTTCTCACGTACGGTCCGCGCCAATCGCTGACGAATCCTTATACCGGCGTGATCGCGATTTTCTCCTCGCTACTGCTTGCCGGCCGGCGTCCGGTGCTGTTCGAGGATGGTCGCCAGCGGCGCGACTTCGTCTTTGTCCAGGACGTCGCCCGGGCGAACGTCTTGGCGCTCGAAAGCGAAGGATCGCGCGGCGAGGTCTTCAACGTGGGGACCGGCGTGAGCACCTCGATCGGCGACGTGGCCAAAACGCTGGCCGAATTGTTGAACCTGCCCGAGCTGACCGCCGAGTTCCCCGACGAATTCCGTCCCAACGAATCGCGGCACGTGGTGGCCGATATCGAGAAGATTCGCCAGCTAGGGTTCTCGCCGCAGGTCGATCTGCGCACGGGGCTCGCACGCTACCTCGACTGGGTCCGCGGCGAGGCGGACGTGCGCGATTACTTCTCCGAGGTGTTGCCCGGCTTGCGACAGAGTGGCGTCGTGCGGTCTCGTGCGACGGCGACGCCGGCAGCGGCGACTCCCGATCCCGACAGCCTGACGATCGTTATCCCGGCTTTCAACGAGGCCGGCAATCTCGAGTCGATCGTCCGCTACGCCCTCGACGAAGTCGCGGAGCTGGTCGACGATTTCGAGATCCTCATCGTCAACGACGGCAGTCACGATGGCACGGGTGTCATCGCCGATGATCTGGCCGCGGCGCATCCGCGCGTCCGGGTGATCCACCATCCCTTCAACGTCGGCTATGGCGGCGCCCAGAAGACCGGTTTCCGCTACGCCCAGAAGAACTGGGTCGTGCTCGTGCCGGCGGATCATCAGTTCGACGTCAAGCACTTGGCGCTCTTTCTCGACGCGCGGCGCGAGGCCGATATCATCGCCAGCGTCCGCATCGATCGGGCCGATCCCTGGCCGCGCCGCGTGGTGAGTCGTGTCTATAATTGGTACGTGCGAAATCACCTGCACTTGCAGGTGTCGGATTTGAATTGGGTGAAGATGATCCGACGCGAGGCCCTCTCGCAGATCAACATCGAGACGGCGGGCTTCGCAGTCGATGCCGAGATCGTTGTCAAGGCACAGGCGCTCGGTTATCGCGTGACCGAGGTGCGCGTGCCCCATCATCCGCGAACGTGGGGCCATCCGACCGGCATACGCATTCGCACGATTTGGCGAACGATGCGCGAGCTGCTACGAATCGAACGCGCGGCGCGACGCGCGACAACCGCGGAGAAGGTGTCCCATGCGTTGGGCAAACCTGGACCTGCCCCCTGAGGCACGCCCCGATTGGTTGGGCCGCCATCGGGTCACGCTGCCCGTGCCGGATGGCGTCGCGCCGTCGGTCTCGGTCGAGCAGGGAGAAGCCAGCTTCAATTTCGATCCGCTCGAGCTGATGCGCATTTTGGCGGACGAGAGCTTCACGGGCCCCATGCCCGCCAAGACGCGCTTCGTCCCCTTTTCGTACCAGCGGCTACCGGGGCGCATGCGTTATCTGGGGGCCAAGCTGGTCTACTTTCGCAATCGCTGGCGTCGCCGACATCAGTCTCCCCCCTGGCCCATTGCGCCCGGGCTCGATGTATTGCGCTCACTGACAGGACGACTGCCGGTCGAGCCCTGGCCTGCCGCCACATGGGGAGCTTCACTCACGGTCGACGTCGATTCTCACCACGGGTTGCGTCGCGCGATCCCCGTGGCTGACGCGATCGAACGTCGGGGCTACCGCGGCTGTTTTTACATCGTGGGCGAGGCGGTCCTCGCCGAGCCCGGCATCGTGCGCGACCTGGTGGCCCGGGGACACGAGATCGGCTCGCACGACGTGGTCCACGACAATCGGCTGGCCTACCTGCCCAACGACGTCATGGAAAAGCGGCTCATAGCGGCGCGGCATTCGATCGAGCCCTACGGCGGTGTCGGGTTTCGTTCGCCATCGCTGCTGCGTTCGCACCGGATGCTTCAGGCCGTGGGGCGCCACTTTGCCTACGACTCGAGCACATGCGATACGGACCTCGAATTCGCGCGCGGCTGCACGACGGTGTTTCCCTTCGCGGGACACGACTGCCTGGAGATTCCCATCACGCTGCCGATGGACTCGTCGCTGACGTACGTAGGGTACTCGCCGCGAGCCATCGTGGCTGCCTGGCATGAGAAGTGTGCCTACGTGCGCGCGGCTGGTGGATTGGCCGTGCTGACGGTTCACTCCGAGCCCCATCTGTGCGGCGGACGGCGCTTGGGGGGGGCGCTGGAGCAGTTTCTCGATTGGCTGGCCGCGCAGCAGGATGTGGCCGTCTTGCGACCGATCGATGTCTTGCGCCAGAGCGAAAGCTGGCCGGCCGGATCGCTCGACATCCTTTGATCCACCAACGCCTGGCCAGCGGCCAGACTTGCCATGAAAACCCAGGAATACGACGTTCTCTCTCGCGTGGAAGAGGGGCATTGGTGGTATCGCGCCCTGCGGCGCGTCATCTTTGCCAACCTCGACCGCTACCTGACCGACTGGCAGGACAAGCCGATCCTCGACGCCGGTTGCGGTACCGGCGGGAATCTCTCTCGTCTGGGCCAGAACTCGCAGACCGTGGGCATCGATTATTCGCCCGACGCCCTCCGGTTCTGTCGACGGCGCGGACTCATGAACCTGGTGCGGGCCGACGTGTCGGCGATTCCGTTGCACGACCGGTCGTTCGACGCCGTGTTGAGCACGCACGTCCTCTACCATGCCTGGGTCAAGGATGTCTCGCGTCCGCTCGACGAGTTCCACCGAGTGCTGCGCGAACGCGGGATGCTCTTCCTCGAATTGCCCGCGTACGACTCGCTCTACAGCACGCACGACGACGCCGTGATGACCGCCCGGCGTTTCACGGCCGGGCGATTGCGACCGCTGCTCGAGGCGGCAGGCTTCCGCATCGTGCGCCTGAGCTATTGGAATTCGCTCTTGTTGCCTCCCATCTGGCTTGCACGCCGCGTACTGCCGAGCAAGAAGTCGGAAAGCGACTTCAACGACGGTACCTTGCCCGCCTGGCCAGTGAACGCCGCGCTCGACCTGGCCATGCGCTTCGAGCATGGCCTGTCGCGGGTGGTGAATCTGCCGGCGGGCGTGACGCTCAGTTGCGTGGCTCAGCGGGTGTGAGATCGCGTCGGCGATACACCCCGATCCAGACGTTCGATTGCGGCTGGTAGTCGCGCCAACGCTCGCCCAGATAGTAATGCGTGGCGTGTCGACCCAGGATATCTGCCACGCCGATCTGGTCGTAGTGTTCATGGCGGTAGTTCTTCCACCAGCGGAAGATCTCATCCGGGGCTCCGGCTTCGGCGACCCACGATGGAGTCACGTACAGCGCCACGCAATACTCGGGACGAGCGAGTTCGACCTGCTCGATCATTTCAGCCTGCATCTGTTTTGCATACGGCTGACGTTCGACGAGTGGATACATGTAGATGTACTTCGTTGCGGCTGGCAGGCCCGCGTGGAAGTACAGTTCCGGTTCCGAGCCAAACACTAGCAGCCGATCGCCGGGCGACGAAACGTGCCGCAGGAACTTGGCGATTTCGATGACTTCGGGAAAGGGGTTATTGCCGTACGTGATGCGCGACAACCCCACCATGCTGCTTTGAAACCAGGGGAGTCGGTTCGCCCAGGCGATCCCGCCGACCACCAGTAGTAGGAATGCTGCACGCCACATCTGTGGAAAAGGTGCCGTCCACGCTGCTTCCAGCAAGCGCACCAGCGACATCAAGCCCAAAGCCGCGAAGATCGAGGCTGCCGGAAGCAGGAACAGAAAGTAGTGGTTGTAGAAACGCAGGCCAGGCATCACGGCCACGCTGCCGCCGGCTAGCAGACACCAGGCCAGCGTGCCGCCGCGGCGACTTTCTCGATTCCAGGCAAACGATGCCATTCCCAACAGAAAGAGGGCATCGAGCAGCAGCGAGGCCTTGCCCACCTGGTTGTAGGCGATACCGAGCATGGTGCGAAAATGTGTCTGGTTTCCAACTCCGTAGGTGCTCGCGTAGTCGATCGCCCAGAACCAGAACGTTTCCAGAACGTCCCATCGCCACAGAGCGGCCACCAGCCCCGCAAAGGGGACGAAGACGCCCAGCGCCAGGGCCAGCGTCCCGGTCAGCGCACGTGCGAGAGGCTTGCCAGATTCGGTGCGTCGCCAGACCTCGACGAGCAGATAGAGCAGGGCCGGGGCCACAAAGAATGCGGCCTGCTGTTTCATGAGCACGGCCACCCCGAACAACCATCCGCCGGCGAAGACTCGCCCTGCGAAAGCCACGCCGGAGTACGTCGCACGTTCGACGGCAGCAGCCAGCACCGCATAGCCGGCCAGTCCGAAGAAAACGGCAAAATGCTCCGAGTGGGCCGAGGTCCCTTGCAACCCGGGCGTCAGCGACCACAAGCCATAGACCGCCGCCGCGGCGGCCGAGGTCGGGCCGTCGTGCCAGCGGCGCGCGAGGCAATACATCAGCACCATCGTGGCGACGTTGACCACGAGCAGGCCCAGATGGACCCCCCGTGTCGACTCGCCAAACATGGCGAAAGCGGCGGCATACATGGCCGGCGTGCCGGGGAATTTCATCGTGTAGGCCTCGGCGTACGGGGGGACGCCGCGCAGCATGAGGCTGGCGATGTAGGCGTACTCCCCTTCGTCACGCTCGAGCGGCGCATCGAGCGTGCGCCAGCGAATGCCGATCACCAACAGCAGCACGACGCCGAGCAACAGCCAACCGAGCCAGTCCTGCGTTGGCTTCGTGCTGTGCGTCTTGTTCGCGTCGCGGTCGGACATGGGCAGTGGGCAGTGGGCAGTGGGCAGTGGGCAGTGGGCAGTGGACGCGGTCAACAAAACTGACCCCTGATCTCTGACCACTACAAAAAAAGGCCGCCGGCTACCCATGTTGACTGAGCGCCGGCGGCCTGTCGAGTTTGCGTGCGGAACGCGCGACTACAGCGTGTAGCCTTCGCGATATTCGCGATGGATGATCTCGCTCACTTCCGGAGCGTTCTTGGCTTCCATCTTCTCGGCGTCCCACTCGATCTTCTTGCCATCGGCCCAGACGGCGAGATTGCCCAGCAGCACCGTCTCGGTGAGGGGGCCCGAGTAATCGACGAAGTTCGACACCGGCTTCGGACCACCCTTGATCCCCTCGACCCATTCCGTGAAGTGGCCGGGCGACTGCTGGAAGGTCACTTCCGGGCTGGTGGCGTCGCCGAGCAGCGTAAACTCGGCGCCATAGTCATCAGGCGAGTAGAGCTTGCCCTTGCTGCCGATGAGCAGCGAGCCGCTGTTCTTCGGCTTCTCTTCGCCGAAGAGATCCGCCGGGGGCAGATTGCCACCGTCGTACCAAAAGAGCTTCACGGCCGGACGCTTGTCGGTCGCGGCGAACTCGTAGGTGATCGTCGAGTTCTTCGGGTAGCTCTGCTTGTTGTGCCCCGAGGTCTTCGCTTCGACCGAGATCGGATCGCGCAGATCGAGCGCCATGAAGGGCATGTTCATCGTGTGGCAGGCCATGTCGCCCAAGGCGCCCGTGCCGAAATCCCACCAGCCGCGCCAGGCGAACGGGTGATAGCCCTTGGCGTAGGGCCGATAGGCTGCCGGGCCGAGGAACAACTCCCAGTGGATGTGGGCGGGTACTTCGGCCTCGGGCTTCGGGGCCTCGCCCCCCTGCGGCCAGATCGGGCGATTCGTCCAGACGTGAACTTCGCTCACGTCCCCCAGCGCGCCGGCCTGCACGAGCGCGGCCGCCTTGCGCACGCCGTTCTCGGCCGTGCCCTGATTGCCCATCTGCGTCACCACCCCCTTCTCGCGGGCGACGTTCGCCATGGTGCGGGCTTCATAGATCGAGTGGGTCAGCGGCTTCTGGCAGTAGACGTGCTTGCCCATCCGCATCGCCATCACCGAGGCCGCGGCATGCGAGTGATCCGGAGTGCTGACGGTCACCGCGTCGATGTTCGCCCCCATCTCCTCGAACATCTTGCGATAGTCGACGTACTTCTTCGCGTCGGGGAACTTGTTGGCGGCGGCATCGAGACGCTTTTCGTCGATGTCGCAGATCGCCACGACGTCGCCATGATTGCCGGCATCGGCCGAATCGCTCGTCCCCTTGCCGCCAACGCCGACGCAAGCGAAGCGAATCTTTTCGTTGGCCGATTCGGTCTCGTCCGCGCGGGCGCGGCTAGCGACCCACACGCCGACGCCGGTCACGGCCGTGCTCTGAATGAAACGACGTCGAGTTGTACGCTGGGACATGAGCGAGTGCTCCTAGGGTGGTGTGGGAGGCGAGCGCGTTGGTGGGCTCTTTTGCGGGGGCAAAGAAGGCTCCACGATAGCGTGCCAAGCTGGCCGTGGCAACTATCTTACGGTTCGTGACGGCGGGCTGTTCGGGCACGGCCGGACGAGAACGATTCCGCGCTGCTTGGCGTATCAGATTTGGGTTCGCGGGGCAGTTTCGGTTATCATGCAAGTCTCGCCGATCTGCTTTTTCCCCCTCGACAGGGAGACCTGCCCAACATGCCCCCCCAAGATCAAGCCGCTGCCACGCCCCAACCGAACCGCCGCGATTTTCTCCGCCGCTCGACGGCCATGGCCGTGACGGGATCGCTCGTCGGCTCGATGTCCTTTGCCCGGAGCGCCCATGCCGGTGGCGACGACGTGCTCCGCGTGGGGCTGATCGGGTGTGGCGGGCGCGGTACCGGCGCGGCGGCGCAGGCCCTGGCGGCCGACAAGAACACGAAGCTCGTCGCCATGGGAGACGCCTTCGGCGATCGGCTGCAGGCCAGCCTCGAGACCATTCGTCGCGAGGCGGGCGATAAGGTGGCCGTCACGCCCGAAACCTCCTTCGTCGGTTTCGACGCCTACCAGAAGGTGCTCGACAGCGGCGTCGACGTGGTGGTGCTGGCCACGCCCCCACACTTCCGCCCGGCCCATCTCAAGGCCGCCATCGAGCAAGGCAAGCACGTCTTCTGCGAGAAGCCGGTCGCCGTCGACGCCCCGGGCGTTCGCAGCGTGCTGGCCACTGCCGAGCTGGCCAAGGAGAAGAATCTGTCGATCGTCTCCGGGCTTTGCTGGCGCTACGACAACGGCGTGCGCGAGACGATGCAGCGTATTCAGGATGGCGCGATCGGCGACATCGTGGCCATGCAAGAGAACTACAACACGGGCAGTCTGTGGATGAAGCCGCGCCAGCCCGAGTGGAGCGACATGGAGTGGCAGCTCCGCAACTGGCTCTACTTCACCTGGTTGTCGGGCGATTTCAACGTCGAGCAGCACGTCCACAGTCTCGACAAGGCGGCCTGGGCCATGGGAGACGAGCCGCCGGTCTACTGCGTCGGCCTGGGGGGGCGTCAGGTTCGCACCGAGCCCGAGTACGGCCATATCTTCGATCACCACGCCGTGCAGTACGAGTATGCCAACGGTGTGCGACTGTTCGCCTTCTGCCGCCAGCAGGACGGATGTGCCTCGGATGTCGACGACTACATTCTTGGCACGAAGGGGCGCGCCACGGTGCTGAAGAACCGCATCGAAGGCCCGAACGAATGGCGCTACCGCGGCCCGCGCAACAACATGTATCAGACCGAGCACGACGAACTCTTCGCCGGCATTCGCTCGGGCCAGCCGATCAACAACGGCGTCTACATGGCCCGCAGCACCATGCTGGCCATCATGGGGCGCATGGCCACCTACACGGGTCGCGAGATCACCTGGGATCAGGCGATCAATTCGACCGAAGACCTCACGCCGACGGCCTACGAATGGGGCTCGCTGGCCGTGGCCCCCGTCGCCATGCCAGGCCGCACCCCGTTTGTGTAAATCGCACCTGGGTGTGACGCCATGTAGGTCAGGTACTCTGTACCTGACAACCGATCGAGTTGGTCACATCGAAAGTGGTCAGGTACCCCGTACCTGACAAAGAAACGAAAATGCGCGTTGCATGGAGTCTCGCGATGCTCCGCGCGTTCGCAAAATCCAGATGCTGTCGTTCGCCCACGAACATCAGCGCGGTCCAGACATCCCACGCTGCACGAACGGTCGTAGCACGGTGAAGGCCAGTGCCGCACCCACGGCGATCAGCATAATTCGTGGATTGCGCGCCACCACGAGCGCGACGAAGAGCAGACCTGCGAGCAGCCAGACGGGCACGCGGCGCATGTCGGGCAGCGCCAGCCAGAGTGCCGCGAGCGCCAGCCCGATGCGCCAGCAGGCGGCCACCCAAGCGGCCGTGGTATCGGTGTTTTCGCCGAAGGCCCACAGCGAGGTGCCCGTCGCGAGCAGAACCAGGGCCAAAATGCCGACACTTGGGCGATGCATCGCGCGTGGTTTCCACGATCTGGGTCTCACGCGGAGGCGCGGAGACGCGGAAGGATTTTACGGAAGAATCGTATCAGCCTGCTGCCGGTACGAAGTGTAGCGGGGGCAAGACCTCACACCCAGGGCATGTATCGCGTGACGAGGACGTCGCTCGTTTGCCCACACGGAGTACCGTGAGGACAGGGCCGTCTGCGTAGCTTCCGGCCTCTGCGACGAACGAGAAAGACCGAAGCTGCGTCTTAGATGCGATCGAGCGAGTCGAGCCAGCGGGCAAAGGCTTGCCACTCGTCGGCCGTGAGCTCGCGCGGCGTTTCTCCCAGTGGTTGCACCGTGACGGGGAATTTCATCTCGCGCAGCTTGGCGATGGCCTTCGTTTGTGCGGCCGCGAAGGGCGTTTGGCTGGCCGAAGCAAGATAGATCGACAGCGGTCGCAGCGGCTCATGGTCGGTGAGCTTGGCCATCAACGGGCAATCGATCGCCCCCACGGCTCGTACCGCGTCGCGCGCTTGGAAGGCCAGCACGAAGGCCGCCGTGCCACCGGTCTTTTCGCCCGCCACCGCCAGGCGCGTGGCATCGATCGCATAATTCGCACGCAGCGCTTCGATCGCCTTGCTCATGAACTCGAGATCCGCGGGCTGCCACTTCCCGTCGGCCTGCGGAGCGGGGGCGAGCAGCACGAGATCGTACTCGTCGCACAACTTCTGCCACCGGGCGAGCACCTCGTCATCGGTCGTCTGGCCGGTGGGGCGCAGCCACACGACGAGCCCCGCGGGAATCGCCGGATCGTAGTTCACCGGCAGATAGACGAGCGGTTCTTGCTTGAAGCCGGCTACGGCGAGCGGCACGCGCCCCGATTCGGGACGCTCGGCGCCGGCCGGTTGCCGCGCGGCCGAGGCGGGGGGCAACGACTCGGGCAGGAACTCGGGCTGCGGCGTGAGTCGCACTTCGAACGAAAGCTGCTCGGCGCCGCGATGTACGCCCAGAGTTACAGTGTCGCCTGGTTTGCGATCGGCTAGGGCGACGCGCAAAGCCTGCGCGTCGGCGGCCGGTTGCTGATCGATCGACGTGACGATATCGCCCGGCTGTAGTCCTGCCGCCGCGGCGCCGCTGGTCGGAAAGACGTAACGCACCGGCACGCCGCCGGCCGGGGGCGTCTCGCCGCGCAGGGGAAGCAGACCGATCAGTGGCCGCTCGTAGGGATCGATACGGGCGACGAGCTCCAGCTCGCGGGCGACGCGTTCCTCGCCGCGCAGGACGACGACACGGACTTTATCTCCCGCGTACAGGCGGTTGAGCTCGTTCTTCACGTCGGCGGCGCGCTCGATCGGCTTGCCATCGAGTTCGACGATCACGTCACCGGCGGCCAGGCCTCCTTTGGCAGCGGGCGAATTGATGCGGCACTCGGCGATGCGCGGGGCTTCGGCGTTCTCTTCGTCCCCCCCCAAGGAAACCCCCAGCAGGCCGGGGTGAAGATCCTGCCCGTCGACCATGCGCGGCAAGACCGACAGGACGTGCGCCAGCGGAATGGCAAAGCCGATGCCCGAGTCGTACCATTCGAATCCGGCGACGCTCCCCGACTCGGTGGGGGAGAGAGGCACGAGCACGCCCAGCACGCGTCCTTCGATATCGACGAGCGGCCCGCCGTAGTTGGCCGGCGAGATCTTGGCATCGGTCTGCAAGGCTTTGCCCGAGACGCGGCCCAAGGCGCTGATAATACCGAGCGACAGGTTCGGCGAGTCGCCGTCAAACGTGCGCCCCACGGCAACGGCCCAGCGGCCGACACGATGGGCATCGGGGGGCGCAACCTCCGGCATGGGCAGCGAATCTTCGACATCGACCTTCAGCAACACCAGCATGCGGCTGTGATCGGTCGCCACGAGCCGGGCCGGCGAGCGCGAGCCGTCTGGCAGGGTGACGAGGATCGAACTCGACTTTTGCGCGAAGTTGAAGGCGCTCGAGATGATGAAGCCGTCGGGCGACACGATCAGCCCCGTCGTGGGGCCCGTGCTCGTGAGGACGTCGCCGACTTTTTCGAGTCCACCGATCGTCTCGATGCGCACGACACTGGGGCCGACGGCGGCCGCTGCGTCGCGCACCGCCTGCTGGCGCAGCGCGGCGACATTAGTCTCCTCGGCCGCGCGCAGCACGCGCGAGGGCACCCAGGGCGTGCCCGCTATCAGGGCTAGCGCGGCGACCAGTCCGCGAACGAAAGGGGACGATCGGTGACAGATCATGGCGCCTCGCTCTGGGCGGTTCCTTGTCCACGTAGTTTGACCGTCGTCAGTTCGTTGCCGCGTTTGTAGGTGACGGCGACTTCGGCCAGGCGTTCGATGTACGACAATTCGTCGACGAGCGACTGGCACGAGGCGACCAGGCGCTCGTCGATGAACACGATGAGATCATCGGGACGGATGCCGGCCATCGCCGCGGGACTGCCCGCGATGACCGCGTCGACGTAGGGGGGGGTGCGCGGCAGTACGTCGGGCACCAGTCGAATGCCCAGTGCCGCGAGCTGCAGCGCCTCGGCCGGCTTTACGGTCTTGGCGTCGGCGCTGCGGACGAACTTGCCCGAGATGATCTCGTCGATCGTACCGGCGAGCTCTTCCACCGGCAGCGAGTAGTTCAACCAGGTGTTGGCCGTCGCGTGCCGCAGCTCCTTGCCCAGCATGCCGACGAGTCGCCCTTCGATATCGGTGAGCGCGCCCCCCGCGCCCCCCGGGTTGTTCGTCACGGTATCGAGTACGTAGACCATGCCGCGGTAGGGGCTCTCGAACGTGCCGCGCCGCGCCGTCAGCGGCGCTTTCGCCGCCACGATACCGCGCTGCACGCTCACCGGTTCGTCCCCCGTCGCCACGCCAAACAGGTTGCTAAAGGCGAGCACCGGGGCGCCCGGCTCGACCGAGACGGCGGTCACCAGCGGAAAGCAGGGGAGATCGGCCGCTTCGATCTTGAGCACCGCCAGCTCCGCAACGGGATCGGCGCCGACCAGCGTGCCTTGATAACGCCGCCCATCGTCGAGCGTGACTTTGATCTCGTCGCTATCGAGCACCGTGCTCCAGGCGGTCAGAATGTGCCCGTGGGCCGAGATGAGAAAGCCGCTCTGATAGCCCTCGAGCCCGCGAAAGCCCCCGGCGCCGTAAATCTTGACGATCTTGGGCTGCGCCTCTTCGATCACCTCGGTCAGGTCGCGCGCGACCGCCGTTCCGGAAAGCATGCAAACGGCCAGCAACAGCCCTACCAAGAGGGCGCGCCATTGGGCGACGTGGACGACGAACGAGGAACTCGGCGCGTGCATCGACTACGGTACCTCCTGGGCCTTGGCGTCCGCGGAGGCGGCCTCGAGACGATAGGTCTCCGGCAGCAGCACGGCGTAGACCTCGTCGCCATGGCGAACTTCGATCCGGCCCGGCAGTCGCCGGCCGTCGAACTCGCGGTAGTCGCTGAAATAGAGCTCGCAGGGGTCGACGTCGTTGGCCGGAAACATCTCGAGCGCGAGGAGTCGGCCGTCCGTCGGATCGAAAGCGAAGGTGACCTCGACGTTCGCGTACGTGCCGCGCAGCACTTCGGCGAGATTCGCCGAGCCGAGTACCGGAGCGGCGCCATCGTAATGCAGGGCGCCGAAATCGCCGGGGCCTTGCGTCAGCAAACGTCGCCACAGGTGCAACGCCGCGAGCAAGCCGCCGCTGCCGGGCGGATCGAGGGCTTGTGAAAGATCGTCGGCCGCGGCGAGCGATGTCTCGCCGGCCGGCACCGTGGCCCGCACGCTGACCTCGTCGAGTTGCAGGCGTACTCCGCCCCCCCCTTCCATCTCTCCGTCGATCGTCCAGAGACCAGCAGCACCCTCGAACGAGCCGCTGGCCAGGAAGGCGTTCCACACGCGATCGAGGTTCAACTTGTTGAAGTAGGCGTTCGCATAGCCCCGGCGTTCGACGAGATGCTGCCGGATGATCTCGGGCAGCGGCGGTTTTTTGGGACCCGGTTGCACCGGCATCAGGCGCGGCGGCAACTTGGGGCGCGGCGTGTCCTCGGCCGGGCGGTCCCCCTCTTGGTGGTCGTGTTCGTCGGGCGTAGGCGATCGCGGTTCGTCGTCTGGCTTGGGCCGCGGCGCCGGGACTTCGGCCTGCTTGCCGGCAAGTTCCGCCAGCTCTCCCTGGGCGTGTGCGGCGCGCAGGCGAACGAGCGTGTCGTGACGCCGGCCGTCGCGGCGATAGCTTAGCGGCAGTCGCCAGCCTTGAGGAAAGATCGCCAGCGCGTTCTTGAACGCGTTGACCGTGGTGATCGTGCGCCCCGCGAAGGAGACGATCTCGTCGCCATATCTCAGTCCGCGGCGATAGGCGTCGCTGTCCGGCAGGATGTCGGTGACGATCACCCGTCCGTCGAGATCGGTCGAGACCACCGCGCCAAGCGTGGCGTGATCGACGATGAGTCCTCCCTTGAGCTGCCCCAGAAAGTTCTTGATCTGATTGATCGAGATGGCGTAACCGACGCCGACATTCACCCGGCCACGTTTCTCGAACGAGCCACGCCCGTTGATACCGACGAGCTCGCCGGCCCCGTTGAACAGGGGGCCCCCCGAGTTGCCCGGATTGATCGAGGCATCGGTCTGAATGCAGTCGCCATACTCGAGCACGGTACCGGCGGGGTATTGATAGCGGTGGACGCCCGAGATGATGCCATACGTCACGGTCGGCTGGTAATCGGTCGCCAGCAGAAAAGGATTGCCCAGGACGAGCGCCTCGTCGCCGGCGCGGAGCGTATCGCTGTCTCCCATTCTCGCGGCGGGAAAATCGTCGCGGCCGAAGAGCTTCAGCACGGCAATGTCGCCGGTGGGATCGAGCCCCACGAGCACGGCGTCGTACAACTTGCCGTCGGCCATGCCGCATTTGAAATGGCTGCCCGAGCCGCTCACCACGTGGAAGTTGGTCAGGGCGTAGCCGTCGGGCGAGATGACGACCCCCGAGCCCCCCCCTTCGCCGGCGGCGGGAAACACGGCCAGCACCGTGGGGCGCACGCTTTCAATCGCGTCGACGCGCGCCTGCTCGGCCGCCAGCACGGCCGGGTCGACGGCCCGCGCCACTCGCGTGGCCAGACACGTCCACGCCAGGCAGACGATTGCAATCGCGGCGACACGCGTCATTTAATCACCTTCGCATCGCAGAAATTCACATAGTCGGCGACATCGCCGTCGCGGCCGTAGTCGACCAGGATCGTCAGCTCGCGTACGCCCTGCACGTCGAGGTCGAGCGGCAAGGGCTCGGCGCCGCCGACCACGTCTCCTTCGAACAGCACGCGGTCGCCACCGCGAATCGTGACGTGCGCGTCTCCCGCGTTCCCCACGGCATCGTCAATTCCCAAGCTGGCGCTGAACCGGCGGAAATCGTCGGGCAGGCGGTAGACGAGCTCGGTGCGGCTCCGCAGGGCCAGGCCCTTGGTGAAGAGAGTGCCCCCCAGCACGAGTTGCGGAGATTCGAACCCCCGATCGCGGCGGGGCGCATAGAATTGCTCGAGCGCCGACTCGGCGGCGAACTGACCGAAGTAGGGTTCCCAGCGCGAGCGCTTCGCATCCCAGTCGAGATCGCTCAGGTAGACGACCTTGCCCTGCGAGTAATCGAGCCGTGCGATCGCCCCGAGCGGTAAGGTCAGCTCCAGGCCGCCACGCGTCGTCACCTGCCATGTATCATCACCGAGATGGACCGCCCGAGCGGCGAGCTGCGCGCCGTCCGTGGTGGTGACCCGGCACGCCGCGTTGGGCAGATCGGGCCGATTCGCATGGTAGTAGACAAAACCATCGAGCTTCGTGCGTTTGACGGGCAGTATCTCGCCGTCGAGCTCGAAGTGGACTTTCTCGGCGTCGACGTCGCGAATCACGCCTTCGAGAAAGTCGATGGCATCGTCTTTGCGCACCACGAGCAGATCGGAGGCGTGCTCACCTTCGAGAATGGTGGTCCATTGTTCCGCCGCCGCTTCGGTCAGCGCGCGCAGGCGAACTACGGCGATCGCCGATGTGGCCATGCCGATCGTGGCGCCGTCGGTCGTGGTGAGGCTCGCCTGACCGTCTGCCGAGGCGAATTCACTACCGACCAGAGTCGAGCCATCGGCCAAGGTGACCCAGACCTTGTTCGCCCCGGCCCGCGTGACGCTGTTCGTCGGCTTGTGGACGGGTGCGAAGCTCAGTTGCAGCACGTCGTCGGGACGAAGGGTCTTCGGACCGTCCTGCGTGGCGAAGAGCATGCGCTCGCGGCTGAGCTCGGTGAGCCGGCCGTGCAGCGTTTCGCCAGAGAGCGTTTGCAGCTCGGCCTCGGGGGGCGCCGCCGCCAGAAGCTGCGTGATGAGTACCAGGGCCCACATCGCGGTTGAGTTCCTTGAAGTTACTGTGTCTTTACGGAGTCTCGAGCGGTGCGCCATCCGCTTGCTCGGTGGCCAGCTTGCGGAAGTATTGTTCGATTACATCGCGGTAATGGGGCGGAAAATCCTTGCCGATCTGCTGCAGGGCCTCTTCGCGCTCTTTCGGGGGGAGCGCCCCCCAACCGTCGCCGCTGCCGATGTCGCGTTTGGTGACGTCACCCTTGCCCGCGGCGCCTGCGATGCGACTATCCTGCATCGGCGTGCTCGAAGGAGCGCCGCCCGACGAAGATTGCTGTTGCTGTTGTTGTTGCTGCTGCTGTTTTTCGAGTTCTTCGATCAGCTTGTCGAGCGACTCGATCACACCATCTTCGACGTCGAGCACCTTTTGGCCGGCGCGGCCCAATTCGAGCCGGCGGCGGATGTCGTCCATGCGGCGCGCGATGTGATCGAGCGAATCGACCTCCACCGCCGCGAGATCTTCGCGCATCAGCGTGGCCACGGTCTTATAGCGTTCCGGCGCGTCTCCCACGTCGTCGAGCAGGCGAGTGAGTGCCTGCATGCCCGGCTCCTGCTCGACCAGGCGGTGATAGGCCACCGCCTGATGGAACAGCAGCGTGGCCGGATCGACCACCTGCTCGGGCGAGAGCTCGCCGATCTGACGCAGGGCCTCGTCGTAGAGACTCTCTTGCGAGAGCCACCGGCCGTACAGCAGTCGGAGATTATCGCGCACGAACGCCGGGCGACTGTCGTCGTGCAACCACTCGCCCGCGGGCAGCAACGTCGTCGTGCGAGGCATGGAGCAGAGCGTGACCAGCTCGCGTGCCTGCGGATCGACCAAGGCCACGGTTTCGGCCAGCCGATCGAGCAACGCCGCGCCCGTCGGTTCGAGGTGTCTCGGATCCCAGATGCGCTCGGCGGCGGAGAGGATCTCGGGCGTAGCCTCTTGTTCGGTCAGCCAGGCGAACGCCTGGGCGCGCACTTCTTCTGGCGCGGGCGTGTAGAGCGTGGCCGTCGGCGCGAAGGGATCAGCCGCCATGTCCTGGCCCGAGACCGTTAGCAGGGGCAGGGCGACAAACAAGGCACACCAAGCCAACCGGCACGTTTGCAGGCGACGCAGCGCGGTCATTGGTTCCTCCCGACAGCGATGTCGCGCGTGGCCTTGTGGATGCGCTGTTCCCTGGCGGCGAGATCGAGCAAGGCCTCGAGCAATTCGGCCTGTTCGGTCTGACCTTCTTCGTCAACCAGCTTCGAATAACGCTCGGTGCGCTTGTTCACGCGGAGCTGCAGCGAGCGAATCATCTTCAGTTCGGCGATTTTATCGATCAAGGGGGGCTCGCCCGGCTCACCCGCTGGCGGAGGCGGCTGCGATTGCTTCTGTTCCTGCTCCTGCTGGGCCTTCTTGATGGCCGCCAGCATTTCTTCCAGCGCGGCGATGATGTCTTCCTCGATGCCTTGCGTCAGCTCGTCGACCTTGGCGCCACCGAGCCGCACGACCACCTGCTCCATGTCGTCGCGCATCTGCATGACCGCCTCGGGCATGGCGACGGCCGACCCTTCCTCGGTCAGCAGGTGGAGCGTCTTTTCCGCTTCGCCGGACAGGACCGACTCGCGGCGGCTCAGGCGGCCCGACTCGATCTCGAAGCCGCGCGAGCGGGCCTGTTCGGGCGTGCGGTCCAGCCGCAGCGTCCCTTCGTAGATCTCGATCTGCTCGGCCAGCATGGCACGGAAGCGGGCCTCGAGCATCGCCAGCATGCGCTTCTGCTCTTCCTCGCGCAGTTGGCGGAGAATCTCTTCGAGCTCGGCCTTGGCGCGCTCGAGCTCGGCCAGGGCTTCCTCCTGCTTGTCGCGTGCGTCGCTCCGTTTCGCCTCGTCGAGTTTCTTCTGCGCCTCGCGCATCTTCTCTTGCGCCGCCTGAAGTCGCTCTTGCGCCGGAGCTGTCTTCTGTTGCTGTTCAGACGAAGGTTGCTGACCCGACGGCGGAGATTCTCCTTGTTCGCCCTGTTCGCCCTGTTGGCCTTGCTGTCCCTGTTGGCCTTCTTGGGGCTGCCCCGATGCTCCTTCTTGCGGTTCGCCGGACTGGCCCTCTTGAGGTTCGCCCTGATCTCCCATGGGGGACGATGGTTTGCCCGACTCCTTCGGTTCGCCCGAAGCGTCACCCGCTGGGGGGGCGCCCGGACGTTCCTCCTCGTCGGGCATGGGCCCCTCACCCGGTTTGCTGCCGGGCGTGCCTTCTTGTGATTCGGCTTCGTTCGGTTTCGCCGCTTCGCCGGTCGACTTCATGTCTCCCGCCAGTTTCCCCGTGCGATCGGCAAGGCTTCCCTCTTGTTCGGCCAGCTTCTGGGGGTCGCCCCGACCTTCGGTCTGCGCTTGCAGCGACTTCTGTGTCTTGATGAGCTCGTTGACTTCCTTGATGTAGGCCTCGAGCTGCTTCTTTTCTTCGTCGATCTTCTTGGCGCGATCCTCGCTCAACAGCAATTCAAGGAGCGCGTTGAGATCGGTCGCGATCGTTCCCTGATTGGTGATGGCATTAGCGAGGCGATCCTGCTCGAGGATCTCGATGAGGCGTTCGTACTGCAGGCCGATCAGGCGATCCTTGCTCTGGGAGACCGCCTTGCGGAGCAGGGCGGCCCGTTCCGGATCTTCTCCCGCGGTGAGCTCCGCCAGCCGCAGCAGCACCTCTTCGAACCGCTTGTATTTGGCGGCGAGTTGTTGCTGCTCGGCCGTCAAGGTGGCGAGATTGTTGGCCTTGGCCGGCGCGGTGCTGGCACCTTCCTGTTCCGTGGATGAGGCAGGCTGGGGCTGGACCTCCTGCGCGCGCACGGTGATCGAACACCAGCAGGTGGCGCCGCAGAGCATCCCAGCCATGGCCATCGTGCGCATGTTCTGCATCGTTTCCATCCTACACGCGGTGTCCGGCAGATGCCGGTCCTAATCGTCCAGCAGGTCACGCACCTTCTGCTTGCGCAGGTCGCGCGTCGCTTCGTTCACGTCTTTTTGTTCGTCGATGATCGATCGCAGCATGGCGACCACTTCGTTGAAGGTCTCGAGTTCGAGCATCTTGTCGAGCACACGTTGCATTTCGAGCAGGATCGCGTCGGCCTGCTGTTCGGCGGCTGCCAGTCGCTCGGGCCCCGTGGCCGCGTTGTCCACGTCGCGTTGCAGATCGAGCAGGCGCCGATCGAGCTCGACAAACATCTCGTCCGCCACGCGCGTCAACGGACGAGCGATGCCATCCATCAGGCGGCTCATCATCTCGGGCGTGTCGACGCGATTGTTCGTCAATTCTTCGTGAATGTCGGTAAAAGCCACGGCCACGCCGCGCGTTTCGCTGGCGTTCTTGCGGCCATTCTGGATCGCACGCTCGGTGCGAATCTTGCGCCTTTCCGCACTCCGCTCGGGGGTGTCCCCGACCGGCTCTTCAACTTCCTCGGCAGCCGGTTCCGCGGCAGTCGCATCGTCCGTGGTGGCCGCGGCCGACGCGGTTTCGGCAAACGTGATGTCGCGCAGCGAATCGCGCGACTCGGTGACTTCATCCAGCAGTTGCTCGAAGCGCCGTCGCAAGTTCAACTCGCGCGATTCGAGCAGCGCCAAGAGTTGCTCGGGCGTGACGATCTCGAACTCGAATCGCTCGCTCGTACCAATATTCGGCGTCTCGGTCAGGGCGAACGTGTCGGCGGCATGCGCGCTCAGGGCCAGCTTTTGCCCGGGCTGCAATTCGAAAGGCCCCGCATCGAGCGTTTCTTCCACCGAGAGCTCCGCGCGCTCGCGCGGCGGCTTGGCAAAGGCCTGTTCCACCGCCGGTCGCTCATCGATCACGTAATTGATCCAGGTCCGGGCGATGCCATAGTCGTCTTTGATCTCGCCCACGATGGGAATACGCACCGCGGGAGTGACCGAGGTCCCCACGCCACGCGGGCGCACGGCCAGGCGCGGAATTTCATCCTGCACGGCGGTGATTGCCAGCCGGACCGGTTCGCGACTGCGTATGCCGTCTTGATCGTCCAAGGTCACCATCAACGTACGGTTGCTGTCGAGGCGTCCCAAGGGGAAGGCAAAGGCGCGAGGATCGTCCCGATCGACGCCCACATCGCGGGCGAGCAGTCCTGCGCCCCCCGTTGATGGATCCCCCGCCACCGGTTCCTCGACCGTGACCCGCACCAGGGGCTTGTTCGCCCGCGCGCGGACGACAATCTCCGTGCCGCGCGGGATCTGCATCACGCCCGTCACCGGCAAGACGCGCGGCGGGCGATGGGTGTACGCGGGGAACACGCAGTCGAGCGACATCTCGGCGATCGAGGGACTATCGACGACTTCGATGCGTAGATCGCGGAGGCGATCGTCCCCGCCGAGGACCTCGAATTCGAGCGGTGTTAGCAGCCCCTGAAACTTGTGCGCGAATTGTTGGAAAGGATCCTGACTCGTGCGCGCCTCTCCCTGGCGGCTCATGTTCGCCCAGCCGCGTACCCCTTCGGAACTGCGATAGCGCACCTGCACCACCGAGGGGACCACCATCTTCGTGTCGGCCTTGACGACGATATCGAGGTCGCCGCCGCGAGCCACCTTGACCATGCCCCCCGGAAAACCGTCGATCTCGAGATGCGTTCGCCGCGGCCACAACTCGTCGGAGAGGAGCACGGTGCGCCGCGCGAAGACCCCCAATTCGCCGGCCGCCAGCAGGGCGAAGATCGCCAGAGACAAGAGTGCCAGCGACCCCGCGGCGAGCGCTCGATTGCGCGGCGCCGGATCGAACACGGCGCGCACGTCCACGCCGCGCGCGAGGGCTTGAGCCTCGCGACAGGTACGCTGCAGCATCTCGGCATCGATCGGGGCGGCCGACGCCTGGGGCGAGCTCAGCTCGACGGCCGTGACCAGGCTATCGTGGAACTGCGGGAAGTGCCGCTCGATGAGCAGTGCCAGCGAGCGATCGGGAAACCGCACGAACGCGCGCGAGAGCAGGCGGCGATAGGCCACGAAGCCCACGCCGGCCAGGGCCACGAACAAGAGCCCGAGCCGGATCCAGGCGGCCGGCTCGAAGGTCCAGTCGATGGCCAGCAGCACCCAAAAGGCCAGGCCGATCGCCCCGCACGTGGCCCCCAGCCCTTCGAGCCACACGTAGCGGCTGATCTGGGCGCGCACCGCGGCCAGCAAGTGGCCTACGTCGCCCGGTAGCCGATGCTCGTTGGTACTGCGCGCCATGCCGGTTTTGGAGTCTCGTCGGAACTGCTGATCTGCGGCCAGGTTCGTGCTACCGCAATTCTACGATGGTGCGGTATTTACGCACAGCAAAGGGGCCTGGCTCCCACGTTCGCCGATGCGATGACCCTGCTGTTAAGTGGGGCTGGATGGGGTTGGGGTTCAAGGTATTCTCGGGTTTGTGCGGTTATGCCAGTCGCGACAGCCGGCGGAACAGCCACTCCAGCGAAAGCAGACCGCAAATGATCGCCAGCAACCACGCATTGTCCCACAGGCTACGCGGGGCCTCGGAAACCGGCATCGTGCGGCTGCGGTCCTTCAGCAGCGTGGGCAAAGGCTGCCAGCCTTCGCCCGTCACCGCCGCGTTGACCCCCACAAAGTAGTGCCCCCCCGTCGCTTGCGCGAGCTCGGTAAGCAGGGCGTCGTTACGCTGCGGATTCTCCCGTTCGAGATCGGGCACGCGCACCTGGATGCGCCGCGACAGCTTTTCCGACTCTCCCTGGTCGATGGGCAAGTCGAGTTGATAGGCCCCTTCCTGACGCACGGTGAACTGGCCGGCGTACGTGCCCGCGCGCGTCGGATCGGGTTGCAAATTGACTGCCTGAGAGGTGCCATCGGGGGCGACCGCCCGTAGGGTGAGCGAGGGAACTTCGAGCGGTTCGAGTTGCTCGTTGGTCACTTGCGCTCGTACCGAGACCGTCTGTCCGAGCAGATATCGATCGCGTTCCACGAGGAGCACGCCCCGGCTCGAGCCGCGCAACAAGCGGCCCTGCGAGACATAACGCACGAGCTTGGTGTAAAACCGCTCGAAGAGGGCCTCGTCGACCTCGCGCAGACGCCACATCTCGCCGCTGCCGAGATAGAACACTCGGCCCGAGCCGTAGAACTGCCCGCACATGTAAACGGGAGGCTTACCGCCATCGGCCGCTTGCGGATCGGAATAGCTCGCGTAGACCGTGGCGCCAGGTTTCGCGCCGCGCACCGAATAGTAGCCGTAGACGCCGGGGAACTCTTCCCACTTCGTCTTGCTTTGCATCGCCGACTCGTCGATCCATAAGAAGTCGGCGTCGAGTCCCTCGCGCGTGAAACGCAGGGGCCAGGGCTCTTCGGAACCGAAACGGCCGTCGTCGAGCAGCGAGAAACGCCGTTGAAACTCCACGGGGTACAAGTCGCGCAGCTTCGCCAGCGTGGGTTCGGGCGCCCAGCGGTGCGTGTTGACGGGCCCCGCCAGCGCGATCAAGCCACCGGCCTGCTCGGCCACCCATTGTTCCAGCAGTTCCACTTGTTCGGGGCGTAACTGCGTCCAATCGGGATCGAACGCGACGACCACGTCGTACTGGAACATCTCCTCGCGCTTCGTCGGAAAGTTATCGAGAATCTTGGCGGCGTCCTGCGAGATACCGGGGCGCGCGGTTTGCAGCAGCACGTCGAGCGTCACGTTCTTATCCCGAAACAACATCGCCCGGAGAAACGAATACTCGCGGCTCGGTCCCCCTGCGACGAGCAGAACGCGCGTCTTTTGATCGACGATCTCGACGTCGGCCTGCTGCTCGTTATCCGTCGCGACGCTGTCTCCCTCGGGCACATCGGCGCGCAAGATCAACGTCCGCCGTCCCGTCGCGTCCGGCGTGAGGTCGAACTTCACGGGCACCAGTTCACCCTCGGCGCCGAGCAGCACTTCTTCGGTCGCTTCGACCCGGGTGGCGGCGGCCGCCTCGGCGTCGGAGACATCGGCGGGGCGCGACAAGAGCTCGACCTGGATGGACTGGGCCGTCAGTCCCTGGCTTTGCACGTATCCGGTTACCGAGTAACTGTCGCCCGGATAAGCTCGCATGGGGGCGACGAGATCGCCGATGCGTATATTGCCGGGGGCCTTGTCGGAACCCAACCCGATGGGGAACAACGGCACGCCCGACTCGCGCGCCAGCGGCACGATGGCCTGGGGCCCCAAGCCGGCGTTCTGCCCGCCATCGGTAAAGATGACCAGACCCGCGACGGGCGTGGCACGCTCGGAGAGCAGCACGTCGCGCAGCGATTGTCCCAGGCGAGTTTCTGGCCCGCGCGGCGCGAGCAGAGCGCGCCAGTCGAGCGGTGGTTGAGCCGTCTGGTCCTCCTTGATTGGTGCGTCCGGCGCAATACCCGCGCCGGCGGCAGGCTGCTTCGGCAACGTGGCCAGCGTGTTCGTGTCTTCGTCGAAGCGGATCACCGACACGTCGTGACGTTTGCGAAGCTCGTCGAGCAAGGCATGCCCGGCCAGGCTATCTGCGATGGCATCGGCGCGCGACGCGCCCCCCGACTGCGAGGGAGACCCTTCGTCGGCCAGCCCCATGCTGAGGCTCGTATCGACCAGCAGCAGCACGCGCGAGTTGGTCGTCACGTCGCGCTCGGTCCGCCATTGGGGCTGCAAGTAAACCACGAGCAGTCCCAGAAAAGCGGCCAGCCGGAGCGAAGTCAGCAGGCGACGGCGCCAGGGCCCGATCTCGACGCTGTCGCGGCGATACATCCAACGCACGTACAGCAGGATGCCGGCGAAGATCGCCAGCGGCAGCACCCAGTCGACACGATCCTGGATGCGCCCCCATTCGAAGACGGTGCGCGTCGCTTCTTGCGCGAAGAGTAGTCCGGCGTACGGCATCAGCGTTTCCCCCGTGGTGGCGAGGGATGATAGCTGGCCGCATACGCCAGGGCCTGCTCGCCGATCAACAGGGCGACCAGGAGATAGAGCAGGCCGTCGCTCAGATTGAAACCGGCCAGCTCGCGCGCCGAGAACTGGAAGCCTTCGGCGCGGTGATAGTCGAAGGGAATGCCCGTCAGGGCGGCGGCCAACTGCTGGCCATCGAGCAGCGCAAGCTGGCCTTCGTCGGAAAAGACATTGAAGGCGAACTCGCGCCGCTCGGAGTCACCCGCGGTCGTCACCAACTCGGCGGCGTAGACGCCCGCGATGTCGGTATCGGGCAGGGTGACGTCGAGCCGACCATTCTTGAGCACGCCATCCGTGCTGACGGCTCCGTCCGAGGCGACTCCCGGCACGCTGAATCGCACGCGCGGATCGTAAACGCTCGGTTCGAGATCGAGCACGAGGGGCGTACCGACGAGCCGGGGCGGCTCGCGGTGCTGCTCCCCTCCCAGAAAGGTCTGCAACTCGAGCAGCGTCACGACGAAGCTGGGATTTCGCCCCCAGTTGTTCCAAACGGGCGCGGCGGTTGTCAGGAACAGCACGACCTGCCCCTCGCCGAACTTGCGCTCGAGGACGAGTGGCGCATGGTTGCGCAGCCGCGCGATCACGCGGACCCCGGGGTGATCGGCCGGCTGCCACAGGTCGGGAATGGCGACGTAACGCTCGATGCCCACCGTCCCGAGAAAGCTGTTCCGCTCGCCGGCGAAGATCTTGAAGATCGGGTGTTCGGTGACCTGCAGATCGGGAGCCTTTTCGAGGCGATCGACGAGCAACTCGCGCGGTTCGGCCAGTGGCGCCGGAAGCAGGCCCTTGCCGTCGCGATAGAGCCCTTCATTAACGGTGGCGGCATTCGACGGCGGACCGACGAAGAGGGCCAGCCCACCCCCCCGTTGCACGAATTTCTCTAAAGCGTCGACCGCGGCGCGTTCCAGATGGGCGACGTTCGTGAGGTAGATCGTCTGGAAGCCGTCGAGCGGCTCTTCGGCCAGGAATCGCGGCGTCTCGACCAGCGGAGAAAGCCCCGTCCTGACCGAACCGCCAGGCGCGAGCGCCGTCGCCAGGAATCGGGCATCCTTGCCGGACGGATCGCCATCGACGAGGAGCACTCGTTCGTCGAGCGGGACGTTCACTACGGCATAGCGGGAATTGTCGGGGGGCAGGGCATCGTCGTCCAGTCGCGCGACCACACGATGGGGACCGGCCGTGGGAAACAGCACGGGAAACCGTCGCGTCTCGCTTCGACCGCCGGCGATTTCCTCGATCACGAAGCCGGGCCGCGCGGTGCCATCTTCTTCGAGCTTGACCGCCACGTTCGAGGCGGTCTCGCCGCTGAAGTTGCGGACGGTGACCTCGATTTCGATCGGCACGCCCGCGGCCAGCGTGCTCGGCTTCGGCGAGAGTCCCGTGATGCCGACGTTCGGTTGCGGTACTTCCGCGCAGGCCACGAAGTTCAATCGCGTGCCGCTATCGCTCAGCTCGCCCAGTCGGGTACGCAGTTCCTCGGGCTCGCTCCAGTTGTGCGCGCGGAAATCAGACACCACATAGAGCACGCGGCGCGTCGCATCGTCGGGGGTCGAAATGCGATCGGCC
Organism: Pirellulales bacterium; assembly: GCA_019636335.1. Lineage (NCBI taxonomy): Bacteria > Pseudomonadati > Planctomycetota > Planctomycetia > Pirellulales > Pirellulales bacterium. The sequence goes on from JAHBXR010000003.1 coordinate 281,907, forward strand.
GCCTCGAGCGCCGGCAGCGTCGTGCTGGCCAACTGCGAGGGGACGAGGCCTTCAAGAGTCTCATCGAGCCGCTGAGGAAAGTCGCCTCCGACGATGACTTCGAGCAGATCGGGCTCGGCGCCACGACCGGGTCCCCCCGACTTTGAATAGCGCAGCAAGGTAAAGGTTTGCGGCACTCCGCGACGGGCGAGATCGGATCCCAGGCGAGAAATAGCCGCCTTGGCGCGGTCGAAGGCGGTCGTGTCGCCACGACGCTCGCTCATCGAGAAGCTATCGTCGAGCAGCACGATGTGGTGCGTGCGCGAGCCGCCGAACATGGCCCCCCAGCCGCTCGACAACATCGGCTGCGCCAGGATCAGCACCACCGCCGCGATCGCCAACATTCGCAACAGCAGGAGCAACAACTGCCGCAGCATGATCCAGCGCCGGTTGCGCTGTTGGCTTTCGAGCAGGAACTCCATCGCCGCCCAACGCACGCGCCGGTGCCGGAGCATGTTGATCAGATGGATCAACAGCGGCACGCCGACGAGGGCGAGTCCCCAGAGCAGTGCTGGATGAACGAAGGCGGGCATCGGGTTCCGTTAAGCGCAGGACGCGGCAACGCGCGCGATGGAAGAGCGAGGGGGTGGATTAGTTTCGATGGTGCATGCCCAGTCGATTCGAGAGAAACTTCGCCAGCGCCGCATCGAGGGGCTCGCTCGTGCGCAGCAGTTGGTAGTCGACGACGTCTTGCGCGCAGCCGCGCCGCAACTCGTCGAGATAGCGCCCCAGCGCCGCGAGATAGCCCTCGCGCAATGCACGGGGATTACAGTTTAAAAAGTCGTCCGACTCGAGACCGTCGAAACGCGTCGGGCCGGCAAAGGTAAAATTGAGTTCTTCATCGTCGAGCACGTGGAGCACCAGCACGTCGTGACCGCGCTGGCGCAAGAGCCGCACCCCCTTGAAGAATCCGGCACGATCGACGAGCAGGTCCGACACGATCACCATCAGGCCCCGGCGCGGATAGTTCTCGGCCGCGCGGCGCAAGATGGGGTAGAGATCGGTCTTTTCGCTCGGCGGCGAACGGTCGAGCGCGCGGACGATGGCGTCGAGGTGATGGTGTTGCGCCCGCTGCGGCACGATCGAACGCACGCCGGCATCGAACGCCAGGCAGCCGACGGAGTCCTGCTGGCGGAGGATGAGATGGGCCAGGCTCGCCGCGACCGTGGCGGCGTATTCGTATTTGTTCAAGGGGCCCGAGCCGTACTCCATGCTCGCCGAGACGTCGACGAGCAGCACGGCACGCAGGTTCGTGTCTTCTTCGAACTGTTTGACGTAGAAGCGGTCTTGCTTGGCCCAGACCTTCCAGTCGATGTGGCGCAGATCGTCTCCGGGCGCGTATTCGCGGTGCTGGAGGAACTCGATCGACTGGCCGAAATACGGGCTGCGGTGCATGCCCGAGAGAAATCCCTCGACCACGTGCCGGGCGCGCAATTCGAGCCGCGCGATGCGGCTGATCGCCTCAGGATGCAAAAATCTTTTGGAAGCGGGCATCGCCAATCAACTCGTCTTCTTTGGTGGGGGTCAGCGAGAGCAGCCGTCCGACCACGTCGTCGGAGGTGATGCCTTCGCTTTCGGCGGCGAAGTTGACCACCAGCCGATGCCGCAGCACGGGGCGCGCGAGCGCTTGAATGTCGTCGGTCGAGACGTGCGTGCGGCCGTGTAGCAAGGCCCGCGCCTTGGCGCCGAGAATCAGGAACTGCACGGCGCGCGGGCCGGCCCCCCAACTCACCTGCTCTTCGACGAAGTCGGGCGTGCCCGGTTCGCCACGCCGCGTTTGACGCACGAGGGCCAGCGCGTAGCGTATGACGTGGTCGGTTGCCGGCACGGCGCGAACCAGCTTTTGCAACTCGAGAATCTCTTCGGCCGAAAGGACCGGCACGATATGGTCGCTCGAGATCATCGTCGTGCGTCGCGCGATCTCGAATTCCTCGTCGAACGTGGGATAGCGCACGAAGACCTTGAACATGAAGCGGTCTTGCTGCGCCTCGGGCAGTTGATAGGTTCCTTCCTGCTCAATGGGATTCTGCGTGGCCAGCACGAAGAAGGGATCGGGCAACTGGTGCCGCACGCGACCCACGGTCGCCTGGCGCTCCTGCATCGCTTCGAGCAGCGCGGCCTGGGTCTTGGGAGGCGTACGATTGATCTCGTCGGCCAGCACCACGTTGGCGAAGAGCGGCCCCTCGCGAAAGCGGAATTCGCGGCCGCCGGTGGTGCGGTTCTCCTCGATCACCTCGGTGCCGGTGATGTCGGCCGGCATCAGGTCGGGCGTGAACTGCACGCGACTGAACGACAGGTTCAGCGAGCGCGCCAGCGTGCTGATCATGAGGGTCTTGGCCAGGCCCGGTAAGCCCTCGAGCAGACAGTGGCCGCGCGCGAAAAGCGAGATCAGCAACTCTTCGATCACGTGGTTCTGGCCCACGATCACCTGACCGAGCTGCTCGAGGATCTTTTCGCGGGCAGCGCTCAGCCGGCCGATCGCGGCCGAATCGAGCGAGGGCGCATGGGGCGAATTCATCGCGGTTTCCTCTGGGTGAAGCACGCTCGCGCGCCGGGCGAAGCCGGGGACGCGAGCAGGCTTAGCGTTGGTAAATGGGGAGCGCGGCGCGCTCGAGTTGCAGGATCGTCAGGTTGATCGCCGAGGTGTAAATCGGTCCGATATACCCCTGCGTCCAGGAGCCGTCGGCGCTCTGTTCGTTGAGAATCTTCGTGTAGATCTTGTCGCGGTAGTCGCGCCAGGTGTTGCCCGCCTCGCGGTACAGCACCTGCGCGTAGTAATAGTGCGCGTAATGCCAGTGGCCGAACCCTTCGTTCGCGATGTTCGACAAGTTCTGCTTGCAGTAGTTCAGCAGCTTGGGCACGTACTCGCTGTCGTAATCGCCCGCGTTGTACAGGCAGGCCACCGCCGCCGCCGTAATCGCCGGCCGGGCGCCGCCGCCTTGAGAACTGTACTGCACGCCGCCGTCTTCGAGAGTGCAGCGCTGGATATAGCCAATCGCACGGTCGATGATTTCTTTCGGCACGGGGATACCCGCGTTGCGGCAACCGCGCAGCGCCTGGACCTGGGTGATCGTCGTCGAGCCTTCGTCCTGGTTGTTGCCTTCCTTGGCGCTGACGTAGCCCCAGCCACCGGCGGGCGTCTGCGCCTGGCCGGTAAACTCGACGGCCCGGACCAGCACGTCGACCAGCGTTTCACGCCGGTCCAGGTCTTCTTCCTCCCCCAAGACCTGCGAGAGGAACAGCACCGAAAACCCATGGCCATACGTGTAGCGATTGTCGCGCGACATCGGATCGCCGATCAGGCCGTTCGACCGGCTGCGGCTGACGAGATAGTCGACGGCACGGCGAATATGCTCGGAGTATTTGCCCTGGGTCGTGGTCGATCCTTCGCACAACAGGGCGATGCCCGCGAGTGCCGTCATGGCCGTGGGGTACTGCGCGGTATTGGCGGTCCAATGTCCCAGACGCGATTGCGTGCGGGTCATCCATTCCAAACCGCGCGCGATCGACTTCTCCACGTTCGGATCGCGCGCCGCCGCCGTCGCCGCCGTACCCGCGAGCGCACCCCCAGCCAAGGGCCACGCGGCCAGTAGCGGCAACAGCTTGCGTCGCGAAATGTGCATGGAGCTTACAAATCTTTAGTTGTCGGGGACTTCGACCGGGGGTTTTTCTTCGGCTTTCTCGACGATCGGTTGCTCGTCGTCGGGCTTCTCATCGACCGGCTTCTTCGGTTGCCCTTGGGGCGCCAATCGATTTTCCAACGCGCGTGGGGCGAGACGCTGGTTGATCGTTGCCTGAGCGGGGGCCGCGTTCGCCGCGGCGGGGCCTGCGGCGCGTCCTTCCTGGTCGGCCTCCTCCGGCATCGGGGCCGGCTCGGGCTGCCCCGCGGGGGGGTCGGGCATGTCGGCCGGAATCGGCTTGTCACTGAGCGCCATGTGTACCGTCTTGCGCAGCAGCTTCAGGTCGACCGTGTGCTTGGCCGGTTCCCCCTCGAGTTCAAACGCGTTGTACTCGGCCCCCAATTGTTCCTGGTAAATTGTGCGGCCGTTGCGGCGATCGAGACACAGCATCGACACGTGCGTCGTCGCGCGGAACTGCACGTTGGGATTGCTGCGGCTCTTGTAGACCGTCGTCGAGAAACAGAGCACGGGCAACTCACTCGGTTGATCGAGGAACAAGCCCTGCTTGTACACTCGCTTCGACCATTGCTTGGCCCCCGTCGGGCGGTCAAAGCCGTAGACGTAGCCGGTCACCAACGGGTTGTTCGTCATGCCCCCCGGCAGTGGACGCAAGAACATGCCCGGCTCGTTGCCGGGGTTGTTGTTGCTGGCCACCAACAGGTATTGGTCGCGCGAGGTCAACACGTACACGTCGTTGACCGCGTCGTCTTGTTCGATGGGAGCATCGACGAGTGTCGCGCCATCGGGCAGCCGCAGCAGGGTGAAATGCCCCGGCTCGACGACCCCCACCGCCTCTTCGCCGATTACCTGGCACAGCGCCCGATCGAAGCTGCGCTGCCAGATCACTTTCTCGTTCCACAGGTCGAGCAGCCGCACTTGGTGCTGGAGCTTGGCGCCTTCCGAGGTCTGGACGAATTCCAACACGTGGCGTCCGACCGTGCCCATGCGATTGTTGATAATGGGGATCGGTCGCCGGCCCAGGTCGGCGCCGTCGGTGGGCCGCAGCACGAGGGCCTCGACGGCGTTCGGCGCCACGACGAAGAGCATTTCGTCGTCGCCAAACAAGTCGCTGCCGGGCTCGACGTCGGTGCGCGTCCAGAGCACGGCCCCGGTCACTGGCTCGAGCGCGACGAGCTTGCGTCCCTCTTGCAGGCAGGTGTAACGCTCGGTCAGCGGGCCGAGATTGCCCAAGGGGCGCCCCAGCGAATCGGCGATCATCATGCGCCGCCCCCCCCACGGCAGACCGATCTGATGCGCATGCGCCACCTGCTGCATCGGCATGCCGGGAATCGTCTCGATGATGTCCCGCGTCCACAAAAGCTTGGCGGTGCCCGGCGTCTCGCCGCCAAGCGTGTCGATGGCCAGTACTTGTTGACCCAGCGAGACCAGCAGCAAATGACCGTTGGCCTTCACGCGCGTCGTGGCCGGGTTGATCGCGAAGCGTGGCTGTTGTCCCGGTTCGACCAGTGGTAAACGCCAGCGAACCTGGCCGAGACCGTCGCGCCCGATGATGGACTGCCCCTGGTCGACTTCGACCGTCATCGAACGGAAATGTGGTCCGCGCGGACCGAGCATCTCGCACACAAAGTAGCGGAAGTTCGGATTCGTGCGATCCTCGTGCGTGAGGTCGATCAGGCCGACGGGCCAGACTTGGGCATCGCTCAGGCGACGTCGCACGGTGCTGGCCTCCGGCAATTGCTCGACCAACTGCCGGCCGGTCAGGCCATTGAGACAGACCTCGTCCGCCCAATCGGTGACCAAACGCTGAAAATACGGGGCAGCGGCGTCCTCGCGGCCAGCCTCGCGCAGCCGCTGCGCCAACCTCGCCACGGCCCAGCGGGCACGAATGGGATCACGCCCCTGCGCAAGCTCTGAGAGCAGCAACTCGACTTCGAGCAACTCGCCTGGCTTCTGCAGTTGCTCGGCCAGCGCGGCGCGGGCCTCGGCGCCCGTCTCGTGACTGCCAAAGACTGCCACGAACTTGCGCAGCGAGTTGATGTTGCCATCGGCCAAGGCTGCCTGCAGACGGTGTTGAATCGCCTCGTCGAGCGTCTGTCGTTCGCGGTCGCCAGCCTTGTGGGCCAACTCGGCAACACGCGCCTGCACCCAACGATCGCGCCGGACCGACCAGTCGCCGTCGACTCGCTCGACCACCGAAATATTCGCTTTCGGGTCGGAGAGTTGGAGATAGTTCTGGAAGGCCTCCTGCAGGTGCCCCTCCTTTTCAAACCCCGTGGCCATCACCCGCAGGTAGGTGCCAATGTCCTCGGGACGCGTGGCGAGACTGGCAATCTCGGGCGCGAGTTCGCGCTGCACCGAGAAATCTGCCGCGAGTTGTTCCAACAGCGACGACACCAGCGTGTCGCGGGTGCGAGGGTCGGACTTCAGCTTGTACGACCGGCGCAGGTCTTCTGTGGCGGCGGTGTAGTTCCCCTGGTGCAACAGGATCTCGCCGCGCTGTGCGAGGGCATCCGCATCGTCGGGCGACTTTTCGAGCCGCGCGGCGATTTCCTTCTCGATCGCGCCCAGCTCGTGATAGGCCTCGACCCAGCCGGGGCTTTGCGAAATGATCTGTCCTTCGTACGCCACCAGGTTGCCCGGCACATGTCCGCTGCGCGACTTCGAACGCGCTTCGATCTTGCCGGTCGCCACGTTGATGGTGGCCACCTCGGCGTTGGAGAGTGGGACGAAATATCGTTCGCCGTGGAAGAACCCATAGCCGCTGGGACGCGATCCCAACTCGAGCGGCGCGGGCCAGACCGACTTGCCGTCGGCCAGGTTCAGGGCGTCGGCCTGCGTTCGCCCGACCAGCAACACGCGCCCGTTCTGCACGCCGGCGACGTACAGGTATTCGCCCCGATCGTCGGAGACTCGTGGCCGTTTCCAGGCGAGGCTGCCGTCGATCAGGTTCAGGCAGTGCAATTCATTCGATTCGAGTGGCGTGAGCAGCACTCGGCCTTCGGCCATCACGACGCCACCATCGTTCCACCGATTCGACGCGTTTTGTTCGCTGCCGTTGACCATCACGCCGGCCATGCGCGGCCACATGGTTTGATTGCGCTGCGCGAGCGCTAGAGGGGGAAAGCGATATCCCCACAGGAGCGAACGAGTGGTCAGGTCGACGGCCACCGTCGCGCCCGCCGCGGTGGGACAGACCAGCACGCCGTCGGCGTACGAGGGAGACACCCCCGACTGACGGCGCGAATAGTCGTTCGTGATGTCTTGCTCGACGACAGCCAACTGTTGCGACCACTCGACGTGCCCCGTCTTGGCGTCGAGCGCGATCAGGCGGATTTCGGCATTTTGTTCGACGATGGAGTACAGCTTGCCGGCCAGGGGCAATGGGGGACCCAGGAAGAACACGCCCGCCAACTCGAGTTCGCCATCGCCGTTAGCGCCCCCGACCTCCCACTTCAACTTGCCGGTGCGAATGTCGTGGGCGGCCAGGCGATTGTACGAAGTGGGACCCGTCGGCATCGGACGACGGCGGCCGTTGAAGCCGACGATCGCCACTCGCTGTTGCACGTTGTTGAGGCCGCCGACTCCAAGGTCCTCGATGCTAAAGACATGCTCGCCATCGCTGCTGAGCGTGCCGTACGTGGCATCGTTCCAAATGCGCTGCTCAATGAAGGCGGCGAACTGCACCTGATTGCGTTGCGGGCTATTGGTGTCACCGAGGTTTAAAAGCTCGTTCAGCTCGTTGTCGAGGGGTACTTCCCAGACGCGTTTGCCCGAGCGGAAATCGACCGCCAGCAGGTTGTTGGTCGTGCGCATGAGCACGACGCCGTTGACGATCAAGGGATGGGACGCCGGGAGCGAGGCGAATTCCACCTCGTCGTATCGCTGGGAGTGCTGATCGATGAGTTTTTCGGTTTCCGGCTCGATGGCGGTCGGCACGCGCCAGCGCGGCTCGAGCATTGGACTGCCGCCGGCGCTCGATTGATTGCGCGAGGGACCGCCGCGGAACATCAACCAACGCGCCAGCGTGGCGACCTCCTCCTGGTTCGCACGCGGCCCGAGCTGTTCGGCCAACCACGAGACGGCATCCGGACCGGGCGCGAACAGCGGCACATCCTTACCGGCGACGCGCACCTGGACCTGCGGGTTCGCTGCCCGCAGTTGAGAGAGTGCCTCCACCGCCTTGTCGTGCAGGCCGGCTCGCAGCCAGCAAGCCGCCAACTGCACGGAGAGGGTCGGTTCGAAACGCTCAGACGCGGCGGGAGTCTGGCGCAGCCGCTCGTAGCACAGGGCCGCAGCCAGGGGATGCCCGTGATCGAGGTAGTTCGTGGCGAGCAGCGCCGTGGCGTCGTATCCCGCCTGGGTGTGGAAGAAGCGGCGTGAGACCTCCGACAGTACCCCCATGTCGCCGGCGGCGATCGCCTCGTCGAGCATCTGGCGCGCGCGGGCGCCATACTGCAACTCGTACGATTCGCGCCCTGCGCGGGGCATCGTCCCAATCAAACGCTGCGCTTCGGCCTTCAGGCTGTGGTAGATCGGCGAGTCTTTGTCGGGCTGGAAAAAGAAGTCGTCGGGGGCTTCGAGGATGGCGCCCAGATGCCGGACGGCCTCGGCAAAGCGCCCCCCCGTGAGCAGTTCCTGAGCCGACATCAGGATCTGCATCGTCTGCCGATCCTCGATGAAGGTGGCCGATTCGGAGACCTCTTGTCCTTGGGCGCCGCGGACGATGGCGATTGGGGCGTTCGCCTGCCCCTGAACGCGGATCTTCATCTGCAGGGGGACGACTTGGCCAGCAGGAGGCTGCGCCGGGGCCGGCTGTTGCTGCTTGGGAGGAACGCCGGGAAGCGGTTGGGCACGCGGAGCCGGTTCGGCACGGGGGGGGGGTTCGGCATCGCGCTGCGCCAGGGCGAGATCGCCCTGCACCGAGAGGAACCCCGCCGAGAGAAGCAGCAGCGCAGCCCTCCGGGCCCACGAACTACGTGCAAGCATCTGGCGACCTCCCGTGGCGATTCCTGGCATGGCGGTTTTGCCTTCCGTGGCTCGAGTTCGATTATCCCACAAGGGGGTGGCACTTGGCAAAACGTTGGGTGTACAGGGCAGTTATGGCGCGCAAGTCGATCCTGGCGGGACCAAGGCATCCCTGCTTAAGTCGTAGGAAGTACGAGAAAAGTTCCCCGCGCCGCCGGAGAATTTGCACGTCCGGCACGCGAGGGGGGGCCTGGTCGAGGCACGTTCCGTTTCAAGAAGTCGTCGGCTGGCGAGGAGATAAGCCATTTCAATTCAATATTTTAAGTCGCGCTTACGGGGCAGGCAAGCGCGCCACAGGGCCACCGTGTTTCTGGCGATGGTTCGGCTTCCAAACCGTACAGCCGTACCAACCGCCTCGCTGCCAAAAGGCCCACGTTGCAAAAAAGTAACCTAGAGTTCGATGTGCTCCGCAAAGAGCCGTGCCACGGTCTGTCGCGTGTTCGCGAGGCGCGCCGACGACGTCAGGCACCAAGAAACTCGGTTTTTCCCGCATTTCGCGCGGTGGAAGCCCCGTTTTCGGCTTGCTTTTTCAGGGCACTTGTTTCTAATCATCGCGTCCTTTACGGACGGACAGGAGTTCTCGCAGTTGGGACTCTGAAATTGTTAACCTCGCAGGGAGGGAATTGAACTCATGGCGAAGGCCGCAGCAAAGAAGGCGCCGTCGAAGAGCGAAGTCCTGGCCAGCATTTCGGCCGCGACTGACCTGAGCAAGAAGGAAGTTAGCGCTGTCATCGACGCGCTGGCCAACGAAATCAAGAAGGCGATGGGCAACCGTGGTTCGGGCGTCTTCACGATTCCCGGCTTGGTGAAGATCACCAAGAAGAAGATGCCGGCTCGCCCGGCCCAGAAGAACGTTCGCAACCCGTTCACCGGCGAACTGCAGGATCGTCCTGCCCGTCCGGCCTACAACAAGATCACGGTGCGAGCGCTCAAGAATCTCAAGGCCATGGCCTGATTCGTTGCCGGGTGATTCGGGCGTGGCCCCCTGGCCCCTTCGATTGGCCCCCCAGATTGCCGGTGACACTCGACCGAATCGCGCACGAGCCGGTCGACCGCGTAGCCGTTCATTGCCCGACCACGATGGTCGCCGCGATGCCAACGACGCGTGGTCGGTCGGCTCGCGCTATTTTCCAAACGCGATTCCGCCCCGACTGCCGTCCCCGTTTGCAGGAAAAACGCCACGCGCACGGCGAGGTCGGTTGCCAGCGCTACGATGCGAGACGGCTCGCGGATGGAGCCTCTGCGTTTACAGCTTGGCCATTTTTGCCAGCGTGACACGCTTCATCTCTTGATGGAAACGCGTCGCTCCCCGGTCGGTGAGTTGGTTGATCAGATCGATCGCCTTCGCTTGCGATTTGTGTACCGGGGCCAGCTTCGTGGTCTCGGGAGTTCCCTCGACCGCGACGACGATGTCGTAGAGCGTAATCTTGCTGGCCGGACGCGCAAGGGCATAGCCGCCACCGGGGCCAGAGACGCCGTGCATCAGTTGGGCGTCGACCAGACGCCGCAAAACCCGGTAGAGAAAACGGGGCGGAAACTTGCACCCTTTGGCAATCTGCGCCGCGGTCATGGGACCTTGGCTGCCCTCGCGCAACACCCGCAACAAGATTCCCACCGCGTAGCTGACGGAGCGGGTAAGCTTCATCGAATTGGCGTCCCCCTGACGAATTCGCGAAGACGACCGCCAACGGACGCGATCGTCACGTGCTGCTGGCCTCGCTTGGAACAGGATCCTCCCCTGCCGCGCGGAATTTCGCACGGCCAGCCTCGCACGTGCCATGATCTTGTCGAGGCACCTCGAAGATTGCAAACCTTTTTGATCTTTTTCCGACTTCCCAGGTGCAGAATTCTGCGCGACGCGCCCACACGACCGCTGCGATCGCGCGACTCGCGACCCGCGTGAGCCACGGCGGAACCCGCGGCACGCCGGCGCCGCGTATCGTTGCGATCACGTCCGCAGATTCGCGAGAGGTCTCGCCAATGCCCCACCGCATGACATAAGATGCACGCCGTATCGTGGGGGCGGGTACCCGCGATGCGCGGTTGTTCTTCTGGCCCGCTTCGAGCAGCATTCAGCGGTCGGGGACCTCATGGCGGCGGTGGAACTGGTGCGCGTCGCGAGTCGCGACGACTTAGAACGGTTTATCCATTTGCCGTGGACGCTCTATCCACACGATTCGTTGTGGGTGCCCCCTTTGAAGTCGGAAATGCGCCGCCTGCTGACCCCGGGCCGCCATCCCTTTTGGGAATTCGCCGAACGCGAGTTGTTTCTCGCCGTGCGGGGGGGCAAGGCCGTCGGTCGCATCGCGGCCATTGTCGACCGCAAGTACAACGACTTCCATCGGGAGCAGATGGGTATCTGGGGCTTCTTCGAATGCGCCCAGGATTCGGCCGCGGCCGAGGCCCTTTTCTCGGCGGCCGTCCAGTGGACCCGCTCGAAGGGGATGACCTTTCTGCGCGGCCCGCTCAATCCCTCGACCAACTACGAAGTGGGCATGCTGCTCGAGGGGTTCCATCTGCCGCCGATGATCATGATGCCGTGGAACCCGCCCTACTACCTCGAGCTGGTGGCCGAGAATGGCTTCGTCAAGGAGAAGGATCTCCACTCGATGCTGCTGACGCACGAGGCGCTCGCCTCGACGCGCATCGAGAAGCTGGCCACGCGCATTCGCCGGAACAACAACGTCACCCTGCGCAAAGGGGTCCGCAACCAGTTCGACCGCGAGTTGGCGATCATCCGAGAAATCTATCTCGAATCGTGGTCGAACAACTGGGGCTTCGTGCCCATGAGCGAGGCGGAGTTCGACGAGATGGGCAAGCAACTCCGCCGACTCCTCGAGCCGGACTTCGTGCTCTTTGTCTACTACGAGGACGATCCCGCAGGCATGGTCGTGATTCTGCCCGACTTCAATCCCCTCTTGAAGAAGCTCAATGGCAAGATCGGCCTGACGGGCATCTTCAAGTATCTGTACTACAGCCGCCGGCTGACCGGTTTGCGCGGCATTCTCTTCGGCATCAAGCAGAAGTACCAGCGTCTGGGACTGCCGGCGCTTTACTTCGAGCACTTGAACACGTACCTGCGCGATCAGCAGCAATACCGCGAGTTCGAGCTGGGGTGGAATCTCGAGGACAACGAGAACATCAATCAGTTCGAGTTCGCCGTCGGCGCGAATATCTACAAGAAGTACCGCATCTTCCGCAAAGCTCTCGACGGCTAGTTCGCACGGCGAAAGGCCGCGTCTGCAAGGTACGAAGCGCATGGCCGAGCGTATCGCCATTCCGCCCGACGATGAATCGAATCGCGCGCTCGTCGCGCACGTGCATCCGTCCGAGTGGCAAAATCCGACTCCGGCAGAGCGTTACAATTTGGTCGTCGTAGGGGCAGGCACCGCCGGGCTTGTGGCGGCGGCCGGCGCCGCGGGCCTGGGGGCCAAGGTCGCCCTGATCGAGCGGCATCTGATGGGGGGCGATTGCCTCAATTATGGTTGTGTCCCCTCGAAGGCCCTCCTCCGCGCTTCGCGTGCAGCGGCAGCCGTCCGCGATGCAAGAGAGTTCGGCATCGAGACCGGTGCGGAACTCCGCATCGACTTCAGCGCCGTCATGGAGCGCGTGCGTCGTCTGCGCAGTGAGATCAGCCCGCACGACTCGGCGGCGCGTTTCCGCGAGTTGGGGGTCGATGTCTTTCTCGGCGAGGGACGTTTCACAAACGATGAAACGGTCGAGGTGGCGGGGCAGTCGTTGCGCTTCAAGCGTGCCGTGATCGCGACGGGGGCCCGACCTGCGCGCCCGTCGATTCCAGGCCTCGAAGAGGCGGGCTACCTGACGAACGAAACAGTTTTCAACCTGACGCAGTTGCCCGAACGCCTGGCGGTGATCGGCGGTGGCCCGGTTGGATGCGAGCTGGCGCAGGCCTTCGCCCGCCTGGGCGCGCAGGTGTGGCTCGTCGAACCTCATGGGCAGCTTCTGCCGCGCGACGAGCCACAGGCTGCCGCCGTGCTCGAGCAGGCCTTGCGCCGCGACGGAGTGCATCTGCTCCTCAAACATCAGGTAGAACGCCTCACCGCTGAAAAGACGCTCCAGCTCACCGATCCGCAGAGGGGGACGATGCGGGTGAAGGTCGACGAAGTTCTCGTCGGCGCCGGTCGAGTTCCAAACGTCGAAGGGCTGGGGCTCGATGCCGCGGGCGTGCGATACGATCTGCGCCGCGGGGTCGAAGTCAACGACCGGCTGCAGACCACGAACCCGCGCATCTTCGCGGCGGGCGATGTCTGTTCGGCCTACCGTTTCACGCATGCGGCCGATGCGATGGCGCGCGTCGTGCTGCAGAATGCGCTCTTTCTCGGCCGTGCGAAAACCAGCACGCTCGTGATTCCCTGGTGTACTTACACCGATCCTGAAGTAGCGCACGTCGGCCTCCTGGAATCAGAAGCGCAAGCCCGTGGCATTGCCGTTGATGTGTTCGCGCAGCCATTCGATCGCGTCGATCGTGCCACCCTGGATGGCGAAACCGAAGGATTGGCGCGCATCCTTGTCGAGCGCGGGACCGACCGCATCGTGGGGGCGACAATCGTGGCCGCGCACGCGGGGGACATCCTTTCGCAAGTGACCCAGGCCATGGTGGCGGGCGTGGGTTTGAAGACGATCGCCCGCACGATTCATCCCTATCCGACGCAGGCCGAGGCGCTCAAGAAGATTGCCGATGCCTATAGCCGCACGCGGCTGACGCCTCGCGTCAAGTCGCTCTTCGAGCGCTGGCTGCGTTGGACGCGTTAGCTCGCGGCAGCCTTTTGTGCGATCGGGCAGCACGCCAGTTGTCTCCTTGGTATGATAATCGGCCGCCGCGAGCCGTCTTGCCGCAAGGAGCACGCCTCATGCCCCGTCACACCATTTGCTGGTCGTTGTTGTGCCTTGTCTCGTCGATCTTGTGCGGAGGCTGCAGCGCCAAGTCTCCGCCCCCCGTTCGGGCCGAACGCCGTGAGCCGACGCCGAGCATGCCCGAGTTGGTTGATGCGGAGAACTCGCCTGCTGCGCACGACGAATCCGTGACCAGAGAGCCCGAGCGCGACGAGATCGAAGAGCACGACGTCGTGATTCGTAATGCCCTGGTTTACGACGGCAGCGGTGGGAAACCCATCGACGGTGGCGTCGCGATCGACGGCGATCGTATCGTCCACGTGGGAGACGTGAGCCATCGCAAGGGAAAGACGGATCTCGACGCCCGGGGCAAAGCTGTCGCGCCCGGCTTCATCAACATGCTCAGTTGGGCCACGACGTCCCTGATCGAGGATCCCCTCTCGCAGAGCGATATTCGCCAGGGAGTGACGCTCGAGGTGATGGGCGAAGGGTGGTCGATGGGGCCGCTCACCGACGAGATGCGTCGTCAGGAGCTCGAAACGCAGAGCGATATCAAGTACGAGATTCCCTGGACCACGCTCGGTGAATACCTCGAGTATCTCGAGGATCGCGGCGTTTCGCCGAACGTGGCGTCCTTCGTCGGGGCGACGACCGTGCGCATTCACGTGCTGGGGTACGAAGATCGTCCGCCGACCGAAGAAGAGCTGCGCGAAATGCAGGACCTTGTCCGGCAGGCGATGCAGGAGGGTGCGCTCGGCGTCGGATCGTCGTTGATTTACGCTCCGGCGTTCTATGCCTCGACCGAGGAATTGATCGCCCTTTGCCAGGTCGCCGGCGAGCATGGCGGTATGTATATCTCGCACATCCGTAGCGAAGGCAACCAGTTGCTCGAAGCGGTCGACGAGTTGATCCGCATTGCGCGCGAGGCGAACGTCCCCGCGGAGATTTACCATCTCAAGGCAGCGGGCGAGAAGAACTGGCCGAAGTTCGACGAGGCGTTTCACAGGATCGAGCAGGCCCGCAGCGAAGGGCTGGACATCACCGCCAATATGTACACCTACACCGCGGGGGCCACCGGCCTGAACGCCGCCATGCCCCCCTGGGTGCAAGAAGGGGGACTCGACGCCTGGGTCGAGCGCTTACAAGATCCAGAAACCCGCCTGCGGCTGCTCAGCGAAATGCGCGTGGAAAGCGATCGTTGGGAGAACCTGTTGCTGCTGGCCGGCTCGCCGGCGAACGTCTTGCTCGTGGGCTTTTCCAATGAGAAGCTCAAACCCCTCACGGGCAAGACGTTGGCACAAGTCGCGGCCGAACGGGGCAAGTCGCCCGAGGAAACGGCCATGGATCTGGTCGTCGAAGACCACAGCCGCGTCGACACGGTCTATTTCATGATGTCCGAAGACAACGTCCGCCGTGGACTCGCGCAACCTTGGGTGAGTTTAGGATCCGACGCAGGCTCGGAAACCCCGGCCGGTAAGTTTCTGCTCTCGCAGCCTCACCCGCGCGCCTACGGCAACTTTGCACGCTTCCTGGGCAAGTACGTGCGCGAGGAACAAGTGGTGCCGCTGGAAGAGGCGATTCACAAGCTTACCGCCCTGCCGGCCGAGAATCTGAAACTCAAGGACCGCGGCCGGCTCGCGCCGGGGTATTTCGCCGACGTGGTCCTCTTCGATCCCGCGACGATCGCCGACCAGGCAACGTTCGAAGTGCCGCACCAGTATTCGACCGGGGTCGATACCGTGCTCGTCAATGGCGTGCCCGTATTACGCGACGGAGAGCACACGGGCGCCAAGCCAGGTAAGTTCGTGCGCGGACCAGGCTGGCGTGAGAACCAGGAAGATCATTCCGACGGCGTGTCCGCGCGCAGCGCGGCTCCGTAGTTGATAGTTCGCTTTTTTTGTTCTTTGGGAAGCAAATGAGATTCGAGAATCGAACCGTCGTCATTACGGGTGCAGGATCGGGGATTGGTCGTGCGGCCGCAGTACGCTTCGCGGCAGAGGGGGCGCGCGTCGTCGTTTCCGACCTTCGCGCCGAGACGGCACGGGCCACCGCCGACCTGGTTGAGCAACAGGGGAGCTCGGCGCTGGTGGCGACGTGCGACGTCGGCGATGTCGCTTCGGTACAGACGATGTTCCAGGCGATCGACGATCGCGGCTGGGAGATCGACTGCCTGGTCAACAACGCCGGCAACGCCGAAGAGGGGCTGCAGGGGGTCCACGAAGTCAGCGACGAACGCTGGCGCTCGATGATCCGCGTCCACCTCGACGGCACGTTTTATTGCACGCGCGAGGCCGTCCGCCGCATGCTCCCGCGCCAGCGCGGAGCGATTGTGAATCTCGGCTCGGTCGCGGGCCTGCGCGGGCTCGGCGGCACCGCCGCCTATTCGGCCGCGAAGGGGGGCGTCATCGCCTTTACCAAGGCGATCTCCGAAGAAGTCGCCAAGCACGGCATTCGCGCGAATTGCGTGGCGCCCGGTTGGATCGAAACCCCCATGCTCGACAACCTGCCCGAGCGCTGGCGCCCCGGCATGGTCAAGCACACACCGCTAGGGCGCATCGGCCGCGCGGATGAAGTGGCCGCCCTGGTGTTGTTCCTGGCGAGCGACGACGCGAGCTTTATCACCGGACAATGCGTCAGCCCGAACGGGGGTATGTATCGCTGAGGCTCCTTCGTTTCGACGTGACGTCGACCACGGGTTGTTCTGAAAGGCTTGAGTATGGATTCCATCATTCGAGATGTCGCAGGCATGGATGAGACGCAACGCCGAGCGATGGAAAACGTGCTTGGTCGCGAGTTGCAGGCCAATCAACGTCTGATAATCCGTGTGACGCAAGTAGACGAATGCGCACCGGCGGACACCGACGCCGTGCTGCAACGGCAATCGATCGAAGACTGGAAAAGAGTCTACGAAGGGCTGGATGCCGAACAGGTCGAAGCGATTGATCGAATCGTCAATAGGCGAGTCAGCCTTAGCCGCCACTCGCTTCCGGCCAACCTTCGCGGCCGATGAGTGGCACGAAGCGGCAGCCTGACAGACGCCGCACGCGCGGCTGCCCGTTGATCTTGGTGATCTGTTCCAACACCTGTCCGGCGAGATCGCCCACGGGAATGACGAGGATCCCCCCCTCGCGAAGCTGCTCGAACAACAGCGGCGGCACGTGCTCGGCCGCGGCCGTAACGATGACGCGGTCGTAAGGGGCACGCGCCGGCCAGCCGAGTGTCCCATCGCCGACGTGCCCTGCGACGTTCGTAAAGCCCAGCTCTTCCAGCACGATCGCGGCCTGCTTTGCCAGCGCCGTGTGACGTTCGATCGTGACCACGTCGTGCGCGAGCTCGGCCAGCACCGCCGTTTGATAGCCGCTGCCCGTGCCGATTTCGAGCACCGATTCGTCCCCCGTCAGATCGAGGGCCTCCGTCATCAAGGCCACGATGTAGGGTTGGCTGATCGTTTGCTCGCAGTCGATACCGAGGGCGTTGTCGGCATAGGCAAAGCGTTGCATGTCGACGGGCAAGAATCGTTCGCGCGGAACACGAGCCATCGCGCGCAGCACGCGCGGATCGGTGATGCCGCGATCGATCAACTGCTGGCTGAGCATTGCCTGCTTCGCGGCAGAGTAGCCGGTCGAGGAATCCATGTGCGCGGCCCTTCGCGTCACAGCGCGGGAAACCAGACGTCGGTTCCCCTGTCTGCATTGTACTGCTCAGCCCGCTTGTCGACTCGAAGACGCGGGTGATCCCACGGCCACGGCGGCAGGTCCGTCCACGCTACCGGTCGCCACGCGCCAGTCGGCGAGTTGGATTTCGACCTTGCGCTGCCCGCGGAATTCATTGATCACCGGCCGGAAGGCGATCTCGAGCGGCCCTTCGGTTCCTTCGATCTCTTCGGCCCATTCGCCGCCGCCGAAGGCCACGGCACGCATGGCGACGCCGTGCTGGACGAGCTTGAGCGACAGGTGACGGCCGCCGCCGCCGATCTTTGTCGGAGGCGCGGCCAGACGCACGTCATTCGCGCACAACAGCGGTCGGCGGTTGCCCTGACCGAACGGGGCCAGGCTTTCAATCTGCGTCACCACCGGCAGGCTGAAGGCCGACAGCGGCGCCTCGGCGTCGATCCACAGCTCCGGCTCGCGATGTTCGGCCGCGATCGTTTCGGCCACGTGTTCGCAGAACTGCGAGCGGAACAATTCGATCCGCGTCTCTTCGATTTTCAGGCCCGCCGCGGCCGCGTGGCCGCCAAAACCGAGCAAGTGATCGGCGCAGGTGGCCAGCGCCGCGTGCAGATCGAATCCCGGCACGCTGCGCGCCGAACCAGCGCCCGGCGCCACCGAAACCTGGTCGAGCGAGATCAGCACCACGGGCCGGTGGTACTTCTCCACCAGCCGACTGGCGACGATACCGATGACGCCCGCGTGCCAGCCGCGGCCGGCAAGCACGAGCGCGGCATCGCCGTGCGGATCGAATTCTTCCTGCGCCTGCTTGTTCGCCGCGAGATAGATGCTTCGCTCGAGGCTTTGCCGGCTGTTGTTCAATTCGTTGATGTACTGGGCCAGCGCCAGGGCACGCTCTTCCGATTCGGTCGTCAGCAGCTCGACCGCCAGTTGTGCTTGCCCCAGTCGTCCGGCGGCGTTCAAGCGCGGCGCGAGCGAAAAGGCGACGTCCTCGGCGTCGAGCTGGCTCTTCTTCGTCAACTCGGCCACTTGGATGAGCGCGGTGAGTCCCAGCGTCGGATGCTGGCTGAGCGACATGAGCCCATGCCGGACGAGGACGCGATTTTCATCGACCAGCGGCACGACGTCCGCCACCGTGCCGAGCGAAGCCAGGGCGATCGCTTGCAGCAGGAAGTCCTTCATCCGCGGGGCGACCTTCGTCGCGTTGCTCGCCTTCTGACAGAGCGCCCAGGCCAGCTTGAAGGCGACTCCCGATCCGCTGAGATCGCCAAACGGATAGCTGCTGCCCGGCAAACGCGGATGGACCAGCGCGTCGACCTCGGGCAATCGGTCTGCCCAGAGATGATGGTCGGTAATGACGAGCTTCAAGCCCAGCCGGCGCGCGGTCTCCGCTTCGGCCACGGCGGTGGCGCCGCAGTCGACCGTAATGACGAGCCTGGCCCCCTGCGCGGCCAGCTTCGTCAGCGCCTCGTCGTTCAGCCCGTATCCCTCGTCGAGGCGATGCGGCACGTAGTAGCCGACGTCGGCGCCGAGCAGTTTCAGGCAGCGCCACAAGAGCGCCGTGGCGGTCATGCCATCGACGTCGTAGTCGCCATAGATCACGATCCGCTCGCGTGACGTGATCGCTGCGTGAATAACCTCGACCGCCTGTGGAATACCGGGCAGAAGCTGCGGATCGCGCAGCGCCGACAGTTTCGGCTCGAGAAAGATCTGTGCCGCGGTGGGTTCTTCGATGCCGCGAGCGATGAGCAATTGAGCCACCACGGCCGAAACTCCGGTCGCCCGCTGCAAGGCCGCGATGCGATCGGGATCGTGGGGCCGAATCCGCCAACGTTTCTGCATGACGTCTTC
Organism: Pirellulales bacterium; assembly: GCA_019636335.1. Taxonomy (NCBI): domain Bacteria; kingdom Pseudomonadati; phylum Planctomycetota; class Planctomycetia; order Pirellulales; species Pirellulales bacterium. The sequence goes on from JAHBXR010000003.1 coordinate 300,985, forward strand.
CTGACTGTTCGCTACGGCAGCCGGTGCCGTTCGGCGGGCTGAAAACTACTCCCTACAGTGGGCATTCAAGCAGGATTGGCCCAAGCTCGCAAGCCGCGCGCCCCTGCCAGCGGGCTATTCCCGCACCGGCACGGAAGTGCCCATGAAAAATTCCTCGGCCGACCACTGCGAAAACCATTGCCGCAGGTCGCCGGCCAACTGGTCGAAGTCGAAACTGTTGGGATCGTGCTCGAATCCCACCTGCGCGGCACGTTCGATGGCCGAGCCGACCGTTTCGCCCGCGACCAGGGCCGCGAGCACCTCGTATTGAGCGCGAACGAGCGGAAACCGCCGTACGACGTACTGCCGCCGAGAAAGGGCCATGAACGACTCGGTTGCCGCGGGGAACTCGGGTACGCGATTTTCCTTGCGAACCGTGCCGTAAAACTCGTTCACGGGAAAGCGCTGCGTGAGCAGCCGCAGGCAGGGCGCCATCACGAACCGCACCGAAGGCCACTCAGCGGTCGAAATGGACTGCAAACGTGCTGTGTCGAGCGTCGGTTCATTCTCCGTGCCCGGCCCGTCGAACACCTCGGCGATGGCCCATTCTAATTCCGCCAGATCGACGAGAAACTCAGGCCAACCGGGGCCGGCGGCTTCATCGTCGCGGCGAGGCGGGCGCGTCTCGATCAGGTAGTTTGAGAACCGCTCGCCCAGTCGGCCCAGCGTGTAGCTCTGCGAAGGGTAGGCCACGAGATAGGCGAGCGCGAACTCGCCGAACAATTCGTCTCCCATTGTCTGACGCAGCACGGAAAACTGCTCGGCCAGGCATTCCACCAGTCGCGCAAAGTACGCGCGGTTGTAGATGGAGAGCCGTTCTGTGGCTGTAAGCGCGCGGCTGCGCTCGACAAGATCATCCACGCCGACCGTAGCGCCGCCCAATTCCGCGCGTGCTTCGACCGATGCGGCGCCCTGTGCGACTCCGCCCGGGTGCATGATGACTGCCTGCACCCACCGCTCGAGCCGGGCAAGATCTCTTGGCGGCGAATCACCGGCTGCCGCGCTCATGCCACTTCCGGGAGCACGTAGCTCAAAGGGTGAGGAACCGAGGACGTGGAGATGATCTCCGCGCGTTGTCGATCCTGTGACGTGAGTGGCGCTGACGTTTCAGTCAGGGCCGCCGTCATGTGCTCGCGCGCCTTGAGCACCTCGGCATGCACCAGGGGAAACTCGGGAATGTGCGCATCCCATTCGAGCAGCGTCGAGGCGCCGCCGGTCAACTGATGCGCCAGGCGATACAGCTCCCACACCGGATCGACGACGGGGCCGTCGTGCGTGTCGATCAGGTGCGTGCCGCAGTTTGTGTGCCCCGCCAGGTGGAACTGCACCACTCGTTCGTGCGGCACGGAGCGAATATATTCGATCGCGTCGAAGTCGTGGTTGACGCTCGACACGTAGACATTGTTCACGTCGAGCAGCAGCCCGCAGTTCGTTTCCTCGGCCATGCGTGCGAGGAACTCCCACTCCGGCATCGTCGAATCCTTGAACGTCACGTAGCTACTGGGGTTCTCGAGTACCAAGGGCCGTTCGAGCACCTCCTGCACCGTGCGAATCCGCGCGACGACGTGCGCCAACGACTCTTCGTTGAGTGGAATCGGCAGCAGATCGTGCGCATTGAGCCCCGCCACGCCGGTCCAGCAGAGGTGATCGGAAATCCACCGCGCACGGCAAGCCTCGGCGAGCCCCTTCAAGCGGTTCAAATAGTCGAAATCGAGTGGATCGGTGCTGCCGATCGACAGCGAAACGCCGTGCATGACCACCGGATAACGCTCGGCGATCTGCTCGAGCACGTAGCGCGGACGGCCGCGCGAGTCCATGAAGTTCTCGGAGATGATCTCGAACCAATCGACCGGCGGCTGATGTTCGAGGATGTGCGAGAAATGGACCGTTCGCAGCCCGACGCCGAGACCCAGATTCGGATGGCCGAGGCGAGCTTGCATGGAGATTTGCGACGTGGAAGGCAAGAAAGTGTCACGCAGCCCCATGTAGGTCAGGTACTCCGTACCTGACAATCGATCGAGCTGGTCACATCGAAAGTTGTCAGGTACGGAGTACCTGACCTACATGAATGCTCCGCGTGATTTGACTGGCAACACCGTTTTACTTGGCCGGGGCGGCGCCCACCGTTTTACCGACATCGGCCATTTTCTTCTCGAAGGCGGCGCGCGCCTTTTCCCAGGCGGCATCGCCGAGCGGGACGGCGCACTCGCCCTTGCCCTTGCACTCGTTCGCGGCCACCGATTCACCGCAACCGCCGAGTCCCTTGCATTCGTTCTCGGCGTGGCAACTATGGGAGGCGGTCGTGGCACAGGTGCCCTGACCGGCGCAGGCATTGTCGCCACTGACACCCTTGCCCTGGCAGCTATTGAGTCCGCGGCACACGTGCTTCTCGGCCACGGTGTCACCAGCGGAATCGGCGACGGGGGTGGCATCCGATTCGGCTTCGGGCGTGACCTTCTCGGTCTTCGCGCCGCAGCCGACCATCGTGCCCGCCATCAGGCCGCCGAAGGCAGCCATGCTGAGCTTGCTGAAGTTGCGGCGATTGAGTTCCGGTTTTTTCGTCATCTGGCTTTCCCCCAGGGAATGGATTTCCATGTCATCTGCTGGCGGCCTGGCTGGCAGCCTCGAACGCTGTCACGGTACCGGCGCGGCAGCGGCAAGTCCAGCGGACCAGGCACAGATTACCTAGCCTTCCCGGTCCACGTGTCGCGGTGACACGCAGCGGTCGCCGCTAGCATTCGACATTGCCCGATTTTCGCGTCGCGGCCTATAATCCGCCGTCTCGCGACCGGTAGAATCCAGGCGGGGCCCGATCGTAGCGAACCGGTTCGCGCAACTCTGCGTACGAAAGGACAGCCGGCCGAGCAACACTCGGCGCGTACCACTTCAGAAGAGCGCGGCCGCAGGAGGATGGCCACCAGCGCAAACAGCACGAAGGAGCGTGATCGCGCGGGGCATGGTAGCCCGCGCCGCAATCGACCGCATGCAAGGAAGCCATTTCTGTTCTTGCCGGTCGGAGGCAAGTCGTCCGTGTGTGGCGAAAGTGCCGAGCACGGTCAGCGGCGTGCCTACAATCCGCAACGACCTTCCGAGATCCACGCGATCGCGCCACGTGCGCCGATGGCGCGCGGGCCTCGGGTGGCCGTGTATCGGTCATGGAAACACGTGGGCTCGTTGGGCTCACAACACGAGTAACGTTCACCACAGCGCGAGGAAAGAATCGTTCAGCCGGCGACGCTCGACGGTCGATGGTTATGGGTGTCAACGCTCGAGCGCCCGCGACGTCGAATCGACACGGAATGCGGCGCCGGTCAAGTGTGTCCGAGGAATGGGCGGCGACGCCCCCGCGAACGACAAGCCGACTGCATGAGGTTGCGACGGCCAACGCCAATCTGACAGGGCTCATTCGAGCCGGCCGTCACGACAAGCCAGTCTGCCTCGCGGTGGGAACGCCGAACCAACCGGATCAAGTCACGGTCACTTTGCCAGTCTTGTTGATTGTGTCGCTACGCGATGCGAGCAACTATCTGGCCAGCGAGACCTTGGCTTGAGTGGACAGAACCAGTAAACCCGGCCAGTCCGGCACGATTCGACAACGACGATTCCCAGGTTCCGCGGTCGTTCGACCGCCCCCGCAGCCTGCGGATCGGTAAGGGAGAGAAGCCATGCAAATCTACGGCCCCACTCACGTCCACGGCCCGCAACAAGTCAGTGCCCCGCATTCCGTCCGCGCTGCGGAAGCCACACAATCCACGTCGAGCGTTCGTGGCGGCGACGAAGTCGCCATTTCCGATGCCGGCCAACTGCTGGCTCAGATCCGCGACCTGCCCGAGATGCGGATGGATCGCGTTGCCGAACTCCGTGCGGCGATTGCCGGCGGCGCCTACGAGACGGACGACAAGCTCGACGCGGCGCTGGAAAACCTGCTCGACGAAATCGGGTAAAATCGAGGCCGGCGAGCAGGTTTCGGGCTGGGCAAAGGGGCATCTCCCCGCGTCCCCTGCGTCCCGACATACTTGCAAGCACCGGGCCTGCGTCTAAAATCTAGGTATTGTCCAGTTGCCGCCGCGCCTAAGCTCCGAATTCAAAAGGGGTTTGACGCGGCGAGCCTGGTTTTCTCTACCAAGATGCTGGCTAGCGGTGTCGAGGCTCGCTCAGGGCCCGACCCGGGCGCAAGATTGCGCCGCGGTGTGGATATGACCAATTTCGCCCTGGAAGAAGTCGAGGTTTCTCTTTCGCCGCTCGAGCGGTTCGAGGAGTTCCTCCAAAGCCGGGGCAAGCGCGCCACGCAGCAGCGCCGCAGCATTGTCGAGCACGTCTTCAGCCATCACGAGCATTTCGACGCCGAGGCCCTGCTGGCCGAGTTGCAGCAGGGGGGCAATCGCTACAAGGTGAGCCGCCCCACCGTCTACCGGACTCTGTCCGAGCTCGTCGATGCCGGACTGCTGCGGAAGATGAACCTCAGCGGCCGTTCGGTCTACGAGCACGACTACGGCTATCCGCAGCACGATCACCTGCACTGCCAGCGCTGCGACAAGCTGATCGAGTTTCACAGCGACGAGGTGAAGCAGATCCGCGACGCGGTGGCCCGCGAACACCAGTTTCGCGCGGCCGGTCACCGGCTCATCATCCACGGCGTCTGTGCCGAGTGCAGCCGACCGCCGCGCCGCCATCGTCGGCTCGATCTGGTCTAGCAGGTCTGTTGGCCTCGCATTTTAACGCTTCGGCATTTCGCCCGCCTGGATGTCGCGGAACAGGATGTTCGTCGTCGGGTCATGCCCCTGCAGCGAGATCGTGCCCGTCTCTCGCCGCGTTCCCTTGCGGGGATTCGCATCCGGAGGACGCGAGTCGGTCCAGTCGCTGACCTGGATGCCGTTGACCCAGGCCGCCATGTGATTGCCCGAGACGATCAGCGTCATCGGCGTCCATTGGAAATCGTTCGACATCACGCGCCGTGCATTCTGCCGGCGATAGAACCCGCCGGTGCCGCAGTCGACCGGCTTCGAGCGGTCGTTCCCTTCGAAGGCGTTCTGGATCTGGCACTCGTAGCCTTGCGTGAATTCGCCGGGGATCGAGCGGAAGAAGACGCCGGAGTTCAAATGCCTGCCCTGGGTCTGCACCTGCCACTGCGCGACGAAGTCGCCGAACGAGCGTTCGGTTTCGAGCTGACCGTTGCCATTCTCGATGTGGAGCTCTCCGGCGTCGGTGACGCTGAACTTGCTGGCCTTGCCGGGGAATTCCTTCCAGCCCGTGAGATCCTGGCCGTTGAACAGCGGCTCGAGCCCGAGGGGCTTCAGCTTGATATTGCGAAACTCCACGGCCCCCTTGTTGAGCTGGAGCCCGATATAGCCCCGTCCCAGCGGCTGGGGATCGGTGTAGTCGAGCACCTCGCGTCCATCGAGCTTGACGATGAAATGTCCCCCTAGGGCGGTCACTTCGAAGTTGCGCCACCTGGAGCTATCGGCGACCTCCTTGGATGCCTGTCGGCCGACGAAGCTCCCCGTCGGAAACGGAGACACCGCCCGATCGGCGATGTTCAATTCGTAACAGTCGCTCTGGGGATCCTTCGGCACGCGCGGCGTGCGCAGAAAGATGCCGCTGTTGGTGCCCGCGTCGGCGCGAAAGTCGCATTTGAAGACGTAATCGCCAAATTGGCTGACGGTGGTGAGCAGACCGGGCTCTCCTTCGCTCACCGAGATGACGCCGTCATGCACACGCCAGTTTGCCTGGCTGCCGGCTTTCCAACCGTAGTCGGTCTCGCCATCGAACAACAGGATCCAGCCTTCGGCGAGCTCCTCCTTCGTGAGCGAATTGTGTGCCTCGTGGGCGAGGGTGACCGTCTCCCCATCGGCTGGTTCCGCCCCTGCGAGATCGTTCGCCGCGGCGACCAGGCGAAGCATAACGGCGAGCATCATCGTCCATCGCACCCTGCTGCGCAGCCTAAGCATATTGGTCTCTCGTTTCCGTAAGATGGCCACCGGCCATCGGCTCCGATGGTTCGTCGTTGCGTCGGCTGGATCGCGCGATAGTTCAGGCACTGTTTGGCCCCCGGCGATGGATGACAAGATCGTGGCATTGTACTGAGCGGGCCAAAACTTGCGGCCCCTAGGTGGTCTATTATCATAGAAGCAGCGTATCTCGCAGGTGGTCCCGAACGAAGTTTGCCCAAGGCCCGAACTCATGGCGGCGGAATGGTTTGTGCAGGCCGATGGAGGGCAATTGGGGCCTCTGTCGCCTCCGGAAATGCGCCATCTGGTGCAAGAAGGTCGCGTCGTTGCCGAGACGCTCGTCCGGTTGGGCGCCGACGGTAAATGGGTGCCTGCCGGACGCGTGCGCGGGCTACTCCCCGAGACGGCCGCGGCAACTCCTGTGCGAGAAGCGGCGCCGGCCCGGGCCCCGCTCGGTTCGGCGCCGGCTTCCCCGGCACGTCCTCGCCTGGGCGAGAAGCCCCCCGCGGCGGCCCACGAAGCGGCAGCGGAAAAACCGAAACGGCTTGGCCGCGAACCCAGCGAAGTACTCGCGGCAAAAACAGCAAGACCTGCCGCGCCCCCCCGCGTCGAGCCGGCTTCAGAGCCAGCCCCTACCTCGACCCCCGTCGAGGTGATGACGGGGCTGCCCCCCGATCCCAAACCTTCGCCCGTGCTGACGGGATTGGGGCTCACCTCGGTCGCCTGTGGTGGCCTGGCACTGTTGATGGCCTGGTCGACGACGGCCGTTCTGGCTTTGACGATGCTGGGCGTTGTGATCTCGCTGGGGGCGATCGCCTGGGCGGTGGCGCGGCGCCGCACGGGATTGGGCACGCCCGTGACGGGAATGGTCCTCTGTCTCGGCGTACTGGCCACGGTCTTCGCCTATCAGTTCATCGTTGGCGATCGCTTCAGCGGAGGCATGAAGCTCGAAAGTACTGCCCGCCGCAATACCGAAGCGGTGGCGCTCAGCGAAGCGGAATCGGACTGGGTGCAGTTCGACAACGACGTGCAGTGGACGCGGAGCAACCGCGCTTCGCTGATCGGAGACGTCGAAGTGCGCGTCGTCGGCGCGACGTTCGATCGAGTCAAGTTGAGCGATCTGGGCACCGAGCAGGACTCGAAGGATGCGTATGTGATCGTCAGAATCAGCCTGCGAAACACCGACCGCGACCGCCGCGTGGAATACCGCGGGTGGAGCGGCTCTGGTGCGCTCACCGACGCCGGGCTGGCCGAGCTCACCGATCGCAACGGAAAGAAGTACAACCGCGAGGATTTTGGTCTGGGGTTGAATGTCTCCGGGCAGGTGAGCACGGCGAGCATTAGTCCGAGCGAGTCGATCGAAGATGTGCTCGTCTTCAAGTCCAGCGGCAAGGAAAGCGATATGTATCGCCTCGAGCTGCCCGGCTCGGCGGTGGGGGAAGACGGCGCGTATCGCTTTGCCATTCCCGCCGACACGATCAATCGCGTCGTCGAATGATCGGCGCTCCTGCTGAGCGCCCCTCAGTCGGAGAAGGCTCGCCGCGTGGTATCGGGCGCGAAGCAGATCAGCACGAGCCCCAGCACGTAAACCAGGCACGTGATCTGGCCGACTCGGGCGTAGTCGCCGTCGAACGCGCGCAACAAGGCGCCGGTTCCCATTACCCCGCCTACCGATAAGATCCGCCCGAAGTTGAATGTCACCCCCGAACCCGTCGAGCGGACCCGCGTGGGAAACAACTCGGGCAGGTACAAAGGGAGCCAGCCGAAGTAGACGGTGCCGAAAAATCCCAGCGCAAATACCCACCACAGGAACAGGGGCGCGAGTGGGTCGAGATAGCGAAACAGGTACATGCTCGTGGCGAGCGAGCCGAGCGTGATCAGAAAGTAACTCGTGCGGCGGCCGAACAGCGTCGCCATCCAGCCCCCCAGCAAACTCCCCAGCGCGCCGCCGGCCGACTTGCTGGCCTGGGTCCAGCCTTCGACGGCACGGGGATCGACCGCTCCTTCGACGGCGGACGTGGTCGTGGCGCTGGCCACTTTACCTGCCCAGGGGACGAGCCAATTGGCGCCACCCCAATTGCCCAGGATGGGAATCGCCCCCAGGCAGATGCCGATCAACGTGTGCGAGAGCAGGGGAGGCCGGAACAACTCGCTCATCGGCGAGCGGGGCTTCACCGGGGGCGGGTTTCTGCGCGTTGCAAGCCAGTCCGGAGACTCGGGCACGAAGAACATCGCGAACAACCCGAGCGGCGCCGGAATCGCCCCGGCAATGAGCACCCAGCGCCAATTCTCCGGCGTGATCGTCCAGTGCGAGGCCAGCATGCTGAGCCCGATGAAGCCGACGTTCGCCGCCGTGCCGATGAGCCCCGCCATGAGTGGCTTCGACACGCTGGCCCAGGCCTCGGAAGCCAGCGCGACGCCATTCGGCCAGATGCCCCCCGTCCCCAGGCAGGCGATGAAACGCATCACGACGAGTTGCTCGGAGCTGGTGACGAAGTAGGTCCCGCCCGTCCAGAGCGTATACCAGAGAATGCTCAGACCCATTGCCCGGGCACGGCCGAAGCGATCGCCGAGCCACCCGAAGACGAGTCCCCCGAGCGCCGCTCCGAGAAGAAACGCCGCGATGTAGTAGGCGATCCAGCCGCCGGCGGCCCCTTCGTTCTCTGCCCCGAGCGACACGGCAGCGGCGCGTCCCGCCAAGGGAAAGATCGCCATCACCTGCCCGGCGAAGAGCCAGCCCAGGAAGGCGGTAGTCAGAATCACGATCCGCCCGATCGGCGTCAGCGTCTCCGGCTCGGCAGTGCCCTCGCTCATCGCTTATGTCCTTCCCCTCGTGCGTTGCTGGCACACTTGCACCGGCTCGAAATCGCTCCCTCGCTAACGCTTTTTGAAGTTGCGCATGGCGGGTAGCCCATCGCACCAGCGAGGAAGATCTCGAGCGCGACTCTGACGCTACAAGACCCCACAGGCTAGCGGCCGCGCTCCCACCATGCCAGCCTGGCGCGCAATTCTTCGCCGAGCGGACCGCGGCTTGCATGCCCCACTGCCTCATCGAGCTCGGCCGACGTGCCGAAGCCGATAAGCGCCGCACTCACCTGCGGATGCGACAGCGAAAACCGCACGGCGGCCTCCGGTGGCCCCATGCCGAGCGGACGCAACTGCTCGGCGATCCAGGCGGCGCGCGCTTGATCGCGGCGATAGAGATCCAAGGGGAAGAACTTCGTTTGGTACGTGTGCGCGCTCGGCTCGCTGCCGGCCAGCGCGCCGCCGGCAAAGACGCGAATCGCAAAGACTCCCATGCTCTGCCGCGCACAAGCCGACATCAATTCGTCATAATTCGCCTCGTCGAAATCACCAGGCATCTGCTGCCCGGCACTGGGGTTCAGCAGGTTGTAGGGGGTCTGGATCGTGGCGAAGCGACCCGAGTCGATCACCTCGGCCAGCGCCCCGCCCTGGCCGATGCCGGTCAGGCCGAGATGGTCGACGAGTCCCCGCGTTTGCAGTCGCTGGAATGCGTCGGCTACTCCCCCGGCACGCAGCACGTCGTGCGGCGAGAGGGAGGTCGGCTCGTCGCCGCGCGCCCGAGTGATGGAATTGTGCAGTTGCAGCAGCGTCACGCGCGACAGTTGCAGCCGTCGCAGGCTCCCCTCGAGCGATTCAGTGACCTGGTGCGCGAGGTCGTCGAGCCGCGTTATGTCCAATCGCACCTTGGTGGCCACGTGGACGGCGTTGCGCGCGCCGAGCTCCCCGAGTGCGCTCCCCACGCTCGTCTCCGATGCGCCGTCGCCATAGGTGGCCGCCGTGTCGATCCAGTTGATGCCGGCGTCGAGTGCCCGCCGCAGCACGGCGCGTTGCCGCGCGCGATCGTCTCCCGTCATCAAGCCCGACACCGGGCCGGCGCCGAAGGCGATCGCCGAAACCTCGAGGCCGGTCGATCCCAACGGACGCAAGGGCAACATGGCGAGAATCCAGACGCACGACAGACACGCGACAACGTCAACCCCGCGCCGTTGGCCGGCAGCGACCCCATGGCGCTCAGACTTCGGCCAATTCCGGCGCGGGTTGTTTGAACATCGCGGTGGGATTCGGCGTGAACAGCACCAGGCAGGCGGGCAGGAAGAGCAGGTCCCCCAGCATGGCGGCAAACATCGTGATGGCGGTCAACTCGGCGAAACGACGCGTCGGCACGAAATCGGACAGGAGCAGCACGGCCAGGCCCACGATGATCAGCAGCCGCGTGATGATGATGGCGCGGCCCGTGCCTTGATAGGTCCGCTCGATGGCCAGCACCGTGTCGTCCGTGGCGCGCGATTCATCGATATAGCGTGCCAGGAAGTGAATCGTGTCGTCGACCGAGACCCCCAAGCTGATCGAAAAGACGATGATGTTGGCGACGTTCAGATCGTAGCCCATCCAGCCCATATAGCCGAGCGTGACCAAGAGGGGTGTGGCATTCGGAATGATGGCCACCAGCCCCATGCGAACCGAACGCAGCAGCACGCCGATGATGACGAAGATCACCACCGACGCGGTCCACAGCGAGTAGAACAACTGTCGCACGAAGCCGTCGAGCGAGCTGGCCGCGACATAGGCGTCTCCCGTCATGCGAAAGGTGACACCGCTCTCGGGCGGAAACAACTGTTGGAGCTTTTGCTCGATCGTCCGCGTCAACTTGAGCGTGTCGCGCGTGCCGACATCTTGCACGCGCACCAGTATGCGCGCGTGGCGACCATCTTCGGTGAGAAAGGCCAGGTAGGCCGCGGCATGCGGACTCTCGGCCAGCATGCGCTCGGTCCATTGGATGCGCTTTTCACCTTGCTCGTCGGAGGCGGGCAGAGCCTGGCGCGCCTCGTCGCGCCCCGCGTGCAAGCCGGCATAGGCATCCTGATGCAGGTCGACGTACGACCGAACAAAGATCACGCCGGGCTGCTCGGCGGCGAACTTTTCGGCAGCCGCGACATTCTGGTAAACCCCCGGTTCGAGAAAACGCCCCGGCCGATCGGCCGAGAGGCTGATCTCGAGCGGAATGAACCCGGCCATGTGCCCTTCGACGAGCCGCTGCGTGGCGATCGTCGGATGATCCTCGTCGTAGGTGTCGATCGTGTAGGAGTTCACCTCGACCTGCAGACCGACGAGCAGGCACACCGCGGCGATCGTCATGCCGATGGCGATCGACGTCCAAGGGTGCGTGGCGACGACGCGGCCGCCGTAGGCCGTCAGCCGCGCCAGCGGAGAGCGAAAGCCCACGGCGCTGGCGTCGGCCGGCGCGGGAAACAACGGCATCAAGCTGCCCAACACGCCGATCGTGCTGAAGTAGAGCAGCCCCACGCCGAGCGCCGCCTGCCAGCCGAAGTCCTGCAGGATCTCCCCCGAGGCCCCCATCAGGCTGGCGAAGCCGATGGCGCTGGTGATGATCGTCAGCATGCACGCGTGCGCCATGTGAGGCAGCGTGCGGCGAATCGCTTTCTCTCGGTCGCCGCCGCACAAGACGACGTCTTCCGCGAAGCGGCTCACGACGTGAACACAGTTCGAGACGCCGATGATGAGCAAAAGCACCGGCAGCACGTTGCTGATGATGTTCAGCGTCTCGCCGATGGCGGCCAGGATGCCCACCGTCCAGGTCATGCCCACGCCGACGGCAATGAGGGGCAGGAACGTCCCGGCCAGCGAGCGGAAGATGGCGAACAGCGCCACGAAGAAGACGCACGCGGCGATCGACACGAAGAGAAACTGGTTGTTCTTCAGATCGTCGACGATGCCGACCCGGATGGCCGGCAAGCCGGAGTAACGCAACTGAAAACCGTCGGGCGGGGGGGTGTCGCGGAACACCCCTTCGACGCTTTCGAGAATCTCGCGCGTCGTGTCAAGATCGCGCGCCGCGGGATCGAAGGCCACGATCGTCGCCGCCAGTCGCCGGTCGCGGCTGACCAAGGCTCCTTCGACCAGGGGACTGCGCTCGACCACCTCGCGGACGCGCGTTTCGGTCGGCTGATCGACCGGCAGCTCGATCACCAAGGGCTCGATGCGAATCCGCGGACGGCTCCAGAGATAGCGCTTGGCCGTGCGCAGCGTGGCGAGCGATTCGACCGCCGTCACGTGGGGCAAGCGTTGCAGTTTCTTGACCGTGGCGGCCTGCCAGGTGAGGGCCCGGCGGTCGAGCACGTCGGCGCCATCGGTGGCCTCGAGCAGCACGAGCAGGAGGGTATCTTCGTAGCCGAAGCGCTGCTTGAACTCCTCGGAATAGGCCAGCACGTCGTCGTCGTTGGCGAAGATGGCCTGCGGCGTGAAGTCGAATCTCAACCGCAGCGCCGAGACGCCCGCGATGAGGGTGGCAACCACCCAAACCGCGATCGTCAGCTTGCGATGCGAAACGATGAAATCGACGAAAAACGACATGAGCAGGGGGGCAGTGGACAGGGGTCAGTGGGCAGACACTTACGATACCTTTACCCCGAACTGACCACTAGCCACTAGCCCCTGACCCCTGACCACTATCTCCCCTGGGCCTCGCCCGTCTTGGGATCGACCTCGAGATTCAAATACTCGGCGTCGTCCATGTAGAAGAAGAACCCGTACATCATCTCCTCGTGCGTCTGCTGTCCTTCGCGGACGGTCGCCGCGGGATCGGGGTTGTACGGATTGAAGGCCGAGTTGTCGTAGTGCGCGATGCACTCGATCTTCGTCCCCTTGGGGAAGCGGGCGTAGTCGGTCGGCCAGCGGTAGGCCAACTGCCAGTCGAAATTGTAGTTGGGCACCGAGAGGATGTTCTCGGTCCGTCCGTCGGGGTAATGGGCCAGGAAGGTCATGTCCTTGCCGCGGACGTGCATGTGGACGAACATGCCCAGGCCGGTGGCATCGCAGTCGAGCGTGCGTTGTGCCACCACGCGGTGGTGTGCGTCTCCCGGCGGAATGGCAAAGTTGCCCGTCGTGACGCGGAAGTGCTTCACTTCCTTCTGAATCGTCCCCTTGGCGTAGACGAGCCCCACGCGCGTTTCGTCCTCTTCGCCTTCCTTGCCCGTCGTCACGTAGTGGCTCTGCAGCACGAGGACCGAGCCCTTGGGAATCTTGAAGGCGGTGCCCGGGTCGAGCACCATCGGCACGCCGCCGGGGACGTAGCCGGTGATGAAGGCCGCCTCGTTGTCCGTATCGCCCGCGCCCGCCTTGCCTTTGTTCATGCTGGCCCGCAGGTTCACCGCCGCCAGGTTGGCGTGATGCACGATCCGCGGATTGCCGGGCAGGATCTCGATGCCCTGCACCCAGGTGTCGTGCTCGAAGACGTGGGGCAGAAAGATGTACTTGTACGCTACGATGCCTGTGGCCGGGACCTTCACCTTCTTGGGAATCGTATAAACGACGTCGGGCTCGCCGATCTGCCACTCGGTCTGGGCGAACTCGCGCGGCGGAGGCAGCTTCGCGGCGTCCCCCTTTTCGCGGCTGCCGCTGGCCCAGGCCAAGATCAGCTCGATTTCCTCGGGCTTCATCTCCACGCGGTTCGAGAAATGCCCGTGCTGTTCGCTCGCATACAGTGGTGGCATGCGCTGCTCGCGGACGACTTCGGCAATCATCTCCGCATTGCCGTCCGCGTCGTCGTAGTCGAGCAGCGAGAAGGGGGCCGTCGTGCCGGGGCGATGGCACTCCTGGCAATACTGTTGCATCAGCGGGGCGATGTGCTCGCTGTAGGTGACCTGCTCGACGGGCGTCTTGATCTTGCCCGGCGTGATGCGGCAGCCGTCGACCGGCGTTTCGGCGATTTTCACGTCGCGGCCGGCTAGCACGTCTTCGAGCGCGGCTTCGAGATCCTGGCGACCGGCGTTGGCGTTCTCGCCCCCCAGTCGGAACTGGCTATCGATGCGGCCGCGATACTTGAGGACGCCTGCGCCATCGAGCACCACGACCTCGGGCGTTCGCTCGACCCCCAGCGCGCGGACCGCCTCGCCGTCGAAATCCTTGCCGATGTGGAAGGGGAGGTCGTAGTCGAGCCCTTGCTGCGCCACCTCGATCAACTTGTCTTTGGGGCCGACGTTGAGGGCGACGAACTGCACGTCCTGATCGCGGTATTTGGCCTCGAGCTCCTTGACTCGCGGAAGGTAACGCTGCACGAGGGGGCAATCGAGCGTCGTGAAGACGATCACGTACGCCTTCTTCTCGCCCAGGTCGGAGAGCGTCCGCGGCAGGAAGCGGATGTCCTTGAAGGTGAACGACCCCACCTTGTCGCCTATCGAGACCTTGGGCGTCTCGGGCTTGCGCTCGACGGCCGAGGCCGACGCGGCGAGAAGCAGTGTCGTGCCGATCGCCGCCAGTAGGTACCGTCCGCCCATGGGAGTCTCCCTCTTTTGGGGATGATTTCGCGTAAAATCCGCGCGTCGTTCTGTATCTCTTGCACCTGGAAATACCTGGAAAGCCCGCGAAAAGTTTCGGGCCTCGCAAGACCTTGGCTGTTATATCACCAGCACTTACGGGACGGCAATGCTCTTGGAAACCCAGAAGGATTTAACGCCGAGACGCAGAGACGCAAAGAAAGACGGACTGTCAGGGCTGGGGTGCCTAACCCACGTTACAGATCCATCTCCCCCTCTGTCACGGCTTTTTTGATCTTCTAATCCTTTGCGTCTCTGCGTCTCTGCGTTGAAATCTGCGTCAGAATCCAGCCGTAACGGGTGCGGGGCAGCAGGGGGCACGGGAGCCGTAACCTGGGGCTGGATCACAATTTTTGGCAAGAAACTCTGGATTTCGCCGCAGCGATTTGCGACAATTGCTGTCAGGCCAGAGAGCAGTTTTGTCGGGGGATGCTCCAGACATCAGGGGAGTCGACCATATGGGAGTCGGACAGATGAGAGGCAAGAAGCGACAAGGTTTTACACTCGTCGAGCTGCTGGTCGTGATCAGCATCATCGGCATGCTGGCAGCATTGCTACTGCCAGCCGTCCAGAGTGCCCGCGAGTCGGGGCGACGTACTACCTGCGTCAATAATCAGAAGAACGTGGCACTGGCGGTGCAGGCCTATGAGGCAGCGAAGGGGCAGTTGCCCGGTTACCGCAATCTCATGGTGAAGGATGGTACTGCGGCGATTGATGCGGACGGGTACGCGACGGGAGGGGCAGCCGTGACTGCTGGGCCAAGGCCCGCTAGCTGGCAATTCGTGTTGCTGCCGTACCTTGAAAGAAACGACTTGTACCTCGCGGCAACGGATCCGAATACTCAACTCAAATCGCAGACCTACGGTGTTGCCCCGAATTCTCCGATGCCGATCTACACTTGCCCGAGCGACATCCTCGCGAAGTCGAGCGAGCCGGAGAACGACATTTCGAGCTATGTGGCCAACTGCGGGCAGGCGGACGTCCTTGATGACAATACTGACGATCAGGATGTCTTAGACACCCCGTTCAATGGGGTGTTTCACGACCAGTACAACTTTGCACTTGCATTGCCTAGCAGCACGGCACGCACTTTCCGCCAACAGCGCGTTTCGAGCAGCATCATCACGGCTGGCGATGGCGCTGGTACTACGCTTTTGATCTCGGAGAATGTGGATTCTGGCAACTGGGCGGATGCTGGTGCCAACGCCGAGATGAAGAACGGTATGGTCTGGTGGCCGGATGTGACTACACCATCTTCGGCTGGCCTGGCGGATGGGGTGATTGCACCCGCCGTTCGCACGGTCGGTGGAATTGATGGCAGCGTGCATATCAATGGAAACCCTGGCTGGAGCACGCAGACGACTCCCGCCGCTACATCGGGAAATGCGTATCCTTACCATGAGCGCTATTACATGGCTCGTCCGTCGAGCTATCATCCCGGCGTGGTGGTGGCTGCTTTCTGCGATGCCCACGTGCAGACTTTGAATGACACGATGGACTATCGCGTTTTCTGCTTGCTGATGACCCCGCGTGGCACGCAAGCAACCGTTGTCAACACGGGAGCGCCTGCAGACAACATTTTCAAGCTGCCGCTTGACGATGGTGCCTTCTAAGCCGCGATCGTCAGAAGTTTGAGTTCGATTCCCAAAAAGAGCCCGGGGAAAGATGCCCCGGGCTCTTTTTTCGTAGGTCAGGTACTCCGTACCTGACAATGGTAGACGTAGCGAACTGAACAATCGTGTGCGATAGTCGACCTGAGTGGCAAGCCGATTCTTGTCAGGTACAGGGTACCTGACCTACGGTTGCTTGATTTGCCATGCCGATCGATTGTCAGGGGTGGCGGATGGGGCAAACTCGTTGATGTGGCCAACTCGATCGATTGTCAGGTACGCGCGTACCTGACCTACTTATTCGCCGGTGCCATGCTTGAGACGCGTTTCGTCTGGCGCGGTGGCCCAGGTCGGTGGATAGTGCCCCGTGGCGACGTAGCGATGAAACGTCGACCAGGGCCAGTCTCGCGCGGCTGGGACGAGCCCGTGCTTCACGGGGTTGTAATGCACGTAGTCGAAATGTGCCTCGAGGTCATATTCGTCGCGGATCGTGTGTTCCCAGAAACGGCGTTGCCAGACGCCGCGACGAGACTCTCTCTTCTTTTCCGACGATGAATCAGGTTCATGACCGCCGGATGCCAGCCAGGCGATGGTAAAGTCTCGCTTGATGTTTCGCCATCGCATCGAGTAGTCGCAATCGCCCGATGGCAACGCCCAAATGGCGTGCAGGTGATCGGGCAGGACGACGATGGCGATCGTCTCGGCGGGATGCGCCGTGAGCACCGCGCGCATGATACTTCCCAGCAGCCGCACCGCCTTCTCGTTCTGAAAGACAGGCCGGCGCGCGGCGGTCACCAAAGTGAAGAAATAGGTCCCACCCGGCACAAAGAAGCGTTTGTAATCCGACATGCCCGACAGATTAGCGCCACACTCGCGCGAAAGCCAACAGATTCTTGTAGGTCAGGTACTCCGTACCTGACAATGGTAGACGCAGCGAACTGAACAATCGTGTGCGACAGTCGATCGGTGTGGCAAGCCGATTCTTGGTCAGGTACGCGCGTACCCCACCTACAACACGGACTCTGGGACGGCGGCATGAGCGAGGTGGATCGTTTTCGGCGCGCGCAGTGGCGGATGCTGCTGGCCGTGATGGGCTGTTATCTCTTCTATTACACCGGCCGGCAGAATTTCGGCTTCATCAATCGCGCGCTGCAATCGGAGCTCGGGCTCTCGGCGACCGACGTCGGCACGATTGGCGGTGGCATGTTGCTGGCCTACGGGCTTGGGCAGGCGGTCAACGGCGGGCTGGCCGATCGTTTCGGCACGCGCCGCATGATGACGCTGGGAGCGCTCGCCTCGGCCGCGCTGAATTGGGCCGCCAGCTTCGCCGGAGGTTACACCTCGCTGCTCCTCTGCTGGACCGCCAATGGCTACGCGCAGTCGTTCGGCTGGGCGCCCGGCAGCAAGCTCATCGCCGAGTGGTGGCGCAGCGACGAACGAGGACGCGCCTTCGGCTTCTACACGCTGGCGGCCGGCTTCTCGAGCGTGCTGACCTTCGCGCTTTGCCTGGGCGTGCTCTACGTGCTCGACTGGCGCTGGGTGTTGCGGCTGCCCGTGCTGCTGCTCGTGGTGGCGGGGCTGGCGTTCTATCGCGTGGCGCGCGATCGGCCGCAGGATCTTGGCTTTCCCCCCTTGGAAGAGGAAGCGGACGAGCTTGTCTCCCCAGTTGTCTCGCATGCGCCGCAAGAGAGCTTTGCCGAGCGCTACGTCGCCGTGCTGACGAACGGGCGTTTCCTTGTCGCGTGCGCCGCGCTGGGGTTGGAAAGCGTCGCACGCTATGGCTTGCTCTTCTGGGTGCCGGCGCACTACCTGGGAGAGCATTGGAAACAAGAGCCGGGCGCGGCGTGGATCACCCTGGCGCTGCCCATCGGCATGGCCCTGGAGGCCGTGACGAGCGGGCAGATCTCGGATCGCCTCTTCGGCGGTAATCGTGCCCGTCCGATTGCCATCTGGCTGGCCCTGGCCGCCGTGGTCGTGCTGGCCCTGGCGCAAGTGCCTCGCGAGCAGACGACGCTGGGGCTCGCGCTGTTGTTCCTGGCGGGATTTCTTGTCTACGGGCCGCAGGCGTGCTTTTGGGCCTTGTGTCCCGATCTGCTGGGGCGCTCGCGGGCGGGGACCGGCGTGGGGGTGATGGACGCCTTTGCCTACGGCTTTGCCGCCCTGGGCGAGGTCGCCATCGGCCGGACGATCGACGCCTATCAAGAGACCGGCGTGATGTTCTATATCGTGGCCGGCTGCTGCGCCGCCGGCGCCGCCATCATTCCGCTGGTCAGACGGTAGACGGCAGCGAATAATCACGACCGCCACGATGCTCGTCTCTCCTTAGAAAGGGAATGTGTGCGAATGAGTATCTCCCAGGCCACCGGCGCCGTCTTCGTCGATGCGGGGCGCCCGCTCGAGGTGCGCCGGTTCGAGCTACCCACGCTGGGCACGGGCGAGATCCTGGTGCGCGTCGCCGCGTGTACGCTCTGTGCCAGCGACCTGCACACGTATACCGGTCGGCGGAAGTCCCCCGCGCCTTCGATCCTGGGGCACGAGATCATCGGCCACATCGCGGCGCTCGGGCCCGATAGTCCGCGCGTCGATCAAGCGGGTGAGACGCTCTCGGTGGGAGACCGCGTCACGTGGTCGGTCGTGGCTAGTTGCGGCGAGTGTTTCTATTGCCGCCGCGACTTGCCGCAGAAGTGCGCGGCCATGATGAAGTATGGCCACGAGGCGCTCCGCGCGGGGCGCGAGCTCACCGGCGGGCTGGCCGACTACTGCGTGTTGGCCCAGGGGACGGCCATCGTGCGCTTGCCAGGCGATCTGCCCGACGCCGTCGTCTGCCCGGCCAGTTGCGCCACGGCGACGGTCTCGGCGGCGTTGCGTATCGCGGGCGAAGTGCGCGCACGGAGCGTGCTCGTGCAGGGGGCGGGGCTGCTGGGGCTGACTGCTTGCGCCCAGGCCAGCGCGATGCGCGCGTCCCAAGTTATCTGCTGCGACATGAATCGCGCGCGGCTCGACCGGGCCCGCGAGTTCGGCGCAACGCATACGGCCACGCCCGACGAACTGAGCGAAACGGTTCGTCAGGCGACCGAGGGCTACGGCGTCGACGTGGCGCTCGAGATCACCGGCGCCCCGGCCGCGTTCGTTGACGGGTTGGCGCAACTCCGCCTCGGCGGCACGTACGTCTTGGTGGGCGCCGTTTATACGGCGCCGCCGGTGCCGATTTCCGTCGAGTCGCTCGTGCGCCGCCAACTCACGCTGCGCGGCGTACACAACTACGCGCCGCAGGATCTGCTGGCCGCGGTGCGATTTCTCGACGCAAATCGGCAGTTTCCCTTCGCGTCGCTCGTCTCCGATTGGCTGCCGCTGGCCGAAGCCGATCGAGCGTTTCATGCGGCCGAAGAAGCCGCGGCGCTGCGCATCGGCGTGCGCATGACGGCGACTTGAACGCCGCGCCGCTACTGGGGCAGCTCGAGCGTGCCGACGACGTCCGCTACTCGTGTGGCGCCCAGCGAGGCCAGGGCGGCGGGCAGGGCGTCGAGGATCTCGATGGCCGCCGTGGGGCGATAGAAGTTCGCCGTACCGATCTGCACGGCCGACGCGCCGGCGACGAGGAATTCCATCGCGTCGTCGATCGAGGCGATGCCGCCGATGCCCACGATCGGCGTCTTCACCGCCTTGGCGATCTGATAGACGCAGCGCAGGGCAATCGGCTTGATGGCGGGTCCGCTGAGTCCCCCCAGCACATTTCCCAGCAGAGGGCGGCGGCGGCGCCAATCGATGCCCAGGCCCAGGCAGGTATTGATGGCCGAGATGGCATCGGCCCCGCCCGCTTCGGCGCCGCGCGCCACGGCCGCGATGTCGGTCACGTTGGGGGTGAGCTTGGCGAGGATCGGCACGCCGCAGGCGCGCCGCACGCCCCCGACCACCCGTTCGCAACTGGCGGGATCGGTGCCGAAATCGACGCCGCCGCTGACGTTGGGGCAGGAGATGTTGAGCTCGAGGGCGGCCACGCCGGGTAGGCCGTCGAGCCGCGCGGCCATCTCGACGAACTCGTCGATCGTGCGGCCGGCGATGCTCACGATGGCCGGCGCGCCGAGCGAGCCCAGGTAGGGGAGATGGTGATCGATGAAGGCCTCGAGGCCGTCGTTGTCGAGACCGATCGAGTTGAGCATGCCCGCCGCCGTCTCGACGGTGCGCCAGGGACGATTGCCGGGACGCGCCAGGCGGGTGATCGTCTTGGGAATGATCCCCCCCAGTCGTGCGAGCTCGACGAGCCCGGCCATTTCGCGGGCGTAGCCGAAGGTGCCCGACGCCACCAGGACCGGGTTCGGCAGATGCAGTCGACCGAGCGTAACGTCCAGTGGCAAGGGAGAATCAGTCACGTCGCAGGAACATCCGCGGGCGAGTGGAGCGCGTCGCGCGGCACGATCGCCTGCGCGCGATGACGCCCGCAATGTATCGGTGGCAGGCGGCGCGAGCAACGAGCGCTCGCGTCCCCTGCGTGGATTGCCAGACCCATCGATCCAATTCGATCGATGCGATCGACTTAGATGATGCCGCCGTGTGTACGGTAGGGGCTCATGTGGTTCGGCTGATCGAGGAACCAGATGCGTTCCCATTCGTCGAGAATGAAGCGCAGGTTTTCCGACGTGAAGATCAACTGCTGGGCGCGACGCACCGGATCGCCCGAATAGGCCGGAATGATGCATCCGACCGCGCTCCCCAACGGGAGACAAAGAACGAGCACCAAGAGCAGCCTCTGCATCGCATAACTCCCACGGTCGAAAACGCTTCCAACGTCTGGCGAACGCCAGCGTGGTGCGCAGGGAGAGACCGCTTCTGGCGTCCCTGCCATGCGCGATACGATAGGTAACTGGTCGAAAAGATTCGGTCGGACGTGTGGCTCGCGGGGCCGCTGGGTGGCGCGACTCGGAGCCGGCAATTCGGCGATTGTTCGGTTTTGGATCGACTCGACGCGTGGCGCTGGGAGAGCGAACGCGGGAGCCGTCGTGGTTCTAAAGGTCTTGAGAACCGAAACTTAGTGCCGATGTGACCAGCGCGAGAATGGACGAGCGGAAGGAACCGCTCGAAGCCCCTAACTCGGTTAGTTGCCGAGTGTTGGCGAGACGGAGTCGGGCCCGTGCAAGGCGGCGTGTTGAGCGGCAGCGGCCGCACCTTCACGGCGCTCCAGCTCACGGACGCGTTCTTCCATCTCCTTACCTGGCTTGAACGTCACGACATACTTCTCGGGCACGAAGACCTTCGTTCCGGTGCGAGGATTGCGAGCCTTGCGAGCCGCACGCTTTTTCACCTCGAACACCCCGAAGTTTCGCAACTCGATACGTCGTTCATCGACGAGCGTCTCGACGATCGCGTCGAACGTCTTCTGAACGATCTCTTTCGTCTTGAGCTGCGTCAGCCCAATCTCGTCCGAGATAGTCTTGACGATCTCTTTCTTGGTCACGACTCGGATCTCCTGTCAGAAGGCGTCGCGAGGGCCGGAAAATGGCCGCGACCGACTCACCAGGTAACGCTCCAAGTGTAGGTGCCACAAGAAGTAGAGTCAAGCACATTCAACTTTGGCGGCCGGCCGATGCGCGGTGCAAACAAGCGGAAAAACCGCTGCACCCGCGTCTGCCGGACGCTGGCTACGATGGCACTAAGTTCAGGTTTTCAAAGAGCTTATCGGTCGTGATCGCTTTGCAAGACCGCGATGTTCGTCGCAAGTGTCTACAGCAAAACGACTAATGTTCATTTTGTCTCAATGGACCACCCGGTTCCGAGCATGGTTCGTTCAGGCCGTTCAAGGCCCTCGATCCAGTCGCCGCTCGGAGTACGGTGAGCCGTCACATCCCTTATCGGCAGTGTGATCGTCAAACTTCAGCCAGCCCGCAAAAACGTCAAAGTCGCTCTCCCGGGGCGCATGCTGACAGCGTGGCCGAGCTAGCAAGCGAGAACAGAGCAGAAGCGGGGGACGTGTCCCAGACGTCGTGCTTTAGATCCGCTGGACCTTCAATTGGTCCAGGATCCTCTCCAGGGGGACGAGATTCCCCTGACCGCTGCCAGGACAGGCTTCGCACGTCTGGGCCCAGGTTTCGGGCGTGCGGACGTTCGACTGCCAGAAGGGCCACGTGCGGCACTGGCGCGGGCGGTCTTCATAGACCGTACAGCAGCGTTTCTCGGTGTCGAAGAAGACGCAATCGCCGTTGGCGAACTCGACGAGCGACTTGCGGATGCCGACGCGGCGGACGTAGCGCTTCTCGAACTCTTCGACCGGCATGTCGAAGCGTTTGGCAAAGGCCGCGATCTCGGCGGCATTGACCCAGACGTAGCCCGGGGCGCCGGTGCAGCAGTCGCCGCACTGGGTGCATTTGAAACGCAGGCCGTCCTTGTACCAGGGCTCGTCGCTCATGAGGGCATCCGTTCTTTCGTTCCAGGGGGCTTGCGGGTCGGCTAGCGGGGGACACCGGCGGCGGCGATGGCACGGATGGCATCGAGCGCCGCCGTGATTTCTTCGGCCGTGGTAAAGACTCCCAGGCTCAGACGTAACGTGCCACCTCGCTCGAGCGTGCCGAGCGCCGCGTGCATCCGCGGGGCACAGTGGATGCCCGCGCGCGTTTGAATGCCGAAGGCGGTCTCGAGCGTGGTGGCCAACTCCTGCGGATCATATCCCTCGATCGAGAGGCTCACAACGCCCACGCGGTGCGCGGGCTCGCGCGGGCCGTGGATCGTGACCCCAGCGATCACGCGGAGTCCGTCGAGGAGTTGCGCTGTCAACTCCTCTGCCTGCTGGCGGATGGAGTCGATACCGCGTTGTTCGAGATAGGCGACCGCGGCAGCCAGCCCCGCCAGCCCCGGCACGTTATGGTTGCCCGGCTCGTATTTGTCGGGCATCGTCGGGGGCTGTCGGTCGTCATCGCTTTGCGTGCCGGTACCGCCCTGGCGGAAGGAAGCGATCTCTGCTTCGAGCCCCGGGCGGATGTAGAGCACGCCGGTGCCAAGGGGACCGAGGAGTCCTTTGTGCCCCGACGTGGCCAGAAGGTCGATGCCCCAGCGGTCGATTTCGATCGGCACGTGTCCAGCCGTTTGCGCGGCATCGATGAGTAAGCGGGGACCTTTCCGCGCACGTACGAGTTTGGCTACTGCTTCGACCGGTTGCAAAGCGCCGGTGACGTTCGACGCGTGCGAGAGGACGACGAGTTGAGTTTCTGGCCGGATGGCGGCATCGATTGCGTCGGCTGATACGACACCTTCGGCGTCGCACTCGACGTGCGTCAGTTCGACATCGGCGGTTTCGGCGAAATGTCGCAAGGGTCGCAGGACCGAGTTGTGCTCGACCGTGGTCGTCACCACATGGTCGCCGGGGCGGACGAGACCGTGGATGGCGATGTTCAGCACATCGGTGCCGTTGAAGCCGAAGACGATCTGGTTCGCGTCGCCCGCACCCAGCAGCCGCGCGAGACGACGGCGGAGATCGCTGACCGTTTTGGCCACGGCCAGGGCCTCGCCGTACGAGCCGCGTCCCAGCGGCGCGCCGTTCTCGCGCAGGTAGGACTCAACCGCGTCGTACACCGCCGGCGGCTTGGGCCAACTCGTCGCGGCCTGGTCGAAATAAATACGCGGCTGGCTGGACATACCAAGATTCTACGTAGAACTTTTCGCTCGACCAACCGCCCACACCAGGCGCCGGAGCAAACGCCGCTTTGCAGAAACCGAGTGGTTGTCCTACGATACGCCCGGTGCAGCGAGGCCCGATTTTCTTACACTAGCGACGGAGCGAGGTTCACGTGCGGGGGACGATTGCCGATCTACATCGTCATCTGGGAGAGACGGTGACGCTCTCCGGATGGGTCTACAACACCCGCAGCTCGGGCAAGGTGGCCTTCGTCATCGTGCGCGACGGCAGCGGTCTGTGCCAATGTGTGGTGGCCAAGACGCCCGAAACGGAAACGCTGTACGAGCAGGCGTCGAAGCTCACGCAGGAATCGTCGATCCGCGTGACGGGCACGGTGACGGCCAACGAACGCCAGGCGGGTGGCTTCGAGCTGGCAGTCACCGGTCTCGAGGTGGTGCATCGCAGCGAGAATTATCCGATCACGCCGAAGCCGCACGGCATCGAGTTCCTGATGCGGCACCGGCACCTGCACCTGCGCTCACGCCGGCAATGGTCGATCTTGAAGATTCGGGCCACGCTCGTCGACGAGATTCGCAGCTTCTTCAATCGCCACGGCTTCACGCTGATCGACACGCCGATCTTTTCGCCCGCCGCGGGTGAAGGGACGCAGACGCTCTTTACGGTCGACTACTTCGGCGAGCCGGTCTATCTCGCGCAGACGGGGCAGCTTTATGTCGAGGCCGCGGCGATGGCGTTCGGTCGCGTTTACTGCTTCGGTCCGACGTTCCGCGCCGAGAAGAGCAAGACGCGCCGCCACTTGACTGAATTTTGGATGGTCGAGCCGGAGATCGCTTACGCCGAGCTCGAAGACGTGATGCAGGTGGCCGAGGATTTTATTTGTTCCATCGTCGAGCGCGTGCTGCGCGATCATCGGGCCGATCTCGAATTTTTGGGGCGCGACGTGACGTCGCTGGAGAAGATCGCGAAGCCGTTCTACCGCCTGACGCACGCCGAGGTAGCCGAACTGCTGCGCGGCCCGAAGGTGCGCGAGTTTCTCGAGCAGGATCTCGCCGCGAAGCAGGCCCGGCTCGCCGCGGTCGAGCATTCGCTGGCGGAGAAGGAAACGCAGCTCAAGGGGCCGGCCATGAAGAAGCATCTGCACGATGCGCTCGTCGCCGAGCTACACGAGCTGCGGCAGGAGTCGCACGATTTGGCCGCCGAGATCGAGAACATTCCGCAGCACATGCACCTGGCGGCGAACTTCGATCCGCACGAGGATCTCGGCGGCAGCGACGAGACGATCATCGCGCGACTGCACGATCGGCCCGTCTTCGTGACGCACTATCCGCGCGGCTGCAAGGCGTTCTACATGAAGGTGAACGACCAGGACCGCACGCGGGTGAACAACTTCGATCTGCTCGCGCCCGAGGGCTACGGCGAGATTATCGGCGGCAGCCAGCGCGAAGACGATTACGATACGCTCGTCGAGCGCATCAAGGAGCAGGGGATGACCACCGATGAGTACGAGTGGTATCTCGACCTGCGGCGGTATGGCACGGTGCCGCACGGCGGCTTTGGCCTGGGGGTCGAGCGCACGCTGGCGTGGCTCTGCGGGCTGGAGCACA
Source organism: Pirellulales bacterium (assembly GCA_019636335.1). Classification (NCBI taxonomy): domain Bacteria; kingdom Pseudomonadati; phylum Planctomycetota; class Planctomycetia; order Pirellulales; species Pirellulales bacterium. Next base: position 326,167 of record JAHBXR010000003.1, read on the forward strand.
TTCGCGAGGCGATTCCCTTCGCCCGCCTGATGGGCAAGATGTATCCCGAGCCGCGCGGACATGAAGAATCGAGCGATTCGTAGTGATCGCTTACCACAAGGGTGCAAAATGCGTGAAAAGCAGGCTGCCCCGAGCGGCACGGCATCAAGGTGGCACGCGCGCTAGCGATTTGCATTGCCAGTAGAGAAGTCGCTTTCGTGGTGTGCTGTCGTCACAGCCAGTCTGGCCGGAGTAACCGGCCTGGGGGGCAGCGTTTCTTCAGGTATGGCAAACCCTGGCCGTGCCATCGTCGTATTGTCGCTAGGCGATCCTGTTCAGGTTCGCCACCGCGGGGCCGCTCGGTGAGGTCCTGCATCAAGCACCGCACCCGCGAGCCATCGCGGGCAGAATGGCAAAGTCCTTTCGTCGCGCATCACACGAAGCAATCGATCGATTGCGTCCCGAACGGGGAACCCCCCGCCGTCTTTCGCTGCGCGTGCGACGCCAGGCGTGAGACCTTCGCGCGCCTCTTGTGCGCACCTGAAAAATAAACCCCGGAGCCTGACACGATGAGTTGGCTGTTTCGCAAGCGGCACGACGGCGCCCATTCGAATTCCTCGACGTGGCGAAACCGTGTGGGCGAAGTGGCCCGCGGCATCGAATCGCTCGAAGACCGGCTCGCCCTTTCGGCGACCTATTCGACCGTCAACGATTGGGGGAGCGGACTGCAGGGGCAGATCGCCATCACCAACGACCAGGCCGCCACGATCAACAACTGGCAGGTCGAGTTCGATTACAGCCGCACGATTTCCAACCTGTGGGACGCGAAGATCGTCAGCCACGTCGGCAATCACTATGTGATCGCCAGCGCCAGCTACAACAACACCCTGGCCGTCGGTAAGACGATTACCTTCGGCTTCATCGCCGGCGCGGGAAGCGATGCTCCCCGCAACATTATGCTCAACGGCGTGGGCAGCACCCCACCCACGTTGCCCAGCATCACGATCGGCGACGTCAGCGTGACCGAGGGAAATCCATCCACGTCGGCCGTCACGGGGTTCTTCCATACCGCGGGCAATCAGATTCTCGACGCCAACAATCAAAGCGTGCGCATCGCGGGGGTGAACTGGTTTGGATTCGAGACAAGCAATTTCGCGCCGCATGGTCTTTGGACGCGCGGTTATCAATCGATGATGGATCAGATGAAGCAACTCGGCTTCAACACGATCCGCCTGCCTTATTCGAATCAGTTGTTCGACGCGGGGAGTACGCCCAACGGTATCGACTTCGCGAAGAATCCGGATCTCGTGGGCCTGAATGGCCTGCAGATCATGGACAAGATCGTGGGCTATGCCGGGCAGATCGGAATGCGTATTTTGCTCGACCATCACCGCTCGGCCGCCGGCAACAGCGCGAACGAGTCGGGCCTGTGGTATACGTCGGCCTATCCCGAGAGTCGCTGGATCAACGACTGGACGATGCTCGCCGCGCGCTACGCCGGCAACCCCACGGTGATCGGCGCCGATCTGCACAACGAACCGCACGGTCCGGCCACGTGGGGCACCGGCGGCGCGAACGACTGGCGATTGGCGGCCGAACGGGCCGGCAACGCGATCCTGGCGGTGAATCCTAACTGGCTGATCGTGGTGGAGGGGGTCGAGCAGGCCTCGTCGGGCAATTACTGGTGGGGAGGAAATCTGTCGAACGCGGGGAGCAGTCCCGTGCGCCTCAACTTGCCCGACCGGCTCGTCTATTCGCCGCACGACTACCCGGCGTCGGTCTACCAGCAATCCTGGTTCAGCGATCCCAACTATCCTCACAACCTGCCCGAGGTTTGGGATCGCAACTGGGGCTACCTGTTCCGCCAGGGAATCGCGCCGGTGCTGTTGGGCGAGTTCGGTAGCAAGCTCGCCACCGCCAGCGATCAGCAGTGGTTCGACAAGATGACGGCCTATCTCGGCGGGGACCTCGACGGCAACGGCACGCACGATCTGGCGCCCGGGCAACAAGGCATCAGTTGGACTTACTGGTCCTGGAACCCGAACAGCGGCGACACCGGCGGCATCCTGACCGACGACTGGAACAGCGTCCATCAAAACAAAGTGGCCAAGCTACAGCCGATCGAATTCCCCTTCGGCACGGGCAACAGCACGACGACGGCCGTCTTCACCGTAGGGCTGTCGCAGGCGAGTAGCCAACCTGTCACCGTGCAATTCGCGACCGCTGCCGGCACGGCGACGGCGGGAAATGACTTTACACCGATAACGGGAACGATCACCTTTGCTCCCGGCCAGACATTGCGAACCATCGCCGTGCCGATCGTGCGCGATCTCGTGGCCGAACCGACCGAGACGTTCTCGCTAGTGCTGAGCAATGCGAGCGGCGCCACCCTGGCACGCACGAGCGCGATTGCCACGATTGTCGACGACGATAGCGTCGTGCCGCCGACGCCGAGTGTCTCGATCGGCAACGTCTCGATCACCGAAGGAGACAGCGGCACGAAGACCATGACCTTCATGGTCACGCTGTCGCAGGCAACGGGGAGTCCCGTAACGGTGCGCTATGCGACCGCCGACGGGACGGCCATCGCTGGCTCCGACTACAATGCCGCCAGCGGTACCCTGACATTCGCCCCCGGCGAGACCGCCAAATCGATCGACATCGCGGTACGCGGCGACACGCTCGCCGAGGCGACCGAAACGTTCCGCGTTGTCCTGAGCAATCCCGCGGGCGCGACGATCGCCGCCGGAGCCGGCACGGGCACGATCATCGACAACGATCCACCACCCACGTCGAACGCCGTCACGTTCACGAATCGCGATGATTGGGGGGCGGGATTCGTCATGGACGTCAAGGTGAAGAACGTTACCACGACCACGACCAACCGCTGGCGGGTCGAGTTCGATCTGGCTGCCGACATCACGAACATCTGGAACGCCGTCATCGTCAGCCGCGTGGGGACGCGGTACGTCATCGAGATGGCCCCCTGGAATGCGCGGATCGCGCCGGGCGCCGAGATCACCTTCGGCTTCCAGGCCGCCGGCGCTGGACGCCATCCCACCAATCTGGTTCTGACGACTTCATAATCGCGTGTGCGTTATTCGACAGGCTGCCGAAGCGATCGTCGCATTTGTTCGCGACGGAAGGGTGGGGCATAATCACGTTCGTGACGGAAGTCACCTGTCCCGCGTTGGGGCGTGCGTGGTTTTGCCCATCCGATTCCGTGGAAGGCTCGTGTCATGGTTCTTACGCTGCACGTATTTTCGCGCATGCGCGTTCCTTTTCCTTGTGACGTATGGCGCGTGGTCACTCTGGCCGTGACGGCGATTGCCGGCCTGATGTGTTGCCCTGCCGGCGGTAGGACGTTCGCGGATGAACCGACGCGGCCGCACGTGCTCTTCATTATGGCCGACGATTTGAACAATTCGCTTGGCTGCTATGGCCATCCACTGGTGCGCTCGCCGAATATCGATCGCCTGGCCGAGCGCGGCGTGCGTTTCGATCGCGCGTACTGCAACTATCCCGTGTGCAATCCTTCGCGCACCTCGCTGCTGAGTGGGTATCGCCCCGACGTGACGGGCGTGGTCGACAACAAGACTCCGCCGCGCACCCACTTGGGCAATGTCGTGTTCCTGCCGCAGTATTTTCGGCAGCATGGTTACCGCGTGCTGAAGGTGGGCAAGATCTTTCACACGGGAGATGAATTCGAGGATCTGGCCTCCTGGGACATCGACGAGCGCGAAACGCGCGAGGCGAAGAACCCGCCCGAGACGCAGATCGTACGACGACAGGGGGAAGGGGGGATCGTGCTCGACGCGCCCGATGCCGAAACCTGGGATGGACACGTGGCGCGCCGCGCGGTCGAACTGCTCGAGGCGGCGGTGCAAGGAGATTCTCCCGTCTTTCTGGCGGTGGGCTTCCGCCGCCCGCACACTCCCTACATTGCGCCGCGCCAATACTTCGACCTCTATCCGCCGGCCACGATCCCACTCGTGGTGGAGCCTGCCGAGCATCTGCAGCACATCCCGCCCCTGGCACTGACGCGCGAGAAGAACGCCCCACCGCTGGCCGACGACGTTCGACGCGAGACCACGGCCGCCTATTACGCGTCGATCAGCTTCATGGATGCGCAGTTGGGACTGCTGTGGGCCGCGCTCGATCGGCTCGATCTGTGGCGCCATACCGTGGTGGTCTTTGTCAGCGACCACGGATACCACCTGGGGGAGCATGGCGGGCTGAAGCACAAGATGACCCTCTTCGAGGAAGCGGCACGGGTGCCGCTGTTGATCGCGGCGCCAAACAGTGCCGCTGGCGTCTCGACCGATGGCATCGTCGAGCTGGTCGACCTCTACCCGACGCTCGCCGATTTGTGTGGGCTCCCCGCGCCGCAGGGACGGCCGGGGACGAGTCTTTCGCCACTCGTGCATCACTCGCCTGACGAGTGGACCAAGCAGGCCGCCTTTACCCTGGTGAGCCGTGTCGGCACGCGCCCGGCGACCGAACCGCTCGATCCGGACAAGCTGGGCCGTTCGGTACGCACGCCTCGCTGGCGCTATACCGAATGGTACGACGGTACGCGGGAACTGTACGACCACGAGGCCGACCCGCACGAATACCGCAATCTCGCGGCCGACGCGCAGCATGCCGAGACGATCGCCAGGTTGAGTGCCCTGCTGGCGAGCAATCTGGCCGGCGCACCCGCTTCGGCGGCGCCTTGACCGAGTCGAGAGCCAGGCTGCGCGAAATCGGTACCGGGGCTAGCTCCCTGTGGGCTAGCGTCGTAGATTTGGGACATTGCCCTGCCGAAATGCCCACGTAGGGACCCGGAAGAGGCAGCCAAAGTCCCCAGGAAAGACGGACATGACACGGCGCTGTTGGTCGGATTTCGCTCGCTGGATGCTTGGTTCGCTGATCCTCGCCGTCGTGGCAGGCTGTGGCGACAAGGGAACGCCTGGACCCCGGTTGCCGGCCGCCACTGACGAGTCGGCCCCCACGGTCGAAACGTCGATCACGACGGGCACGGCGCCGGGCTTGGCGAGCGATCCGCCGCTCAAGGAAACGATCCCCGCGACTTTGGCCGAGGCTATCGCGGCAGTCGATCTGCGCAAGCTTCCCATCAGCGACCATCTGAGCGATGTCGATCTCACGCTGACGATCGCATCGTACAACATCAAGAAGACCCCGGCGCTGGCGCTCGACGACGTGCGAACACGCTTGGAAGGCCTGGGGTTTGAAGGCCAGACGCAACCCGGCCAACCGCAGGTTAGCGAGGAGTTTGCGCAGGCTTCGTTCGTGCGAGGGGACTTTCGGGTCGAGGTATCGATCACGCAGCAGTTCGATGACAAGAATGCCTCGAGCGTGCGGTTGATGAGTCTCGGCAATGTCGATAGCCGGACCTTGCCCCCGCTGCCCGACTCGAAGTTGTTGTACGGCGGCGTCGCTTCGTCGATCTACGTTTCGCCGGCCAGCGTATCGGACGTGATAGCCACGGCGCGCGAGGTATTGGCCGCGGCGGGTTGGCAGGAATATGGGCCGAAAGAAGCGTTGCACGCCCTCAACCCCGATCAGCAGACGCTGACCTTCAAGAAGAACGCCATCAATCTCAACGCCTTCGTCAGCGTGTCGCCCGCGCAGAACAACCAGACGACCTTGCAGTACAGCACGCAGTTGTTGAATCACGAGTTGCCGACGCCAGCCGACGCGACGGGCGTGCAGTACGATGATTACCGCGGCTCCTTGGTCTGCCTCAGTGCCCTGCCGCTGAGCGAGATCGCCGACTTTTACCGCCAGGCACTCGAGGAACGCGGTTGGCAAAAGAAGAACGACGCGACCATCGAAGGGGAGTCGCGCGTGGCGCTCGTGTACGAGAGTCCCGATCGGGCCTCGATCATGGCGATCGAGATCAAGCACCCGGCGGGAGAGTCTTCGCTGGTGCAGGTAAACGAGATTCCAGCTTCGGTGCTGGCCGAGACGGAAGCGATCGCCGACTCGGAACTGGACATGCCCGAGGACTTGGGTGACGCGGCCAGGCCGACGGTGACACTGTCGAAAGCGGAGCTTCCCGTCCCGGACGGGGCGAAGGCCATCACCGAGGATATCTCGCTGGGGGCGTTCGCCTATTCCTGCAAACAGCCGGCCGACGAGATCGTCGCGTTTCTGCGCACGAAGTTGAGCAGTCTCGGTTGGCAGGAGAATAAGGCGCTGTCGACCAGCGATGCGACGAACGCGACGATCGCCTTCGACAAGGGGGATGCTTCGTTCGTGGCCGTCGTCGGGTCGGCGGGCGCGGCGGGAGGCTCGATCGTCAATTTCGTGATCAACGACGTCGAATGGGTCGACGAATCGGGCGAGAAGCTGCCCGCGAGCGAAGACCCGGCGTCGGAGCAACCGTAGTCCGCGGGAAATCCGCCCCGGGGTGCCGCCGGGGGCAGGATTTATCTCAGCACGCCTGCTGGTGAACCGGCGCGCGCAGAAGCTACACTGGAAGTTCTCTCGGCGTCGTCATGCTTCTGGGGCCTGTCGCGAGAGGCTGTCACGGCGACGGCCAGACGCGCATCTTCTTGTTTTTCGGTGGGGGTCGTCCGTTCGATGTTGAAACGCATCGTCATCGTGCTGCTTGTCGTCGTGCTGCTCGTGGCCGTGGCCGCGGGGGGGACGGCTTATTGGGGCTATCAGAAGTTTGCCAGCAGCTTGCCGCAACTCGACGGCGAGATCCAGGTCGAAGGCATTCGTCAACCGATCACCATCGAGCGCGATGCACTTGGCATTCCCACGATCCGCGCGCAGGATCGCCGCGATCTGGCCTTTGGCACGGGCTATGTCCACGGTCAGGATCGTTTCTTTCAGATGGACCTGTTGCGCCGCAATGCCGCCGGCGAATTGGCCGAGATCATCGGCCGCCCCGTGCTCTCGCAAGATCGCAAGGTGCGCGTGCATCGATTTCGCCACCGCGCCGAGAGGGTCATCGCCGCGGCGAGCTCGGAAGAACGTGCCATTCTCGATGCCTACACCGCGGGCGTGAACGCGGCGCTCGGGGATCTGGGCGCGCCGCCGTTCGAGTACTTGCTGCTCGGGGTGACGCCCGTGCCGTGGCGACCGGAAGACTCCGTGCTTTGTCTCTTTTCGATGTATCTCGATCTGCAGGGGGGAGACTACCTCGATGAGTCGACCTTGGGACTGCTGCGCGACACGCTGCCCCCAGAGATGGTCGAGTTTCTTGCTCCACAGGGGACGGCCGAATGGGACGCTCCGGTAGAAGGATGGCCCTTCACGGTGCCGCCGATTCCGAACTCCTCGGTGCTCGACCTGCGCGCGGCGCCGGCCGCCCCGGCCACGAGCTCGGTAACTCCGCGCCGTTCAACGGCTCCCGAGCGAGCTTGGGCGTGGATGCCCAACGCCCGCGAAACCGATGCCCTGATGGGGTTCCGCCCGGGCAGCAATAGCTGGGCGGTGGATGGCGATCACACGATCCACGGCGGAGCGCTCGTGGCGAACGACATGCACCTCGGCATCCGCCTGCCCAACATCTGGTATCGGGCACGCTTCCTTTGGCCTGCTGCCGAAGAGGGCCAAGAACATACGATTACCGGAGTTACCTTGCCCGGCGCCCCGGCGATCATCGTGGGGAGCAATGGGCACATCGCCTGGGGATTCACGAACAGTCAGGGGGACTGGGCCGACCTGATCGAGCTCGAAATCGATCCGGCCGATCAACGCGTCTACATCACGCCGGACGGTCCGCGGCAAATGGATCGCGACGTCGAGATCATCAAGGTCCTCGGCGGCGACGAAGAGGCCGTGATCGTCTACTCGACCATCTGGGGACCCGTGATCGACAAGGATCACACGGGACGCAGCCGGGCCTTGCGCTGGGTGGCCCACGATGTCGAAGGGGTCAACATGGGGCTGGTCGGCATGGAAACGATCGACAACATCGACGACGCCTTGACCCAGGCGGCCCGCTGCGGGGCGCCCGCGCAGAACTTTGTCGTCGCCGATGATGAAGGCCGCATCGCCTGGAGCATTTTGGGACGCTTGCCGCGCCGCGTGGGCTTCGATGGACGTTTTCCCACGAGTTGGGCCGACGGCAAGCACCGCTGGGATGGATACCTCGAGCCCGCGGAGTACCCACGCATCGAGGCGCCGTCCGATGGTCGTATCTGGACGGCGAATGCCCGCGTCGTGAGTGGCGAAAACCTCGCCAAGCTCGGCCACGGCTTCTACGACCTTGGTGCCCGCGCCAAGCAGATTCGCGATGATCTGCTCGCGCTCGACAAGGCCTCGGAAAAGGACATGCTGGCCGTGCAACTCGACGATCGAGCCGTCTTTCTCGAACGTTGGCAGAAGCTCTTGCTCGATACGCTGACCCCCGCAGCGGTCGCCGACCATCCGCAGCGGGCCGAGATGCGGACACTCGTCGAGAACTGGGGGGGCCAGGCCTCGCCCGACTCGGTGGGCTTCCGCCTGGTGCGCTCGTTTCGTCATCGCGTGACGGACGAAGCGCTTGCCGGGCTCGTGCGCCCCTGCAAGCTCAAGGACGAGCGTTTCAATCTGGCTAGTATCGACATGTCGGAGGGGCCGGTGTGGAGTCTGGTCTCGTCGCGGCCCGAGCATCTGTTGGACCCCAAGTACGCGAGCTGGGATGAGCTGCTACTGGCGTCGGCCGACGGAGTCCTGGCCGAGTTCGACCTGAGCGAAGTGCCCCTCAGCCAGCAGACGTGGGGCCGGCAGAACACGGCCGACATCGAGCACCCGTTGCTCGAACAGGCCGCTCCGAAGCTCAGCCGTTGGCTGAATCTGGCGATGCCCGCCGATCAACTGGCGGGGGATTCGGAGAATCTGCCCCGCATTCAGCGTCCCAGTGGCGGGGCGTCGCAACGCCTGGCCGTCTCGCCAGGACGCGAGGCCGAGGGAATTTTCCACATGCCAGGTGGGCAAAGCGGGCACCCGCTGTCGCCCCATTACGGCGATGGCCACGCCGCCTGGGTCAAGGGAGAGCCGACTCCGTTTCTGCCGGGCGAAACGAAGCACACGCTGGTCCTGCAACCCGAGAAGCCGTAGGCGGCAAACCCTCATGCCACGCGAGACCCCACCGGGTCGCGGCAATGCGTGCATCTTTCGCTTGTGTAACGCTTTCCGTTCACACCAGGGATAGTTGACAAGCCCAGGGGAATCGCCCATTGTGGAACTCGTCGGCGGCCGGCCCGATTCGGCCAGGGACGATGGCGGTGCAGGGGGGCGCGTGAACGGGGCCCCCTGCGACACCGCCGCCGCGAACGGCCATCATGGTTCGTTCGATTCGGTGCGTGCTCGCGTTCCGAAGCCGCTCGGCATCGCCCCTTCTTTGCGTCCGCCGTTCGCGCGGCTCAGGATTCGATCGGTTCGGTATCGAGGAACAGATTCATGCCGCGTTTGTCGCAAGCCCCCTGGCTGGGTGTGCCACTTTGCCTGCTGCTGGCTCTGTCCGGTACGGCCCTGGCCCAAACGCCTGGCCCCCAAGTGCCGAACAAGGAGAAGGCGTCCTTCCGACTCGCCGACAGCAACCTGCAGGTTGAGCTGGTGACGTCGGAGCCCTATCTCACCAGTCCGGTCGACATGGCGTGGGATGCGAACGGACGTCTCTACGTGGCCGAGATCACCGACTACCCGACGGGCAACCCCACGGGACGCGTCGTGACGTTCGAGGATGTCGACTGGAACGGCACCTACGACAAGTTCACCGTCTTTGCCGACGGGCTCGATCTCCCGACCAGCGTGCTCCCGTATCGCGATGGCCTGTTGGTGATGACGGCGCGCGATATTACGTACTTGATCGATGCCGACCGCGACGGCATCTCCGAAAAGCGCGAGGTGGTGCTGACGGGCCTCGAAGGTGGCCATCCGCTGTTGCGCCCCGGCAGCTTGCAGTGGGGCATCGACAACTGGGTCTACGCGTCGCACGGCGGCAAGGGGGAACTGCATCGTCCGCAGGATCCGAAGAGCAAGGGGGTCTCAGTCGATGGCCGCGACTTCCGTTTTCTGCCCGACGGGAGCAAAGTCGATCCCTTGACCGGCGCGAGCTCGGCCGGACTGGCGATGGATACCTACGGCGCGCGGTTTCCCTCGTCGGCCATCGAGCCGCTGCAGCACGTCGTGCTCGAAGAACGCTATTTCACGCGCAATCCACAACTCGCGCCGCAGGTGTCGGTAGTCGGCATTTTGAACCCGGACGAATCGAAGCACCTTTCACCACGTACGAGTCCGGCCACGACGCCCATCCGCGCCGGTCGCGGCATTCACTTCTTCCGGGGCAACGGCCTGCCGACACGTTACATCAACAATCTTTTCCTGGCCGATCCCGTGGCGAATGTCGTGCATCGTCGCCGCCTCGATCCCGAGCATGCCACCTTCGTGGCGCATCGCACCGATGAGCGGGGCGAGTTCTTGAGCTCGACCGATCCCTGGTTTCGACCCGTCTGCATCGAAACGGGGCCGGACGGGGCGCTCTACGTGCTGGACTTCTACCGCGCCGCGTACGAATACCCGGAAATCGATCGAGCCAAAGCCCGCGCCAGCGTGGCCTTGGCCCACGGCACCGACAAAGGACGCCTGTGGCGCATTCGACCCGTCGAGCGAGCCGGAAGGGCCAGGCTCGGCACGATGAAACGTCCGCAACTCACCAGCGCCTCGAATAGCGAACTGGTGCAAATGCTCGGCCACGAAAACGGCTGGTGGCGAGAAACCGCCCAGCGTTTGCTCCTCGAGCGAAATGCCCAGGATGCCGTGCCGGCGTTGCGGGCCATTTTCAACGACCAGCGAAATGCCAAAGCGCGGTTGCATGCCCTATGGGTACTCGAAGGTCTGAACGCGGTGGACGACCGTACCTTGATTATCGCCCTGAGCGACGTCTATCCCGGCCTGCGTAGCAGCGCGTTGCGTTTGGCCGAACCTCGGATCGCCAAGTCGAACGAGATTCGCGCGGCCGTGCTAGGCGTAATCGCCGACGCCGATCCCCGCGTGCGACTCGAGCTTGCCGCCACGCTGGGGGACGTGACCGGTGAGGATGTGACGAACGTGCTCGCGACGATCGCGTTGGAGAACGCCGACGATCGATGGGTTCGTCGCACTTTGCTGGGAGCCTTGGGACGCGATCCCGTCACGTTCCTCGAAAAGCTGCTCGACAAGAATCCGCAATGGATGAATGCCCCCACGGTCGGACAGATGCTGGTCCTGGCGGAATTTGCCGAGATGATCGGTTACCGCAATCAGCCCGCCGAGCTGACGCGCGTGCTCAAGCGTGCCGCTCCCGCGGCTGGTGGACCCACGCTGCGTGGGCAGCGGGCCTTGTTCACGGGGCTGGCCGAGGGATTGGCGCGAACGGGGCACCCGTTGCACACTCTGCGCCGCGAATTGCCGACCATGGGGGCCAACGCCGCGCATGTCGATAAGCTCTTTGCGGCGGCGCGTGAATTGGCCGAGGCCCGTTCGGCCGATACTCGTCAGCGAGTCGACGCCATTCGATTGATGGCCGAGGACGATCCCGCGGCCGCGGGCCCGGTACTCGTCAAGCTGGCCTCCGGCGCCCAGCCGCCGGCCGTGCAAGCCGCCGCGGTGTGGGCCCTCGCGACGTCTGGCGACCGTTCGCAGATCGAAACGCTCTTCTCGGCCTGGGCCGAATTGTCACCCGCGGCTCGTCGCGAGGCCGTGGCCGCACTGCTGCGGACACCGGCAACCCGCCCCGTGCTGATCGCGGCGCTGGAAGCCCAACGCATCCCGCTTGCCGATCTCGAACCGCTCGCCGTTGCCGCGTTGCAACACTTGCCGGACGCGAGCGAGCAATCGCGCGTGGCCAAATTGCTCACGGCGACAACCGACGTCGATCGGGCAGCCTTGATCGCCAGTTACGCGAAGGAAGTAGGCACGCTCGATGCCCCGGCGAACAGTGGCGGCCGCCGTCCTTTGATTCAGGCCACCGTGAGCGATGAACGGGGGGCAAGTCTGTTTGCTCAGAATTGCCTGTCGTGCCACCGTATCTCGGGGCATGGTTCGACGACGGGCTCCGATCTGGCCGTGGCGGCGGCGCTGCCGCGGGAGGTGTTTCTGGCACGCCTGCTCGATCCGAATCGCGCTGCCTTGCCCTCTCAACGAGGTTCAATCATCGTCACCAAGTCGGGACAATTGCTGTACGGCGCGATCGGGCTCGAAACGTCGCAGGCGATGTCGTTGCGACGCGCGGATGGCACGGAGTTGACGATTCCCCGTAGCGAGATCGCTGCCGTCCATGCCACGGAACACGCGCTGATGCCGGCGGGATTCGAGGCCCTCTTGAGCCCCGCCGACGTGGCCGACCTGCTGGCGTTCGTGACACGCCCCAGGCTCGAATTGCTCCCCGCGGAAGTTCGGGTCGTCGTCGAGGATGCCGCGGTCAAACCGATCGAATCGAAGGCGCCTGTCAAGGAAACGGCGCCGGCGTCCGCCCCCTAAGCTTATGCCCACCTCAGCGTGGCCGGTCGTCGGATCGACGCCGCGTTGCATCATCCCGCCTGATAGGAGTCGCAGTCATGTCTTGCTGTGTTCGTCGTTGGCGATCCGGCCTCTGGAATTTCTACGGTCTGCTCGTGTTGGCGAGTTGCTTGTCGGGCGTGGCCTGCCAGGTGGCCGATGCCGCCGAACCTGCCGCCAGGCACGAAACGGCGCTCGATCGGTATCTGGCCAATGGCGACGACAGCTTCGCCTGGAAGATCGCGAGCAAGAAGCACGAAGACGGCATGACCACGTTCGTGATCGATTTGACGTCGCAGACGTGGCGCACCGAGGCCGACGTCAATCGCACGGTCTGGAAGCACTGGCTCATCGTCAACAAGCCGGACGAAGTGAAATCGAACAAGGCATTTCTCTTCATCACGGGGGGCAGCAACAAGGACGAAGCGCCGAGCGGCGCGAGCGAGGTCTCGGCGAATATCGCGCGGGCGACGCACTCGGTGGCCGCGGAGCTCAAGCAGGTGCCCAACCAGCCCCTCGAGTTTCAGGGCGACGGCAAGGGGCGCGTCGAGGACGACTTGATCGCCTACACCTGGGACAAGTACATCCGCACGCAGGACGAGACCTGGCCGGCCCGCCTGCCGATGGTGAAGAGCGCCGTTCGCGCGATGGACGCCGTGCAAGAGTTGATGGCCAGCGAAGAAGGGGGCAATCTCCAGATCGACCAGTTCGTCGTGTCGGGCGGATCGAAGCGCGGTTGGACGACCTGGCTCACCGGCGCGGTCGATTCGCGCGTGACGGCTATTATTCCGATCGTGATCGACGTGCTCAACGTGCGCCCTTCGATGGAACATCACTACGCGGCCTACGGTTTCTGGGCCCCCGCCGTCGGCAATTACGTGCAGCACAAGATCATGGACCGCCGCAATCACCCGGCGTACCTCGAGCTGCTCGAGATTGAAGATCCCTATGCGTATCGCAGCCGTCTCGAGATGCCCAAGTACATCGTGAACGCGGCGGGCGATCAGTTTTTCCTGCCCGACTCCTCGCAGTTCTACTTCGATGAGTTGCCTGGCGAAAAGTATCTGCGCTACGTGGCGAACGGCGATCACTCGTTGCGCGATACCGACGCGCGCGAGAGTGTGGCCGCGTTTTATTACACGGTCTTGACCGGCGCGAAACGTCCCCAATTGACGTGGAAGTTTGCCGACGACGGCTCGATCGTGGCCAAGAGCGACACGGCTCCGCAGGAAGTGCTGCTCTGGCAATCGCGCAACCCGAACGGGCGAGATTTTCGCGTCGAGGCCGTGGGCAAAAACTACAAGAGCGAATCGCTGCCCCCCTCGGCCGATGGCGAATACATCGCTCGGGTCGAGCTGCCCAAGAAAGGCTTCGTAGCCTTCTTTGCCGAGTTCAGCTTCGACGTGGGTGCCCCCTTCCCGCTCAAGCTCACCACCCCGGTGCGCGTGTTGCCCAATGTGCTGCCGCACGCGGGCGAACTTGACGAGAAGGACAAAAAGCGCGCAGTTGGCCAAGAATAGTGCAGCACTCGTCGTCAACATGTTGACGCGGTGCAACGCACGTTGACCCCCGCGTGGCGAAAGAGCGACACGCTCACCCCGGGGCCGATTTCGCTCCGCGCGACGTAAGCCTTCGACGCGCCACTTCTTAATCACGATCGTAGCGCGGCCCGGCGTGTTTCTGCCGCCGGGCCGCGTCGTTTGATCCGTCGCCGGCTCGAAAATTGCTCTCCAGTCTTGGTGCTCATCCATGGGTCGATTCCGACCTCCCGCACCAAGAGTTGCAACTATGCCGATCAGGCCGCTTACGCCGACAAATACGGCGCCGCTCTTACCTTTGGTGTTGGCCAAGATTGCTCGCACACCGGCCGCGCGATTGGCCATCGGCTACAAACTCGAGTGCCGCCCGTCACTGCGTCCCTGGTGCTCGTTGCCCTACGAGCCATCGTGGATCACCAAGGCCTGTAACGCGCAGGTACCGCCGCGCTGGCTGACGTTTATCGGAGCGCGCGGCGACGATGGGATGGCCCCCTTCGAACGCCCCCTGGGCGCGTCGCTGCTGGTCGATCGCCTGATCTCGGGGGGCATTCTCGGCACGGTGCTGCCGATTCTCGATAGCATCGCCTGCGAGGAGGCCACCATGCTCGGGCAGTGCGTCGACTTGTGCGCCTGAATCAGGCCGCGTCGGTGGCGTCCTGCCTGCGCAACACGACGATCCACGACAGCCCCTTCCAGGGCAGGAGCCGATCGATGCGTCGCACGAGCCAGACGAGCGAGTCGTAGAGCTTCAACTGCACGCGACTGAACCGCTGCCGTTTGAGCAGCCGCGCGTTGAGCGCCCAACCGGGCACGCCGGCACGGTTGAAGTCGACGATCTTCTCGACGGCAAAGCCCGTCGCCGTCGCCAATGCGAGCAACTCCTCGCGCTCGTAGCGCCGCCGGTGTCCCAGGACTTCATCGAGCGAACCGAACAACCACCTGCCGCGCGGGACGACGAGCAAGGCGCGTCCGCCGTCGGCCAGAGTCAAACGCAGGTTGTCGAGCGCCTGGCGATCGTCGTCCATGTGTTCGAGATGATGTACGGCAATCACGGTATCGAACTGCCCGGCGCAGGCGGCGAAATCGTCGCGCACGCGGGGATCGAGCGAGCGGACCTCGACGTGAGGATGCCGCGCAAAGCGATTGCCGAGATAGCGCAGCGGCAGCGATTCGGCCTCGGCCGCCACGTACTGCTCGCGGGGCAGCAGCCGTAGCATGAGGCTGCCCAGGCTGGCGCCGATTTCGAGCACATGCTGGCCGACGTGGGGGCGCAGCGCGTCGGCCATCCAGCGATAGTAGCGATGCGTGGTCGTCAGGCGGTGCAACTCGGCCTGGCCGTACTCGTCGGTGTAGAGGTCGTCGATGATCCAGAACCGCAATAGCGTGGCGATCGCTTTCACGCCGTCCCAGGCGGTGATCTTCTTACCCTCGGCGTAGGTGCGGCCGTAGTACGAGACGGGCACTTCGTAGATCGTCACGTCTCGCTTGGCAACCTTCATCGTCAATTCGGGCTCGATGCCGAACCGCGCGCAGCGGATCGGAATGCTCTTCAGCAACTCGAGCCGGAAGGCTTTGTAGCAGGTCTCCATGTCGGTCAGGTTCAAATCGGCCAGCATGTTGCAAAGGGTGGTCAACACGCGATTGCCAAGCGAGTGCCAGTAGTACAGCACGCGGCGGCGTGGCGAGCTGGCGAAGCGCGAACCGTAGACGACGTCGGCCTTGCCCGAGGCGAGCAACTCGAGCATGTCGACGCAATCGTGGGGATCGTATTCGAGGTCGGCATCCTGGATGACCGCGAAGTCCCCCTCGGCGGCGCGAATGGCGGTCCGGATGGCCGCCCCTTTTCCCTGGTTGACGTCGTGCTCGATGAGCGTGATCTGGCCGGGATAGGTGGCCACCAGTTCGTGCAGAATGTCGCGGGTGCCGTCGGTCGAGCCGTCGTCCACGATTACCAGGTGCCGGACGAACATCGCCGGCCAATCGGCGGCTAGCACCTGCGCCACCGCGTCGCGGACGCGATAGCGTTCGTTGTAGACCGGCATCAGCACGCAGACGAGTTGCTGTGCCGACGAAGCGGCCTGCGTCTGGCTGGCCTGGTTTTGGGGAGTGTGGCTGGGCCGGAGCATAGGGTGCCGCTTGTCTGCGGAAAGCCGCATGGTGGACTCTCCCCAGTATACGCCGCGGGGGGAGTGGTCCGGTCTGTCAGGCCGCTCAAAACCGTTCCGTGTTCGATCGGCGATCGTGGTACGTACGCGTTCTTTAGACCATCGGTGGGCACGTGATGCCGCGTGCCCAGGCAGCGAGACGCTGGCCTACATCGGATGGGCGAGCGAAGGTCCGTAGGCGCCGTCGTATTCGTATTCGTCGGCGAACTCGGCGTCGGCCTGTTCCTGGCGATCGATAATCGCCAGCCGTCCGGCCGCGACCAGGAAGAAGGCAAAGGTCAGCGTCTGGATATTGCTGGGCGAACCGAGCGACTCGGTCATTCCGGTCGCGCAGATCCCCAGGATCTGCCCCATGATGAGGCGGGCCATCGATTTTATCTCGACGTCGGCGCGCGAAATCGTCAGCCGGAAGGCGCCTAGCACGGCCACGCCGATCGTCGCCAGCAACCACAGCAGACCACCGAAGCCCGTGTTGTGCCACGTGACGATATACCAGTTGTGCGGACGTTGCTTGTGCGACAGGTGCGCCCCCTGGGCCAGCCAGCGATCCGAGCCGAAGCCGCGTCCGATCATGGGATCGCGCATCAATTCGTTGATCGAGTACATCCACAAGTCGTAGCGACCGGTGGTCGTCGTATCGGTCATGCGATCGGCGATGAATTCGCTTTGTTTCTTGTTCATGGCGCCCCACAACTGCGTCATGAGCAGCCAGGTGCCCAGCGCCACGACCAGCACGACCGCCAGCGCGCGGATATTCGCGCTGAACAGCAGTGGAATGCAGGCAATCACGCCGCCATAGATCGCCGTGCGCTGCGTGCTGAGGAGGAGCAATGCCATGACGAAGACGAACATCCCGATGCTCAAGAGACGCCAGTAGACGCGCCCCGATTGCATCGCCTGCCAAAGCAGGCAGGGGAGCAAGAGCGAGCCCGTGGTCGAAAACCCGGCGGACGACCCCGCGAAGCCCTGGAATCGCCCGAAGCCGAACTGCATGCGACCGGCCAGAAAATCGGGCAGGAAGACGAGCGCCGTACCGGTCCAAACCAGCGTGGGAATCAGATAGAGCCAGAAGAAGCGGCGCATGCCCACGCGATCGGCCATGAGATTCGCCGACGTGACCGCCACGAGCGTCGTGGCCAGAAACAGCACCCCCGATTGAATCGCCCAACTCAGCGACTCGGAGAAGATGCTCCAGACGAGCCCCATCACGACGAAGCCGATCAGCATCACGATGGGGATGCCCGGATGTTGGCGCACAAAAACGACGTTGGCCGCCAGGATCCCGATCACGATCCAGCGAACCACCGTGAGAGCTGAGTCGAGCGTTTCGCTCTGCACGCCGGACATCGCGGCCGAGACGAGCAAGGCCGCGAAGAGGGCCTCGTACTTGCGCATGAAGCCCAGCACGACCAGGAGCACGACGATGCCGATGCCGAGCATCAGCAACAAGGGATCGGTCGTCTCGATGATCGTCGTGAATCGCCCAAAGGCGTCACGTCCGGAATCGTCTTCAATCATGTCGCTGTCAACCTGCGCCTGAACGCTGGCCGTCGGCCGAGAAGGGAGGCTCCACCGGGGAGCTCCCACGAGCGGGAGGGCGAATCAGAAACGTACGTCGTGGATCCCCCGTTACCCAAGGTACACGGGGGCTCGCGGGCTGCCAACAAGGCCGTGCGACACGTTGGCCTAGGGTAGCAGAAACACGTGGCATCCCCATCGGCGGCAGGCAACGTGGCGACGGGCTAGTTACCGGCCGAAGCAGCCTCGATCTGCTTGAGCGCCTCGGCGGCGGCCCCGCGCACGGCGGGGTTTTCGTCGTCCAGCAACTGCTTGAGCGCCGGCACGGCGGGACGCGCGTGGACGCCCAATTCGCCCAGGGTGGTGGCCACGGCCGCCCGGGCCAGCTCGGGCAGGTCTTCGAGCGAGCCAGACAGGACGGGCACCAATTGCTTGGCTAGTTCCGCATTGCCCGGCTCGATATGAACCAGGGCCCAGGCCGCCGCGACCGGCAGCATGGCGTCGTCGCTCTTGAGCAGCCCGGTTAGGGCAGGGACTGCCGCCTTGGCAGGCGAGCCGATTCGTCCCAGGGCGTGACAGGCCCCGTAACGAACCGCCATCTGCTCATCTCCCAACAGGCCGATCAGCGCCTCGACGGCGCCGGTAGCTCCAGGGCCGATCGCGCCAATGGCGAGGGCCACCTCGCGACGCATCTGGGGATCGTCGGTCGTGGGGATCTGCACCAGGGCCACGACGGCGTCCTTGGCCTCCGGACCGATCGCCGCCAGCGTGGCGACCGCGGGGCCGCGACGCTGCGCATCGTTCAAGGCTTCGGTCAAAACCGGCACGGCGGCGGCGCCGAATTGGGCCAGCGTGCCGATGGCATTCGCCACGACCGTCTTGTCGGCATCTGCCAACGCGGCGGCCAGCGGAGCAATCGCTGCCGCCGGCGGATTGGCCAATTCGCCCAGCAGCTTCGCGCCGCCAGCCTTCACGCGTGGGTCGTCGGACGAGAGGGCCGCGATGGCCAGCTTGGCCGCGTGCTCATTCACTGCTTTGTCTTGGGGAGCGATCTGCGTGGTGGCCCAGGCCGCGACCAGGTTCAAGAACTGGTCCGTGCTCGTCGTGTGCTTTTTCAAGGCGGGCAAGGCCGATTCCGCGCCAATGCGACCCAGGGCGAAGGCGGCGCTGGTACGCACCGCGGGTTCGCTGGCGTCGAGCGCCTGGATGATCGCTGGCACGGCCGTACGGGCGTCGGGACCGATCGAGCCCAGCGCGGCCAACGCTTGCATGCGGACTTCCGGTTCCGGGGCCGACAACGTCTCGATCAACTGGGGGACGACACTCTTCGCGGCCGGTCCCAGGTCGGTCACGATGACGCATGCCCAGTAGCGTGCCTTGGGGTTCTTGAACGCCTCGATCAGGAAGGGGCCATCCGGATCGACCTGCTCGGTGATCGACGCCAGCGCCTGCGTGACGATCGTCGGATCGGAATCTTCGAGCAGCTCGACCATCAAGGGGACCAGCACCTTGGGATCGGGCTTCAGAAGACGCATGGCCTCGATCGCCTCGCGCCGCACGGTGGCGTCAGGATCGGCCACGGCGTGGACGAGCGCGGATTCGATCGTGGGATTCTTCTCGCCGATGTGCTCCAACGCGTTAGCCGCATGCGCGCGCACCATGGGATCTTGATCTTTTGTCAGCAGGGCGGCCAGCGGAATCGCAGCCTCTTTGGCTGCCGGACCGATCGCGCCCAAGGCACGTGCCGCGCGCCAACGCAGCTCCGCATCCTCGCTGCCGAGCGCCTTGATCAGGGCGGGAACCGCCCCCTTCGCCCTGGGTCCCGCATTGGCGAGCGCCTTGGCGGCGTCGTGTTGCTCGGCCGGCGTGCCGGTCGAAAGCTTCTTGATCAGCACATCCGTCGAGTCGGCGGCCGACGCCGTGACCGCCAAACACCCGACCAATACCAACCAGATCGCACCTGCGCGCATGGGGATCGCCTCTCCGAAAACTCCGGTCCGAATCGTTCACATGGCAGCCGCTAGGCAGAGTCCCGGCGGGGGCCCATCACGTAAATATAGTGTGCCGAATGGTGTCCAAGCACCGTTTTTTGGCATATAGTTTTCCGTAAGCGAAACGGCGCCCGCGAGCCGGGCACGGTTGTGCCGGCTCCCCTGGAAGGTGCTACGGGCCAGGAGGGGTCGCGGTTTCGCCCCGCCCGAGGAACAAGCGATGAAGCGAGTCGTACCTGCGGTGATCGTCCTGCTGTTGGCCACGGCCAGTCAGGCCGATGCGCAATGGGGGCCCTACTACGGCGGCTGGCATGCCTCGACGGCGGCCGAGGGTTACCAGCGCGGCATGGCCGACCTGGTGCGGTCGCAAGGCATGGCTAATCTCTTCGACTCGATGGCCGTGCAAAACCTCGAGGCCGCTCGCTCGCAAGAACTCGACAATCGCCTGAAGGCGACGCAGACCTACTTCGAGATGCGACAGATGAACCATTCGTATCTCGCGGCGGAACGGGCTGCCCGCAACACCCGTTCGCCGGGTGCCGAGCCCTTCCGCAATACGCCCAAGGTGCGGCTCGAACGACCGGGGGCGGCCGATCTTGATCCGGTGACCGGTAGCATCGACTGGCCCTTATCGTTGCAGACGCAAGACTACGCGCAGTATCGGCAAGAGCTCGACACGTTGTTTTCCCAACGTGCACAAAACTCGGGGCACGTCGATCCGCAGATTTATGAAGCCATCTCGGCCACGGCCGACGGTTTGCTCCAGGCGCTGCTGGCGAACATTCGCAACATGCGCCCGCAGGATTACACCGACGCCAAGTCGTTCGTCGAGAATCTGCAGTACGAGGGCCGCTTCCCGGCGACCTAGTGACTCCCTGGCTTTAATAGCCGACTGCCGCGCCATCTTTGCGCGGTTCGGTTCCGCCGGCGAGCGTGCCGTGCCGCCAGTCGATCCGAATCGCCTGGTATCCGCCAAAGTCTCCCACGCTCTGCTCGACGCGGTGCCCTTTGGCGCGTAGGCCGGCGATCGCCTGTTCGCTGACGCCCGATTCGACAGTCACGAGGCCACCCTGCGGATCGGCCGGTTCGCTGGTGGGGGTGGCGCTGCCCAGGTGCCGCACCCGCGCCGCGTCTCCCGCTTCTTGCACGTTCATGCCGAACTCGACCATGTTCAGGAACACCTGCACGTGCCCCTGCGGCTGCATGTCGCCTCCCATGACGCCGAACACGAGCCAGGGTACGCCATCCTGAGTGGCCATCGCCGGAATGATGGTGTGAAAGGGGAGCTTGCGTGGCTCCAGCGTGTTCGCATGCTGGGGATCGAGCGAGAAGAGCGCGCCCCGATTCTGCAGCACGAAGCCCAGGTTGCCCGGCACCATTCCCGAGCCAAAGCCATAATAGTTGCTTTGGATGAACGAGCAGCAGTTGCGGTCGCGGTCGACCACGGTGAGATAGATCGTGTCGCCGTGGGCGAGCTTCGGATCCCCAGGTGGAACCTTTTGTGCCGCCCGCTGGCGGTCGATCAACTTGCGACGCGCGTCGGCGTAAGGTTTCGAGATCAACTCGGCAGTGGGCAACTTCGCGAAGGCCGGATCGGCGTAGAACCTGGCCCGGTCGGCATAGGCGAGCTTCTTGGCCTCGATCAGCAGGTGCAGATACTCCGCGCTGTTGTGCCCCATCGATTTCAGATCGTAGGGCTCGAGCAGGTTCAAGATCTGCAGTACGGCAATGCCTTGACCGTTGGGCGGGAGCTCCCAGACTTCGTGCCCGCGGTACGTCGTTGACACCGGCTCGATCCATTCCGAGCGATGTTCGGCGAAATCGTCCAATTCGAAGTAACCACCCTGCGTGTGGCTGAAGGCCACGATGGCCTCGGCCAGCGGGCCACGATAGAACGCATCGCGTCCCCCCGTGGCGAGCGCTCGGTAGCTGCGCGCGAGATCAGGGTTGCGAAAGATCTCCCCCTCGACCGGCGCGCGGCCGCCGGGAAGATATGTTCTTGCCGAGTCGGGGTGCTGCGACAACATTCGCGTCGAGGCCTGCCACCCCGCGGCGATGATCTCCGTCACCGCGAAGCCTTGCTCGGCAGACTCGATCGAAGGCGCGAGCAACTCGGCCAGGCTCTTGGTGCCGAAACGTTCGCGGAGATCCTCCCAGCCCGCGACGCAGCCGGGCACCGACCACGACAGCGGTCCCGCGTCGGGGATGTACTGCATTCCCTTGGCGGCAAAGATGTCGCGCGAGATTGTACCCGGGCTGCGCCCGCTGCCATTGAGACCATAGAGTCGCTTCGACCTGGCGTCCCAGTAGATGACGAAGACATCGCCACCGATGCCGCAACTCATGGGCTCCATCAGTCCGATGGCGGCGCTCGCGGCGATGGCGGCATCGGCCGCATTGCCACCTTGCTTGAGCACGTCGAGTCCGATCTGCGCCGCCAGTGGCTGGCTCGTGGCCACCATGCCGTTTGTCGCCGTCACGACCGAGCGGCTCTGATGGCGATTCTTGGCGGGCCGATCGTATCCGCGGGCAACGGGCGAGATCATCGACAAGACTCCCAGCAAAAGCACGAACGTCCCGGTGCGCAGTGCCAGCACTTGCACACGACGAGTAGCGGATCGATGGATGCGCATCATACGTTTTCCACGTTCAAGTCGGCGCCGGGTGCTGTCACATCGCTGCTGACGGCGGCGGAATACTCGCCCACTCTACCGGCGCTGCGGACTCGATGCCATCGTGGGCCGCTAGCGTGTTGGTGGAATCGTGCGGAGAGGTGTTGGCGCGCGAAACCGACCTGGACACACCCTCTCGAATCGGTAATCTACTGCCCCCCATCCTCCGCCCGGCTACCGGATCGTGGATGGAGACTTGTCTCGAGGCCGTTCGGGCCAACCAGGCGACCGCCCGGCGCCAGTCGTTCGTCCAAGCACGCTTTGTCGCGTGGGAATACTTGAGGAACTTTTTCATGAGCCGGCTTTGGACGCTGACAGCGAGCGTCGTATTACTGGCAGGCTGCCATTCCAACGCGCCGATGCAGAATCCCTTTTTTGGGCCGACGACGGTGCCACCCCCAGGCACGGGGACGACAGCCGCGCCGCCGGCGGCGCCGTACTACCAGGGTGCGCCGCCTCCGGTGTTGCCCAGCGTGCCGCCAGGGGGACAAATGCCCAGCGGCACGTTCGGCGCCCCACCCACGACGATGCCCCCGCTGGGGACGAGTTCCGCGCCTCCGGCCTCGACGCAGCGCATGAAAGTGGTGAGCGCGACGCCGCAACAGCAAATGGTCGGCGGAACCAGTCTGACGCGTGGACGCTGGTCGACGCCGGCCGTTGCTCCGCGGGCACCCCTTACTGAACAGGCCGCGGCAGCCGAGCCGGCCGGCGCCGTGGCACCGGCCACGCAGGCCGTGGTGAGCGTGCCACAATGGTCGGTCGTGCGATTGAACGAGAAACAACCGGCCACCGTGCCAGGAGACGTCGTGGCGGTCAGCGCGAAAAGCGAAGTCGTCGCCGATGAGCACGTTATGCCATCGGCCGAGCAAGAACCGGCACGATTCCAGCCCGCTGGCGATATCGTCGAGATCGGCCAACTTCCTCCCGCGCGTCCGAACGCAGTGCAGAGCGCGTCGTATGCGAAGCCGGCCGGTAGGGAGGCTTCGAATTCGGTCTATGCGGTAGCTCGCCGTCCGGCCCTGCGCGACGAAGTGGCCGACGGTTATGCCGCCGTCTATGGTTACGATCCGCAGTATCGCTGGGTGAAAGGCCAACTCGAGTATTCCGAAGTCGGACGGCGCTGGAAGCTGCGCTACATCCCGATCGACGGCGCCACCGACGATCACGGTGGCAGCGTGCTCCTGCCCGACGACACGGACATGGGGGACCTGCGCCCGGGCGACTACGTCACCGCCTACGGTCAACTTGGCGAATACGACGAAAGCTCGAAGGGCTTTGCGCCGTTGTATTACGCCGACCGGATCGAATTGCTGGAGCAATAGTCGGCCCGGCCTGAGCACCGGGAGGGAATCGGGTCGAATCTTGATTCCCCCCTCGACGGCAACTAGGTTGACGATAGTTGTCCGCGCGACCGCTTCTCGGTCAGTGCCCCGTTCTCGCCGCCCGTCGGACCGTTCGCCTTGCACGCCTTGAAGAACCGCTTCGTCGAGCTGCTTTCCACGCGGGTCGATGGCGCGTCGCTGGCGATGTTCCGCATCTTCCTGGGGGTGGAGGTCGTGTTGACGGCCTGCTCGCTGCTGGTACCCAGCTCGGCGAGCGAAGCCGATTACGCCGTCGGCGTGGCGAACCATTTCTCGATGCCCCCGGCGCACTGGTTCTTTCCCTACCACGGCTTCGAATGGGTACGTCCCTGGCCCGAGCCGGGAATGACCACGCACTGCCTGGTTCTGTTGTTAGCCGGCTCGTTCGTCGCGTTGGGGCTGTACTACCGCGTGGCGATCGTCGTGGCATTCCTGGCCCGCACGTACATCTTTTTGCTCGACGAATCGATCTACAACAACCACTACTATCTCGAGTGTTTGCTCTTGTTCCTGCTCGCCTGGATGCCTGCCGCGCAGGTCTTCAGCCTCGACCGCTGGCGTCAT
This sequence comes from Pirellulales bacterium, assembly GCA_019636335.1. Taxonomy (NCBI): domain Bacteria; kingdom Pseudomonadati; phylum Planctomycetota; class Planctomycetia; order Pirellulales; species Pirellulales bacterium. The sequence continues at coordinate 350,435 of JAHBXR010000003.1, forward strand.
TCGCGCCAGACATCCTCGCGCCGACAGCCTGCCTCGGACGTGCCGTTCTGGTCGATCTTCTTGCTGCGAGCGCAATTGTTTCTCGTGTACTTCTTCGGAGGCGTCACGAAGCTGCAAACGCAGTACCTGCTCGATGGCGAGCCGATGAAAACGCTGCTCCGCGATCCGGGCGTTTGGGCGCCGTACGAAGCCCTGCTGCCCGCCGCGTTCATGCAGCCGATTCGCGAGCTGGCGAGCCGGGCCGAGACCGCCTATTTTCTGGGCTACTGCGGTTTGCTCTACGACCTGCTGATCGGATTCCTGCTCGTTTTTCGCCGCACGCGCGCGCTGGGCATCGTGCTCACGCTCATCTTTCACGGCCTGAACCACTTTTTGTTCTTCGACGATATCGGCTGGTTTCCGCTGTTGGGAGTCTTGTCGGCGACGATCTTCCTCGAGCCCGACTGGCCGCGCCGCTTCTGGCATGCCGTGCGCGAACGTCGTCTTCCCCGCCCCGAGTGGCGCTGGCTGATCGGCGGCGCTATCTTGCTGCCGGGGGTAGGCGCGGCGCTAGGCTGGTGGTCTGCTCCGACGCCACGTGTCGCGCCGAAGCGGCACGAGCTCATCGGCAGCGTGGCGTTCGCCATGATCGTCGCTTGGGTCGCCTTTCAAGCCTTGTGGCCCTTGAGACACTACGCCATCGCCGGCGACGTGAATTGGACCAACGAGGGAGAACGCTTCAGTTGGCGGATGAAGAGCAATCTCAAGTTGACGCGGTCTCCCGTGTTTCGCGTCGAAGACGCACGCGTGCTCGGGCGCGATGCCCAGGGCGCCTGGCAGATCGACTGGCAGGCCTTGGGCACGCCGGTCACGGTCTATCATGACGTGGCCCCCGCGGCGATCGATTGGCGGGCCATGCCCGAGCTGTTCATCGAATACTCTCCCTTCGTTGGCGAGCGATTGATTTACAACGCGCGGCACGATCTTCCCGCCGATCGGCCGGCGCCGACGCTGGAGGAGTCGCGCTCGCGGATCGGCTCGCTTTGGCAACAGGCGTTTCAACGGCCCGTCGCGGGCGATCCCTTGGTCGTCCCGCGGACGCTTGCCGAACTGCTCAACGGCTGGGATAAGCAGCTCACGGCGGACCGTGTCCCCGTGCATCTCAGCGATGCCGGGCGTTACGCCCAGATTCGTGCCGCCGAAGTGGAGGACGCCACCCCGGGCGCGCCCGACTACGACGGCAAGCTCCAGAGCCTGCAACTGGCCCTCTCGATCCTCTTGGTCGAGCCGGAGTATGGCCGCCAATTGCGCGCCTTGTTGCGAGACTCGGTTCCCTTGGCCACCTCCGGCGCGAAGTCGGTTCCCGCGGGCATCTACGTGATCGACGACGCGGCGCTCGCACAAACGGACGACAAGGGCGTGATGCGCCTCGATCGCGCGAAGCTCGCCCCCCTGGGGGCCGCCGCGCAGCACGTGTTCGCTGAGTTGGAACGCAACGCGCATTGGGAGTGGTCGTCGCTGCCGCGGACGCTCGTCTATGCCGACCCGCAGGGCAACTATCAGTTGCTCTGGAATCAGCACGCTGACCTGTTGCGCTTGCAAGACTCGATGATGCAGGTGCGACCCTACATGATTCACCAGTATGCGAATCGTATTGCCGAACTTTGGGAGCAAGAGCAGGGGCGCCGCCCGCGCGTCTTCGTGACGAACTACGTCGCCCTGGTGCCGCGTCCTCCGCAGTTGCTCATCGATCCGCAGGCCGATCTGGCCGCCGTGCCTTTACGGCTTTTTGGCCATAATGAATGGATCCTGCCCCTCGACGCGCCGCGGCCACGGCCGTGATGCCCCGGTGCGATGGACTGCGTCGCTGCAACGGCCGGCAGAATCGTCAATTCCCTTGCGCGCGGCGCGACCTACAATTGCGTTGAGGGGTTTTAGGGGATTACTTAGACTGGAACGGAGAGTACCCCAAGTAATACAGACGGGCGACGAAGATCTCGCTGCACAACGGCGAGACAAAACGCCGCCGTCGCTGATTCCTTCTAGAAACGTCTGCCGGAACACCATCGTTGAACCTCATCGGTCAATCTCTTACCGCTCGCGTGCAGTCGTGGACCTCGGGGCCCGTGGGGCGTCGGCTGGCGAGCTGGTCGCTGCTGTTGCCGAAGATCGCCTCGTTCGAGCCGGAGTTGCTCGAGTTGAACGATCACGAGCTGCGCAAACGCAGCCTGTCGATACGCTACCGGGCCAAGGCCCAAGAGCCCCTCGATCGTCTGCTGCCCGAGGCATTTGCCCTGGTGCGCGAGGCGGGTCGCCGCACGATGGGCATGCGGCACTACGACGTGCAGATGCTTGGCGGCATCGCTATGCACCACCACTCGATCGCCGAAATGCAGACGGGCGAAGGCAAGACGCTGACGGCCACGCTGCCGCTGTATCTCAATGCGCTGATCGGACGCGGCGTCCACCTGGCCACGGTCAACGACTATCTGGCTCGCCGCGACGCCGAGTGGATGCGGCCGATTTACGAGATGCTGGGCATGACGGTCGGCGTGGTCGAAACGCAGATGTCGCAGGCCAAGCGACGCGAGGCCTACGCCTGCGATATCACCTACGGCACGGCCAAGGAATTCGGCTTCGATTTCCTGCGCGACCGCCTGTTGCTGCGCCGCATTCGCGAAGGCCAGGTCGATTTCCTCGGGGGCATGCTGGGACACGACTCGGCCGGTAGTAGCGAAAAGCCGGTGCAGCGGGGCGCCTACTATGCCCTGGTCGACGAGGCGGACAGTATTCTCATCGACGAGGCCCGCACGCCGCTGATCATCAGTGCCTTGCCCAGCGAGGCGCAAAAGATCGCCGTCGAGTGTTACAAGTGGAGCGCCGGCATCACGAACGAGTTCGAAGACGAAGAGCACTACGACTACGATCACGAGCGGCAGTCGGTCGAGTTGACGGCAGCCGGTCGGCAGCTCGTGCGCATGCTGCCCAAGCCTGAGGCGATGGACGCCGTCGGCATGTTCACGATCTACGAGTACGTGGAGCGGGCCATCAAGGTCGAGCGCGCCTTCACGCTCGATCGTCAGTACGTGATCCGCGATGGCGAAATCGTGATCGTCGACGAGTTCACCGGCCGCCTGGCCGAGGGGCGCAAGTGGCGCGACGGTCTGCATCAGGCCGTCGAGGCCCGCGAGGAGGTCAAGGTGACCGTGGAAACGGGGCAGGCCGCCCGCGTCACCGTGCAGGATTTCTTTCTGCGCTACGAGCGCCTGGCCGGTATGACCGGCACGGCGTCGAGTTCCTCGCGCGAGTTGCACAAAATTTACAAGCTGCGCGTCGTGCCGATTCCCACGAACCGCCCCGCGGTGCGCGAGCGGCTGGACGATGCCGTCTTTGGCACCGCCGAAGCGAAATGGGACGCGATCATCGATGAAGTGCGCGAGGTACACTCCACGGGCCGGCCGATCCTGATCGGCACGCGCTCGATCGACAAATCGGAACTGCTCTCGCGGCTGCTGACGGCCATCGGCATCGAGCACCAGGTGCTCAACGCCAACCATATCGCGACCGAGGCCGATATCGTGGCGCGGGCCGGTCAGCGCGCACGCGTCACCGTGTCGACCAACATGGCCGGCCGCGGTACCGACATCAAGTTGGGAGAAGGGATCCACGAGCTCGGTGGCCTGCACGTCATCTGTACCGAGATGCACGATTCGGCCCGTATCGACCGCCAGTTGATCGGCCGTTGCGGACGCCAGGGGGATCCCGGTACGTTCCGTCAGTATCTGGCGCTCGACGACGACATTCTGCTCGGCGGCCTGGGGCCGAATCGTTCGCGCAAGTTGAAGGCACAAGGCACGGACAATCCCGGCCGCGTCAGGACGAGCGGCAAGCTGTTCCGCAAGGCACAAAGCCGCATCGAACGCCGCCACTACCGCGACCGCAAGGTGCTCATGCACTACGAGAAAGAACGGAAGAAGCTGCAGACGCAAATGGGGCAGGATCCCTACCTCGACACGGCGGGGTAGACGCTTCTTTTTTTCTCGGCAGGAAGCCAGCGAGCCCGATTCACGCGGGCCCGCTACCATTCGCATTCGTCGGGAATTCGCCCGAAGGCAATTTTGTTCTCCAGCGCATCGCGATAGGGATGTGCCGGGGCGTAGTAAATGGCCGACGGTCCCCAGCGATGGTTAATCTCATCGATCGCCTGCGAGATGTGCTGCAGCTTGTCGATCTCGTCGAACAACACGCGAGAAAGTTGCGAGGTCAACTCCAGCCCCGTGACGCAGACCCCCACTTTCTTTGGCGGAGAGAGGCTCGCGGGGCGTCTTTGCCACAGCTTGGAGAACTGCCCCAATAACGTGGGCGTATCGTTGGTCCGCGGCAACCCGATCTCATCCGAAAATCGAGCGCCGCGCAGGTCCTGAACGGAGACCTGTAAGCTGCTGGCGGAGTATCCGACTTGCCTCAATCGGTAGGCCAGCTTACAGACGAGCTTCACCAGGATGCCGTGTGCCGATTCCTCGTTCCGAAAAGGGGGAGCCAGCACATTGCTGTGGCTCATGGATCGGCGCTGGATCGGCTGCTCCGGCTCATCGTGGCCGTGAAAGCCCGCCCACCAGCTAGCCCCCGCTACCGACCCCCAAATCCGCACGGCCTGCTCCTGGCGAATCGCCCAGAGCTCGCGCACGGTCCGGATGCCATATCCCTCGAGACGCACGCGCATGCCGTGACCGATGCCGCAGAGACTTTCGAGCGGCAGATGATCGAGACGATCGGGCAGGTCGCTGATCTCGAGCACAACCAGCCCATCCGGTTTCTGCAGATTACTGGCTATTTTGGCCAGCAGGCGCGTGCTGGCGATACCAATGGAGCACGTCATCCAAGGACCAAAATCTTTGCCGATTTGCCGCTTGATGCGCCGCGCAAGCCGTTGGGCCTGCGCGGGATGTCGGTCTTCGCCTCGCAGTCGAAAGCTCCATTCATCGATGGAATAGACACGCTCGACTTGGGCGCATTGGTCGACGCTTTGAAGCACGCGGTGGTGGATCTGGACGTAGATCCGCGGGCGCGCCTTGACCAGCACGATGCCGGGACACAAACGCCTCGCTTCCGGAACCAGGGTTCCTGTCTTCACGCCGCATTGCTTGGCCTCGTAGCTCGCTGCAATCGTGCAGGTGCTGTCGGTTTCGACCGGAATCACCCCCACGGGCCGACCGCGCAACTCGGGGCGGAGATATTGTTCCACCGAGGCGAAGTAAGAGTTCATGTCCATCAACATCCAGTTCATGGCTCAATCGCCCACGCGCCAAGGATAGGTGTGTTTTTGTACACTATAGCTAGGGCCGCACGATCCGCAAGTCAGCCCTGCTTTTCCCGTTGTGCGGGAGCGTGGTGTCCAGTCATCACGACAGGCTCTGGCCCTGAGCGAGATCGTAATCCGTCGTGTGGCCCACAGAAGCTGACAGCGGCAGGTACAGCACGAAGCGCGCGCCGCGCGTGCCTTTCGCCTCGCACGCCACACGGCCACCGAGCGCCTCGGCCACGCGAGCCACGAGCGCTAATCCGAGCCCGATCCCTTCCGAGCCCGATTGCCTGGCTGCCGGAGATCGATAGAAGGGGGCAAAGACCAGGTCCCGCTCGGAAGCCGGCACGCCGATGCCGTCATCCTCGACCGAGATGGCCACCTCCGGGCCTTGGGTGATGACGTGTACCTGCACGGGCGTGCCCGCGGGGCTGTACTTCATCGCGTTCTCGAGCAGATTATCGATCGCTTGACCCAGCAGCGTGGCTGAGGCCAGCACGCGCGCCCGGGGATCGATCGAGCAGGTGAGGTCATCGCCACGCTCGTGCGCCCGCCAGCGGGCCAGGTGTTCGGGCAACCAGGCGGCCAATGCCAGTTCGTCCTTCTGCGGCGCCGCGGCATCGCTTTCGGCCCGGGCAAGGAACAAGAGGGTCTCGACAATCTGTTGCAGATTTTCTGTCTGGCGACTCAACGTTTCGAGTGTCTGGCGATATTCGTCGGCGCTGCGCGGCCGGCGCAGGGCGAGATCGATCTCGCCGCGCAATACCGTCAGCGGAGTACGCAGTTGGTGCGCCGCGTTGCCGGTGAAGCGTCGCTGGCGCTCGAAGGCTTGCTGCAATTGATCGAGCAGTCCGTTGAAGGCGAGGGCCAGTTCGCCTAGTTCGTCGCGACGCGCGGCCACGTCCATCCGCGTTTGAAAATCGGCTCCCTGCATGGCGCGCGCCTGGTCTGCCATCGAACGGACGGGATGAAGCGCCCGCTGGCAGTAACGCCGGCCCACGATCGCCGCCACGATCCATAACGCCGCAGGCAGCATGACGAGCAGGAGTGCCAACTGGAACAAGTTGGCGTGCAACTCTCCCGGTACGCCGGCCACGGTCAGGGTCAGGGCGTCGAACTCATCCGCGTCACGATCGTCACCCGAGCTGGGATCGGGCGCTGCCAGCGTCTGCTGCATCAGACGCCACGGGGCCACATCGACGATCTCGTGCGGATCGCCGGCGCTCCGCGCCGACCATTCGAGCAGCCGGGCATCGGCGACCGTGGCGGCGTCGAGATTACGCGACCGATCGACGACGTGACCGCGCGGATCGGTAATCACCCAACGCACGTCGTCCGCGTCGCGCTCGTCGCCGAGCATGATCGTGTGGTCCGAGGGCTGCCATTTGACCCCCTCGGGCTCGACTTCGATGGCGGCGGTGAGTACCCGGAAGGCATTGCGCAACCGATTGTCGAACTGGCCGTAAAGGTGTTCGCGGATCAGCACGTAGCCCAGCAGCGAATATCCTGCCAGGCAGATGGCGAGCGCCGCTAGAAAGAACGCCGAAACACGATTCACCAGGGTCATGTTAGTCGTCGTCTCCGGTTTCGGTTTCGAAGACGTACCCGCGGCCGCGCCGCGTTTGAATGACCCGGGGACCGTAGGCCTCTAGCTTGCGACGCAGTTCCTTCACGTGGACCTCGATCGTGTTCGACAGGCCGTCGTATTGATCGCCCCAGACGCTATCGAAGATTCGCGTCCGCGAGAGCACCGTGCCAGGATGCCTCAAGAACAGGCACAGGAGCGAAAATTCCTTGGCCGTCAGTTCGAGCGGAATCGTCTCGCGCGTGGCGCGCTGGCTGGCGAGATCGGCCCGGATGCCCAACTTCTCGAGCACCAGCCCCGATTGCTGTTCCGGACGGCGTAAGAGCGCGCGAATCCGCGCCAGTAGTTCCTCGAAGGCGAAGGGCTTGCACAAATAGTCGTCCGCGCCGGCGTCGAGTCCCGCGACCCGTTCGGGCACGGCGTCGCGCGCGGTCAGCATGATCACGGGGGTCGAGCGATTGCGGCCGCGGAATCGCTTGAGCAGATCGATGCCGTCTTCGCCGGGCAGCCACCAATCGAGCAGCACCAGGTCCCACGTTCCGTGATGGAGGGCATGATCTCCGGTGGGGCCATCGGCGGCATGCTCGACCTGGTACCCCTCTTCGGTGAGCCCCCGCACGAGAAAATCGGCAATCCGCCGTTCATCTTCGACGAGCAGGATGCGACTACTCATGGAGTGGCGAACCATGGAAAAGAAGGGGAGAGAGCTGTCTCTCCATTCTACCGTGGCTGCCTGAATGCCACCTGAGGCGAAGATGAAATCTGCTTCATCTTCGGGGGGCAACTGCCTAGTGCGCAGCGGCGCGCGATCCACCCGGAACTCGATTTACGTGCATGAACTCGATTTTATCGAGGTTTCACGCTGGACTTAGCCGCGCGGGCGATGATTGCCCTGGGCACTCGAGACAAGTTTCCCCGAGAATCGGAGGCCTCGGCCATGAGCATCCTGAAGCGAATCCGGCAGTATTGGCGTCACGGCCAGCGCCGGGGTATGCCCCGTTACGGTCGTATTCCCGCGTGCGAACTCGCCCTCTTTCAAGGAGACACGATGCTTTCCCCCTGTACGAAGGCCGATTACCGCTGCCCACGGCCGAACGACGATGGCGAAGAACTCGAATGGCCGGCACGCGTCGAGGAAGCACCAGGGGGCGTCACTTTCGTGCGTTACCGCACGGCGCACGAACTGCTCGCCCTATGGCGGGCCTGCGAGAAGCTGCCGGCTGGGCGACAGCTTTCGGCCGTGCTGGTGCTGCCCGGTGATTTCGACGCCTACCTGCCCGACGTGGTACAGCGGCGTGCGCGTGCTGCCCACCTGGTGGTCACCTCGGCGAAGGGGCGACTGCCGGGCACCGTCTCGCGCGGCGATCTGGCCATCTCGGCCAGCGCGCTCGGCTGGCTCACGATCAGCTTCGAGCCCGAGGTGACGCGAGCCTGCCGCGAAATGATCGAGACGCTCGAAGCAGACGAGCGCTGCATCATCTTCTGGCCCGACTCGCTGGCCGATGAAGATCATCTCGAACTCGACGCCGCATCCTACCAGTCGTGAGCGGTATACCACGTGCCGACCGGTGAGAGGGGGGGCGGCCCGACCGATGCGCGTCGG